>NZ_JBHYJI010000016.1:132076-166764 GCF_042740435.1 Streptomyces sp. NPDC059002 | reverse complement strand
GCCCCCGGTCATCGACCGGGGGCACGGCCCTCGACTGCCTTCCCTGACCGCTTACTTGCGGATCAGGCTGCGCAGCACGTACTGCATGATGCCGCCGTTGCGGTAGTAGTCCGCCTCACCGGGGGTGTCGATGCGGACGACCGCGTCGAACTCCACACCGGTGTCGGTGGTGACCTTCACCGTGCGGGGGGTCGTGCCGTTGTTCAGCTCGGTCACGCCGGAGAAGGAGAAGGTCTCCTCGCCGGTCAGGCCGAGGGAGTCGGCCGACTGACCCTCCGGGAACTGGAGCGGCAGGACGCCCATGCCGATGAGGTTCGAGCGGTGGATGCGCTCGTACGACTCGGTGATGACGGCCTTGACGCCGAGGAGCGCGGTGCCCTTGGCGGCCCAGTCGCGGGACGAGCCGGAGCCGTACTCCTTGCCGCCCAGGATGACGAGCGGGGTGCCCTGCTCGATGTAGTTGCGCGAGGCGTCGTAGATGAACGAGACCGGAGCCGCGTCAGCAGTCGCAGCCTGCGTGAAGTCGCGGGTGAAGCCGCCCTCGGTGCCCGGCGCGAGCTGGTTGCGCAGGCGGATGTTGGCGAACGTGCCGCGGATCATGACCTCGTGGTTGCCACGGCGCGAGCCGTAGGAGTTGAAGTCACGGCGCTCGACGCCGTGCTCCGTGAGGTACTTGCCGGCCGGGGTGTCGGCCTTGATCGCACCGGCCGGGGAGATGTGGTCGGTGGTGACCGAGTCGCCCAGCTTGGCCAGGACACGGGCGCCCGTGATGTCCTCGACCGGAGCCGGCTCGTGCGCCATGCCCTCGAAGTACGGGGGCTTGCGGACGTAGGTCGACTCGCTGTCCCACTCGAAGGTGTTGCCGGTCGGGATCGGCAGCGCCTGCCACTGGGCGTCGCCCGCGAAGACGTCCTGGTAGGACTTGTTGAACATGTCCTCGCCGATGGCGTTCGCCACGACGTCGTTGACCTCGGCCTCGGAGGGCCAGATGTCCTTCAGGAAGACCGGGTTGCCGTCCTGGTCGGCGCCGAGCGCCTCGGTCGTGATGTCGACCTTCATCGAACCCGCGATGGCGTACGCGACGACCAGCGGCGGGGACGCCAGGTAGTTCATCTTGACGTCGGGGTTGATGCGGCCCTCGAAGTTCCGGTTGCCGGAGAGGACGGACGTCACGGCCAGGTCGTGGTCGTTGACGGCCTTCGAGACCTCCTCGGGCAGCGGGCCCGAGTTGCCGATGCAGGTGGTGCAGCCGTAGCCGACGAGGTTGAAGCCGACCTTGTCGAGGTACGGGGTCAGGCCCGCCTTGTCGAAGTAGTCGGTGACGACCTTCGAGCCCGGGGCGAGGGTGGTCTTGACCCACGGCTTGCGGGTCAGGCCCTTCTCGACGGCCTTCTTCGCGACGAGCGCGGCGGCGACCATCACGTACGGGTTCGAGGTGTTGGTGCAGGAGGTGATGGCCGCGACCGTCACCGCACCGTGGTCGATCTCGTACGTCGAGCCGTCGGGGGCCGTGACCGTGGTCGGGTTCGACGGCACGCCGTTGCTGGCGGCCGGGGCGTCGGAGGCCGGGAAGGACTCCTCGCCCGCCTCGTCCGCGGTGTCGACGTAGTTGCGCACGTCGAGCGCGAACTGCTGGGCGGCGTTGGCGAGGACGATGCGGTCCTGCGGACGCTTCGGACCCGCGATCGACGGGACGACCGTCGAGAGGTCGAGCTCCAGCTTCTCCGAGAAGTCCGGCTCGGCGGCCGGGTCCAGCCAGAGGCCCTGCTCCTTGGCGTACGCCTCGACGAGCGCGACCTGCTGCTCGGAGCGGCCGGTGAGCTTGAGGTAGTTCAGCGTCTCGCCGTCGATCGGGAAGATCGCGGCCGTCGAACCGAACTCGGGCGACATGTTGCCGATGGTGGCGCGGTTGGCGAGGCTCGTGGCCGCCACACCCTCGCCGTAGAACTCGACGAACTTGCCGACGACGCCGTGCTTGCGCAGCATCTCGGTGATCGTGAGCACGAGGTCCGTGGCGGTGGTGCCCGGCTTCAGCTCGCCGGTCAGCTTGAAGCCGACGACGCGCGGGATGAGCATCGAGACCGGCTGGCCGAGCATCGCGGCCTCGGCCTCGATGCCGCCGACGCCCCAGCCCAGGACGCCCAGGCCGTTGACCATCGTGGTGTGCGAGTCGGTGCCGACGAGGGTGTCGGGGTAGGCCTGGCCGCCCCGGACCATGACCGTGCGGGCCAGGTGCTCGATGTTGACCTGGTGGACGATGCCGGTGCCCGGGGGGACGACCTTGAACTCGTCGAAGGCGGTCTGGCCCCAGCGCAGGAACTGGTAGCGCTCCTTGTTGCGGCCGTACTCCAGCTCGACGTTCTGGCCGAAGGCGTCGGCGGTGCCGAACTTGTCGGCGATGACGGAGTGGTCGATGACCAGCTCGGCCGGGGCCAGCGGGTTGATCTTCGCCGGGTCGCCGCCGAGCTCCTTGACGGCCTCACGCATGGTGGCGAGGTCCACGACGCAGGGCACGCCGGTGAAGTCCTGCATGATCACGCGGGCCGGCGTGAACTGGATCTCCTGCGAGGGCTGGGCCTGCGAGTCCCAGTTGCCGAGGGCACGGATGTGGTCGGCGGTGATGTTCGCGCCGTCCTCGGTACGGAGCAGGTTCTCCAGCAGCACCTTCAGGCTGTAGGGAAGGCGTGCGGAGCCCTCGACCTTGTCCAGCTTGAAGATCTCGTACGACTCGTCGCCCACGCGCAGCGTGCT
The DNA here is from genome assembly GCF_042740435.1 of Streptomyces sp. NPDC059002. NCBI lineage: Bacteria > Bacillati > Actinomycetota > Actinomycetes > Kitasatosporales > Streptomycetaceae > Streptomyces > Streptomyces sp. NPDC059002. Next base: position 164,013 of record NZ_JBHYJI010000016.1, on the reverse strand, counting down.
GCGGGCGTCGAAGCTGTTCGCCGACACGACAGTCTCCTTCATATATGTGCGCGTTCCGTCACATCCTGCCGCCACGACTCCTCGTCGATCCGCTAAGGTAAGGCTTAGTTAGGTAACCCTTACCGAGTGGCGGCTTCTGGTGCGCCTCGGCAGATATCTCGATGTCGAGATAACACTAGTACATGCCCCGGCGTGACGACGAGGTGCGCCCTCTCACAGTCCGGCATGCCCTCCTCCGGGCATGCCGGGTACCTCGTCGAGCACGGCCACATCAAGCGCCCGCAGCCGCGCGGGATCGGCTACGACCTCGTACGAGGCGACCCGCCCGTCCTCGACCTGGATGACGAGCACGCCCAGGAGGCGTCCGCGCGGGGCCACGACCAGGCCCACCGTGCCGTCGATGAGCGCGGGCTCCGCGAAGCGGGCGTTGCGCTTGAGGAGGACCGTCTCGTCGGCCACGGCCCGTGCACCCCGGATCACCGCCGCGCGGCCCGTCGGCAGCGCGGAGAGGTCGGCCGTGCGGACGACGTCGGGGGCGAGGACCGTGAGCAGCGCCGCCAGGTCGCCGCTGCGGGCGGCCGCGAGGAAGGTCTCCACGACCTGCCGGTGCTCCGCGAGGACCGGGGCCGCGAGCGGTGAGGTGCCGCGGACCTTGTGGCGGGCGCGGCTCGCGAGCTTCTTCGTGGTGACCGTGGTGCGCTCCACCACGGGTGCGATCTGGTCGAACGGCACGGCGAAGAGGTCGTGGAGGACGAAGGCCACCCGTTCGGCGGGGCCCAGCGTGTCGAGGACCACGAGCAGCGCGCGGCCCACCGAGTCGGCGAGGAGCACTTCCTCCTCCGGGTCCGCTCCGTCGCCGAATTCCCTTGCCTTGTCGGGGAGTTGACCGTCGACGGGTTCCTCGTGGCGGGCCGCGGCGGAGCGCAGCATGTCCAGGCAGATGCGGGAGACGACGGTGCGGAGCCAGCCGGTGAGGTTCTCGATCCCGGCCGCGTCGCTGCGGCTGAGCCGCAGCCAGGTCTCCTGGACGGCGTCGTCGGCGTCGCTGAGCGAGCCGAGCATGCGGTAGGCGACGCCCCGCAGATGGCCGCGGTGCGCCTCGAAACGGTCCGCCAGCGCCTCTTGCCCGTCCATCGGTCACCTTTCCCCGTCGTACGCCGTCACCTTCACATCCCCCGCGGCAGAGCCGCCGCGACAGTAACGCGACGAAGGAGAACCGTCATGACCGCCACCCTGACCACCGCCCTCGGCCAGCCCCTGCTGCACGGCACCGCCCTGGGCGACATCCGGCTGCCCAACCGGGTGGTGATGGCCCCGCTCACCCGGGCCCGCGCCGACAACCCCGGCCTCGTACCGACCGAGCTGCACGCCGCCTACTACGGGCAGCGGGCCTCCGCCGGGCTCATCGTCACCGAGGGGACCTGGGTGAGCGAACGGGCCGTCGGGTTCGTCAACGTACCCGGCGTCCACAGCGAGGAACAGGTCGCCGGGTGGCGCCGGGTCACCGACGTCGTGCACGCCCTCGGCGGCCGCATCGTGCAGCAGCTCTGGCACACCGGCGCCGCCTCGCACCCCGACCACCTCGGCGGTGCGCTGCCCGCGGGGCCCTCGGCGGTCGACCCGCGCGCGAGGACGTTCACGCCCGACGGGTTCAAGGAGACGCTGACGCCGCGCGCGATGACCGTCGACGACATCGGGGCGACCGTCGCCGAGTTCCGTGCGGCGGCGGCCAACGCGCGGCGCGCCGGGTTCGACGGGGTGGAGATCGGCGCGCTCGGCGCGTTCCTGTTCGCCCAGTTCCTCAACCCGCGCCTGAACCACCGCGACGACGCCTACGGCGGTGACCGCGCGCGGCGGCGGCGCCTGCTGCTCGACGTCGTCGACGCGGTCACCGCCGAGTGGGACGGGCGGCGGGTGGGCGTGCGCCTCGCGCCGTACATGACGGCGACCGAACGGTTCGTCGTCGACGAGGAGGTGCTCGCCGACTTCGACGAGCTCGTGACGGTCCTGAACGACCGGCCGCTCGCCTACCTCCACCTGCGCGGCCCCGACCTCGCGGGCCCTGGCGAGACCCCCGGCTTCGCGGCGTTCGCGCGCTACCGGCGCCGGTTCGAAGGGCCGCTGATCGCCAACAACGGCTTCGCCAGGGACTCCGCGAACGCCCTCGTCGGCGCGGGCTTCGCCGACGCCGTCTCCTTCGGCACGCACTTCGTCGCCAACCCCGACCTGGTCGGCCGGTTCGCCCTGGAGCGCGAGCTGGCGGCGGGCGACCCCGCCACGTACTACCAGGGCGGGGCGAAGGGGTACGCCGACTATCCGGCGGCGGGCTGAGCGCCGGACGAGGCGCGGACGAGGAGGGCGGCCGGGACGACGACCGGTCCCGGTGACGCGTCGCCGCCGCCCTCGACCAGGTCGACGAGGACCGCCACGGCGGCGCGCGCGGTCCGCTCCGGGTCGAGGGTGACCGTGCTCACGGGCGGCGAGGTCCGCGCGTACCCGGGATCCTCGCTCGCGCAGACCACGCGCAGGTCGGCGGGGACGCGCAGACCGAGCCGTGCCGCGGCCGCGAGGAGCTGGCGGCCGCCCGGATCGTACGCGGCGTAGACGGCGTCGGCGCGGTCCCCGCCGGTCAACAGGGCGTCGAAAGAGCGGCCTTGGGCGTCCGCCGCGTCGAACGGCACGACCAGCGGGTCCGCGCCGCGCTCCGCGCACCACTGTCCGTACGCCGCCGTCACCGCGCGCGCGTAGTGCTCGCCGCCGCTGCCCGACTGCAGGGCGACGCGGCGGGCGCCGGACGCCACGAGGTGGTCGAGGACCTCGCGGGTGGTCGCTTCGTGGTCGTTGTCGACCCAGTGGTCGCCGGGGCGCGGGTCGCCGGGCACGCCGTCGAAGACGAGCGGGATGCCGCGGGCGCGCAGGGCACGGGCCATCCGGTCGCCGCGCGGGCTGTCCACGATCAGCATGCCGTCGACGGCGAGGCTGTGCCAGGAGTCGTCCGCGGCGCGGTCGGCGGGGAGCGTGGTGACGGCGTAGCCGCGCGCGTGGGCGGCCGAGGTGGCCGCGGTGACGGCGCGCGAGAAGTAGGCGATCTCCGTGTAGTTCCAGGCGCCGGGGAAGGTGGTGACGGCGATGCCCAGGGTGCGGCTGCGCGGTGGCCCCGGGATGCCGTAGCCGAGCCGTGTCGCCGTCTCGCGGACCCTGCGGCGGGTGGCCTCGCCGATCCGTCCCGTGCCGTTCAGGGCGTGCGAGACCGTCGCGGTGGAGACCTCCGCCGCGCGGGCTATGTCGGCGAGCGTCGGGGCTGACACGCGGCTCATCGTACGGAATCCGTCGTCGGGGGTGGGTTCTGGTTAACGGATTACTCGTCGAAGGTCTGCTGCGGGCCGTGGGGTCCTTCCGTGCCGCCGCTTCGCGGCGATCTTTCCCACCCGCCCACCCGACGCTGCTACCCGTCCCGTTGGAGTGTGGTCATGTCTCTGCCGTACGTCTCCGCGCCCTCCCGGCGCGCCGTCCTCGCCGCCGCGGGAGCCGCCGGGCTCGTCGCCGCAGCGGGACCCGCCGTCGCCGCATCGCCCCGCAGGTCCGCCGCGCTCGTCGTGCACAACGCCCGTGTCTTCACCGGCACTTCGCACCCCGCGCGGGCCGAGGCCGTGGCCGTCGGCCGGGACGGGCGGATCCTCGCCGTCGGCACGGACGCCGCCCTGCGCCGGTACATCGGACGGGACACCGACGTCGTGGACGCCCGCGGCGGCACCGTGATGAGCGGCATCCACGACGGGCACGCCCACCCGATGGGCGCCGCGGGCCGTTCGCTGCGGCCGTCGCTCGGGGGCGCCGAGCAGACCGTCGAGGATCTGCAGAAGACGCTCACCGAGTTCCTCAAGGACTCCGCCGACCAGGAGCCCGACGGCTGGCTGGTGGTCGAGGACTGGAACCCGGTCGGCCTGCTGCCGCACGGCACGGTCCCGCACCACTCCATGCTCGACGCACTGCCGACCCGCCGCCCGATCGTCCTGAGCGGCGGCGACGGCCACAACCTGTGGGCCAATCAGCGTGCCCTGGACATCGCGAAGATCACCGCGTCGACCCCCGACCCGGTCGGCGGCAAGATCGTCAAGGGTGCGGACGGCAAGCCGACCGGAGTGCTCAAGGACGACGCACAGCCGCTCGTCATGCGGCACGTCCCCGAGCCCGACGAGACGCAGCTGACGGACGCCGCCGCGAAGATCCTCGCCGAGGCCGCCGCGTCCGGGATCACCACGTTCATGGAGGCCGTGGTGGGGCAGGGCGAACTGGAGCTGTACCGGCGGCTCGCCGCGTCGGACCGCCTCCTCCAGCGCTTCGTGCCCGCCCTGCGCATCGACACCGACCAGACCAAGGACCCGGCCGCCGCCCTCGCGTACGCGAAGAAGCTCAGGGCGGAGTTCAAGGACGTACGCAAACTGCGCTTCGGCACGGTCAAGGTGTTCCTCGACGGCGTCATCGAGTACCCGGCGCAGACCGCAGCGCTCCTGAAGCCCTACCTCGACAAGGAGGGCAGGCCCACCGACAACCGCGGCGACCTGTATGTGTCGGCCGCCGACTACGGACGGCTGAGCGCCGCCTTCAACGCCGAGGGCTGGCAGATGCACGCGCACGCCATCGGCGACCGCGCCGTCCGCACCTCACTCGACGGATACGCGTACGCCCTGCGCAGGACGGGCCGCCGTGATCTCCGCAACACCACGGCCCACCTCCAACTCGTCGACCCCGCCGACCTCTCCCGCTTCGCCGAGCTCGGCGTCGTCGCCTGCATGCAGCTCCAGTGGGCCTCACGGAACACCTGGACCATGGACGCCCTGCTGCCCTACATCGGCGCCGAACGGCACCGGTGGCAGTACCCGGCCCGCAGCCTCCAGAAGCGGCGCGCGGCGCTCTCGGGTGGCTCGGACTGGCCGGTCGACCCGCTGCAGGTCTGGAATCAGGTGCGGACCGCGATCGACCGCGAGGGCTTCGACGGCGAGGGCGACCTGTACCGCGCCGAGGAAGCCCTCAGCCGTACGTCTTCCCTGCTCATGCACACCTCGGGCACCGCGCGTCAACTTCGCATGGAGCACGTCACCGGGACCGTCGAGAGAGGGAAAGCAGCCGACCTTGTGCTGCTCGACCGCGATGTGACGCGGTGTCCGGTGGCTGATATCAGTTCGGTCGACGTGCGTCTCACGCTCGTCGGAGGCACAGTGGTGCACGACGCCGAGTCGTCGGCAGGTCGCGCGGCCGCCGCCCGAGTGACGCGGGCGGCGGCGGGGCCCCGGCCCACGGCCTACGCGTCGGTGCACGGCGGCCGGCACGCCTCGTGCGGCTGCGGCTGAACTCCCGTGCGGGGGAAGGCCCCCGGACGGCCGATCCTCATATGGCCTACCCCAGCGCGTGCGTCATCTCATATCTGAGATAACCTGCGACACATGGCAGACGACTACCTCGTACGCATCGGCAAGCTCATCCGTGACGCCCGGCAGCACCGGGGCTGGACACAGACGCAGCTCGCCGAGGCGCTCAGCACCAGCCAGAGCGCCGTGAACCGCATCGAGCGCGGCAACCAGAACATCAGCCTTGAGATGATCGCCCGGATCGGCGAGGCTCTCGACAGTGAAATCGTCTCGCTCGGGTACGCGGGCCCCATGCATCTGCGAGTCGTCGGCGGTCGCCGACTCTCCGGCGCCATCGACGTGAAGACGAGCAAGAACGCGTGCGTGGCGCTGCTCTGTGCGTCCCTGCTGAACAAGGGCCGCACGGTGCTGCGCCGCGTCGCCCGTATCGAGGAGGTCTACCGCCTCCTCGAAGTGCTCAACTCCATCGGCGTGCGCACCCGTTGGATCAACGACGGCGTCGACCTGGAGATCGTGCCGCCCGCCAAGCTCGACATGGACGCCATCGACGCGGAGGCCGCGCGCCGCACCCGCTCGATCATCATGTTCCTCGGCCCGCTCCTGCACCGCATGGACCGTTTCAAGCTGCCCTACGCGGGCGGCTGCGACCTCGGCACCCGCACGATCGAGCCGCACATGATCGCGCTGCGCCGGTTCGGCCTGGACATCGCGGCGACCGAGGGTCTGTATCACGCCGAGGTCGCGCGGGACGTCTCCCCCGACCGCCCCATCGTCCTCACCGAGCGCGGGGACACCGTCACCGAGAACGCCCTGCTCGCCGCGGCCCGCAGCGCGGGCACCACGGTCATCCGCAACGCCTCGTCGAACTACATGGTCCAGGACCTGTGCTTCTTCCTGGAGGCGCTCGGCGTCAAGGTCGAGGGCATCGGCACCACGACCCTCACCGTGCACGGCGTCCCCACCATCGACGTCGACGTCGACTACTCCCCCTCCGAGGACCCGGTCGAGGCGATGAGCCTGCTCGCCGCCGCCGTCGTCACCGAGTCCGAACTCACCGTGCGCCGGGTGCCGATCGAGTTCCTGGAGATCGAGCTGGCGGTCCTGGAGGAGATGGGCCTCGACCACGACCGCAGCGCGGAATACCCCGCCGACAACGGCCGGACCCGCCTCATCGACCTCACGGTGCGGCCCTCCAAGCTGGAGGCGCCCATCGACAAGATCCACCCGATGCCGTTCCCCGGCCTCAACATCGACAACGTCCCCTTCTTCGCGGCCATCGCGGCGGCGGCGCAGGGCAAGACCCTCATCCACGACTGGGTCTACGACAACCGCGCGATCTACCTCACGGACCTCAACCGCCTGGGCGGGCGTCTGCAACTCCTCGACCCGCACCGGGTCCTCGTCGAGGGCCCGACCCGCTGGCGCGCCGCCGAAATGATGTGCCCGCCCGCGCTGCGGCCCGCCGTGGTGGTGCTGCTCGCGATGATGGCGGCGGAGGGCACGTCGGTGCTCCGCAATGTCTACGTGATCAATCGTGGGTACGAGGATCTCGCGGAGCGGTTGAACTCCGTCGGGGCGCAGATCGAGACGTTCCGGGACATCTGAGTGGAGCCGGGGGTTCGGGGCGCCGCCCCCGGGCCCCCGTATCGGCCTGAACGGCCTCGTCCTCAAACGCCGGACGGGCTATTGCTCCCCAGCGCCGGACGGGCTGCCAGTACTCAGCACCGCCACCCCGTCCAGTTCCACCAACGCCTGCTCGTCCCACAGGCGGACCGCGCCGATCACCGCCATCGCGGGGTAGTCGCGGCCCGCCAACCTCCGCCAGATGCGGCCCAGTTCGGGGGCGCACTCGCGGTAGTCGGCGACGTCCGTCGCGTAGACGGTGACGCGGGCGAGGTCGGCGGGGGTACCGCCCGCGTGCCGCAACGCGGTCAGCAGATTGGCCAACGCCACCTCGAACTGCTCGGGCAGGGTCACCCCCGTGACCTTGCCCGCGCCGTCGAGAGCGGTCTGCCCGGCGAGGAAGACGAGCTGGGATCCGGTGGCGGTGACGGCGTGCGAGAAGCCGGTGGGCGGGGAGAGTTCGGGGGGATTGACGCGGTGCAGGGTCATCGGTCTACAGCTCCTCGGTCAAGGACGGACTGGGTGGCGCCCCGAAGGGGCGCGGGGCTGTGACACATGCGGCTCCGCCGCGTGGGCGCGCTCAGCCACAACGGGCCCGCACGGCACATCACTCACCCATAAAGCTCCTTCGCGATGATGGACCTCTGCACCTCACTCGCCCCCTCATAGATCCGGGGCGCCCGCACCTCCCGATACAGGTGCTCAAGAAGATGCCCGCGCCGCAACGCACAAGCCCCGTGCAACTGAACGGCCGCATCGACCACATACTGCGCCGTCTCCGTGGCAAGGAGCTTCGCCATCGCCGCACGCCGTGCGATCCCCGGCGCCCCCGCGTCGTACGCGGAAGCCGCCGCGTACACCATCAGACGTGCCGCCTCCGTCCGCACGGACATCTCCGCGACCTGATGGCCCACGGCCTGCAGATCCTTCAACTTGCCGCCGAACGCATCCCGTTCAGCCGTATGAGCCAGCGCCGCGTCCAGCGCCGCCTGTGCCATGCCGACCGCGAACGCGCCGACGCTCGGCCGGAACCGGTTGAGGGTCGTCATGGCGACCCGGAAGCCGCGGTCGACCTCGCCGAGCACGTCGTCGGGGCCGACCCGCACCGCGTCGAAGGCGAGCGCGCCGATCGGGTGCGGGGAGAGCATGTCGAGGGGGGTGCCGGTCAGGCCCGCGCGGTCGGCGGGGACCAGGAACGCGGTGACGCCGCGGGCAGCCGCGCCCGGGGTCGTACGGGCGAAGACGGTGTAGAAGTCGGCTTCGGGGGCGTTCGAGATCCAGCACTTCTCGCCGGTCAGGCGCCATCCGCCGGAGCCGTCCCGGGCCGCGTCGAGGGCGAGGGCCGCCGCGTCGGAGCCCGCGCCGGGTTCGGAGAGCGCGAAGGCGGCGACGGCCTGCCCCGAACGGACCTGCGGCAGCCAGCGTTCGCGCTGCGTCGGCGTGCCGTGGGCGTGCACCGGATGGGCGCCGAGGCCCTGGAGCGCCAGGGCGGTCTCGGCCTCCGTGCAGGCGTAGGCGAGGGATTCGCGCATCAGGCAGAGGTCGAGGGCGCCGGAGGTGAACAGGCCGTCGAGGAGCCTCAGTTCGCCGAGGGCCGCCACGAGGGGGCGGTTCACATGGCCGGGATCGCCCTTCTCCGCGAGCGGGCGCAGGCGTTCGACGGCGAGCGTACGCAGTTCCGCACATCGGGCGGTTTGATGAGGATTGAGCGAGAATGCCGTCATCCCAGGCCCCTCCTTTATCGCGCACCGTTGACTGTCGTCACCATCACGATACGCTCGTGGAGCGAGCCCACCACAGCGCCCGACCGGCAGGCAAGGGGGCACCCCCGCCATGGCATCCATCGGCATCCCAGGGCTGACACCATCCGGCCACGTCGACACCTTCGCCCGGGACCATCTCCCGCCGCGCGAACAGTGGCCCGCCCTCGTCCACGACCGGCCCGAACTCCACTACCCCGACCGTCTGAACTGCGGCGCCGAGCTCCTGGACCGCACGGTGGAGCGGTTCGGCGCCGGGCGCCCCGCGTTCCACGCGCCGTCCGGCGAGACCTGGACGTACGGGCGGCTGCAGAACCACGTCGACCAGATCGCGCACGTCCTGACCTCCGAGCTCGGCGTACTGCCCGGACAGCGCGTCCTGCTGCGCGGGCCCAGCACGCCCCGGCTCGCCGCCTGCTGGCTCGCGGTGATGAAGGCGGGCGCGGTCGCCGTGACCGTCCTGGCCCAGCAGCGCGCGCAGGAGCTGGCCACGATGTGCGAGATCGCCGAGGTGCGGCACGCGCTGTGCGACATCAGGGCGGTCGACGATCTGATCAAGGCCGGGATCCCGGGCCTGAGCATCACGACGTACGACGGGGAAGGCCCCGACGACCTCGTCGTGCGCGCCGCCCGGCAGCCCGCGTACTACGAACCGGTGGACACGGCGGCCGACGACGTCGCGCTGATCGCGTTCACCTCCGGCACCACGGGCCGCCCCAAGGGCTGCATGCACTTCCACCGCGATGTGCTCGCGATCGCCGACACCTTCGCCCGGCACATCCTCAAGCCGGGCCCCGACGACGTCTTCACGGGCAGTCCCCCGCTCGGCTTCACCTTCGGGCTCGGCGGCCTCGTCGTCTTCCCGCTGCGCTTCGGCGCCTCCTCACTGCTGCTCGAACAGGCGGGCCCCAAGCAGCTGTTGCCCGCGATCGCCCGGCACGGCGTGACGGTCCTGTTCACCGCGCCGACCGCGTACCGCACGATGCTCGACCACATCGACGCCCACGACGTCTCCTCGCTGCGCCGCTGCGTGTCGGCGGGCGAGAACCTCCCCGCGGGCACCTGGCAGGCGTGGCACCGGCGCACCGGGCACCGCATCATCAACGGCATCGGCGCGACGGAGCTGCTGCACATCTTCATCTCCGCCGCGGACGACGCGATCCGGCCCGGCACGACGGGACGCCCCGTACCGGGGTGGCACGCGCGCGTGGTGGACGAGTCCGGGGCGCCGGTGCCCGACGGCGAACCGGGACTGCTCGCCGTGCGCGGCCCGGTCGGCTGCCGCTATCTCGCCGACGAGCGGCAGCAGGTGTACGTACGGCACGGCTGGAACGTCACAGGGGACACCTATGTCCGCGACGCCGACGGCTACTTCCGCTATGTCGCGCGCGCGGACGACATGATCATTTCCGCCGGGTACAACATCGCGGGCCCCGAGGTCGAGGAGGCCCTGCTGCGCCACCCGGACGTCACGGAGGCGGCGGTCGTGGGCCGGCCCGACGAGCTGCGCGGACAGATCGTGGTGGCGTACGTCGTGGCGCGCGCGGGCGCCGCCCAGGACGCGGACCGGCTGCGCGACTTCGTGAAGTCGGAGCTCGTGCCCTACAAGTGCCCGCGCGAGATCGTCTTCCTGGACGCGCTGCCGCGTACGCCGACGGGGAAACTGCAGAGGTTCAGGCTGCGGGCGGCCGGGCCCGTAGAGTGATCACGTGTCCGAGCAGCACACTCCACGATCCCTGATCGTCACCTTCTACGGCGCCTACGGCCGCACGGCACCGGGCCCGGTGCCGGTCGCCGAGCTTGTGCGCCTCCTCGCGCCGGTCGGCGTCGACGCGCCGTCGGTGCGCTCGTCGGTGTCCCGGCTCAAGCGCAGGGGGCTCCTCGTGCCCGCCCGCACGGAGTCGGGCGCGGCGGGCTACGCCCTCTCGCCGGACGCCCGCCAGCTCCTGGAGGACGGCGACCGCCGCATCTACGGCGCGTCTCCCGACGCCCGCCGCGAGGGCGGCTGGGTCCTCGCCGTCTTCTCCGTCCCCGAGGCGGAACGCCACAAGCGGCACGTGCTGCGCTCCCGCCTCGCGGGCCTCGGCTTCGGTACGGCGGCCCCCGGCGTGTGGATCGCCCCCGCGCACCTGTACGAGGAGACGAGGCACACCCTGGAGCGCCTCCAACTCGCCCCGTACGTGGACCTGTTCCGCGGCGAGCACCTGGGCTACGCCGCGACGGCCGACGCGGTGGCCCGCTGGTGGGACCTCTCCTCGCTCGCCAAGCAGCACGAGGCGTTCCTGGACCGCCACGAGCCGGTCCTGCGCTCCTGGGAGGCCCGCCGCGGCACTCCCCCGCCGCCGGTCGAGGCGTACCGGGACTATCTGCTCGCCCTGGACTCCTGGCGCCAACTCCCGTACGCGGACCCGGGACTGCCCGCCGAGTTGCTCCCCGATGACTGGCCGGGGGCGCGCTCCGCGGAGGTCTTCGCGGCGCTCGACGGGTGGCTGCGGGAGGCGGGCGCCGCGTTCGTGACGCCCTGACCTCTCAACTCCCCAGCGTCAGGCGCTGCTTCGGCGCGTCCGTGCGGCCGGTCTGCGGGCGTCTGCTGCCCGCGCCGTACTGGACGGGCCAGCTCACCCCCGGGCCCGCGTACCCCTGCTCGGCCGCCGCGTGCAGCGTCCAGTGCGGGTCGTAGAGGTGGGGGCGTGCCAGGGCGCACAGGTCGGCGCGGCCCGCGAGGATCAGGGAGTTGACGTCGTCCCAGGAGGAGATCGCGCCGACCGTGATCACCGGGAGGCCCGTTTCGTTGCGGATGCGGTCGGCGTACGGGGTCTGGTAGGAGCGGCCGTACGCGGGGCGTTCGTCGGAGACCACCTGCCCGGTGGAGACGTCGAGCGCGTCGGCGCCGTGGGCCGCGAACGCGCGGGCGATCGCGACGGCGTCGTCGGCCGTGGTGCCACCGTCCGCCCAGTCCGTGGCGGAGACGCGGACCGTCATGGGTTTGCCGCGCGGCCACACCTCCCGTACCGCGTCGAAGACTTCGAGGGGGAAGCGGAGCCGGTTCTCCAGCGGGCCGCCGTACGCGTCGGTGCGGTGGTTGGTCAGCGGGGAGAGGAAGCCGGAGAGCAAGTAGCCGTGGGCGCAGTGCAGTTCGAGGAGGTCGAAGTCGGCGCGGTCGGCGCGCCGGGCGGCCGCGACGAACTGTTCGCGGATCTCGGCGAGGCCCGCGCGGGAGAGTTCGTGCGGGATCTGGCTGTCGGGGCGGTACGGGAGCGGTGAGGCGGCCACCAGCGGCCAGTTGCCGTCGGGCAGCGGCTCGTCGATGCCCTCCCACATCAGCCTCGTGGAGCCCTTGCGGCCCGAGTGGCCCAGCTGTACGCCGATCGCCGTGCCGGGCGCCTGGGCGTGCGCGAAGCCGGTGATCCGCCGCCAGGCATCGGCCTGCCCTTCGGTGTAGAGCCCGGCGCAGCCCGGTGTGATGCGGCCGTGCTCGCTGACGCAGACCATCTCGGTCATGACGAGGCCCGCGCCGCCGAGCGCCCTGGCGCCCAGGTGGACGAGGTGGAAGTCGCCGGGGACGCCGTCCACCGCGGAGTACATGTCCATCGGGGAGACGACCACGCGGTTGCGCAGGGTCAGTTCGCGGAGCGTGAAGGGCGTGAACATGGGCGGCGTGCCGTCCGGGCAGCCGAAGTCGCGTTCCACGGAGCGGGTGAAGCCGGCGTCGCGCAGGCGGAGGTTGTCGTGCGTGACCCGGCGGCTGCGGGTCAGGAGGTTGAACGCGAACTGCCGCGGCGGCTGGCCGAGGTAGTCGGGGAGGCGCTCGAACCACTCCAGGCTGGCGCGGGCCGCGCGCTGTGTGGAGGCGACGACGGGGCGGCGCTCCGCCTCGTACGCGGTGAGCGCGCTCGGGATGTCGGGCTGCTCCTGGAGGCAGGCGGCGAGCGCGAGGGCGTCCTCGACGGCGAGCTTGGTGCCGGAGCCGATGGAGAAGTGGGCGGTGTGCGCGGCGTCGCCGATGAGGACCGTGTTGCCGTGGGACCAGCGGGAGTTGACGACCGTGCGGAAGTTGATCCAGGCGGACTTGTTGCCGCGCAGGGGGCGGCCGCCGAGCGCGTCGGCGAAGATCTTGACGCAGCGCTCGGTCGACTCGTCCTCGTCGAGCCCCTCGAAGCCCGCCGCGCGCCAGACCTCCTCGCGCATCTCGACGATGACGGTGGACTCGTGCGCCGAGAACGGATAGCCGTGCAGCTGCATGACGCCGTGCTCGGTCTCGGCGATCTCGAAGCGGAACGCGTCGAAGGCGAAGTCGGCGGCCAGCCAGATGTAGCGGCAGCGGTGCGTCGTGATGTCCGGGCCGAAGGCTTCGGCGTGCGCCTCGCGGGTGCCGCTGTGCACGCCGTCGGCCGCGACGACCAGGTCGTACTCCGTGGCGAGCGTGGCGGCGTCCGGTGCCTCGGTGCGGAAGCGGAGTTCGACGCCGAGGTCGTGGCAGCGCGCGTGCAGGATCTCCAGGAGCCTGCGCCTGCCGAGCGCCGCGAAGCCGTGGCCGCCGGAGGTGTGCCGGATGCCCCGGTGCACGATGTCGATGTCGTCCCAGCGCACGAACTCGTCCCGCAGCGCGGCGTACACGACCGGGTCGGCGTGCTCGATGCCGCCGAGCGTCTCGTCGGAGAGGACGACGCCGAAGCCGAAGGTGTCGTCGGGTGCGTTGCGCTCCCAGACGGTGATCTCGCGTGCCGGGGCGAGCCGCTTGAGCAGGGCGGCGGCGTAGAGGCCGCCGGGGCCGCCGCCTATGACGGCGATGCGGTGTGCCTCGGGCGGCGTGGGCGTCGGGGTGCCGCCGGGTGCCCCGGCGGGTGTGGCGGACATCAGCGTTCCGCTGGAGGGCTCGTGCGTCTTCTGCGGGCCGCCTGTGGCTGGTCGCGCAGTTCCCCGCGCCCCTGACGGGGCTGGTCGCGCCCCCGCGGCGGAGCCGCACAATGTCACGCCCCGCGCCCCCGACGGGGCTGGTCGCGCCCCCGCGGCGGAGCCGCGCAATGTCACGCCCCGCGCCCCTGACGGGGCGCCTCCCCCCGGACTCATCGGCCCTGCCACTTCGGCGGGCGCTTCTCGGTGAAGGATGCGTGGAACTCGGCGTAGTCCTCGCCGTTCATGAGGAGGGCCTGGGTTGCCGCGTCCAGTTCGACGGAGGCGGCGAGCGGCATGTCGAGTTCGGCGGTGAGCAGCGCCTTGGTCTGGGCGTAGGCGAGGGCGGGTCCGTCGGCGAGCCTGCGGGCCAGGGCGGCCGCGGCCTCGGCGGCCTTTCCCTCCTCTGTCAACTCGCTGAGCAGGCCGATCCGTTCGGCCTCGGGGGCGCGGACGGGCTCGCCGAGCATCAGCAGCCGGGTGGCGTGGCCGAGGCCGACGACACGGGGCAGCAGGTAGGCGGCGCCCATGTCGCCGCCGGAGAGGCCGACGCGGGTGAAGAGGAAGGCGAACCGCGCCGAGGGGTCGGCGATGCGGAAGTCGGCGGCGAGCGCGAGGACGGCGCCCGCGCCCGCGGCGACACCGTGCACGGCGGCGATCACCGGGAACGGGCATTCGCGGATGGCCCTGACGACCTGTCCCGTCATGCGGTTGAAGTCGAGGAGCTGGGCGGTGTCCATGGCGAGCGTCGCACCGATGATCTCGTCGACGTCGCCGCCGGAGCAGAAGCCGCGCCCCTCGCCGCCGAGCACCAGGGCGCGTACGGACTTGTCGCGGGAGAGTTCGGCGAGCAGGTCGCGCAGGTCCGCGTAGGCGCCGAAGGTGAGCGCGTTGAGCTTGTCGGGGCGGGCGAGCGTGACCGTGGCGACGCCGTCCTCGACGGCGAGGCGCAGATGCCGCCAGTCGGGGGTGCGGGGCGCGGAGCCGGTGAAGGGACTCATGTGGTGCGGCCTCCTCGGCCTGGGGGCTGGAGTTCGCTACCTCTTGAAGTTATCACTCATTCGTGACTGCCGTCACGAGTACGCGATAGATGGCAGCGGCCCTGGGGCCGCCGGATCGGAACGCGCATCATGAACGGGAACGAAATTTCCGGTTTACGCGTCTTGTCACATGGAGCACGGCAGGGCCGGACGTCCCGGAAATGCCCGACCGTCGCCCCTGTCGACATAGCGCTTAAGATTCGTACGGTTGAAAGCAGGACCGCCTGCTGCCCTGAACGGACCCGCCTTGCCCGAACCTTCCTCTCCCGCCTCCTGGCGCATCGCGCTGCCGCACACCACGGCAGCCGTGCCGGTCGCCCGCGCCCTGGTCCGTACGGCGCTCACCGACATCGAGTCGACGGCCGACACCGACACCGCGGAGCTGCTCACCGCCGAGCTGGTCGCCAACGCCGTCGAGCACACCGAGGGCTGCGCCCCCATAGAGCTGGTGATCGAGCTGCTGCCGACCGGCTGCCAGGTCGAGGTCCACGACTCCAACCCGCTGCCGCCCGGCGATCTGACCGACCCCTCGGCGGACGACGCGCCGGACCCCTGGCAGGAGCACGGGCGCGGGCTGCTCCTGATCCGCACCCTGAGCTCGTCCTGCGGTCACCGGCCCACCGAGTCCGGCAAGGCCGTCTGGTTCACGCTCCCGGGGACGCTCCCGCACTGACCGGCGCCTCGCCCCTGCCGAGCCGCGAGTGGCCTCGGCCGTAGAGCGCGTAGACCACGGCGCCCACCGCGACGAACACCGCGAACTGCAGCCACGTCGACCAGCCCGTGCCCCAGATCAGATAGAGGCAGAAGCCGACGCCGAGGACGGGGCTCAGCGGGTAGAGCGGCACCCGGAAGGTGCGCTTGAGGTCGGGGTCGGTGCGCCGCAGGGCGATCACCGCGATGTTCACCACGACCATGATCGCGAGAGTGCCGATCGTGGTCAGATTGACCACCACGTCGAGCGAGGAGAAGGCTGCCGGGACCGCGACGACCGCCGCGACGATCCAGGTGTTGGCGACGGGCGTGGCCGTCCTCGGGGAGACGCGCTCGAAGACGCGCGGCATCAGACCGTCCCGGGACATCGACATCAGGATGCGGGTCTGGCCGTACATCACGGCGAGCACGACGGACGCGATGGCGACGACCGCGCCGAAGGCGATGATGCCGCCGCCGACGGTCGAGTCGGTGACCTGGTTGACGATGAGGGAGAGCGCGGCGGGCTTGTCGGCGACCGCGTCCGAGCCGATCGCGCCGATCGCGGCGAGCGCCACGGCGACGTACAGCAGCGTCACCACCCCGATGCAGATCATGATCGCGAGCGGGATGTTGCGCCGCGGGTTCCTGACCTCCTCGCCCGCCGTGGTGACCGCGTCGAAGCCGATGAAGGAGAAGAAGGCGAGCGAGGCGCCCGCGGTGATGCCGGAGACCCCGGCGCCCGCGAAGGGCGTGAGGTTGCCGTCCTTGAACGCCGAGAAGGCGATCGCGAGGAAGAGCAGCAGGATGCCGATCTTCAGCACGGCCATGGCGGCCGTGGCCCCCGCGCTCTCCCGGATGCCGCGCACCAGGAGCACGGCGGCGAGCAGGATGACGACCACGGCGGGCAGGTTCACGACACCGCCCTCACCGGGTCCCGCGGACAGCGCGGTCGGCAGCTCCCAGCCGGTGAGGCTGTTCAGGAGCTCGTTGAGGTACTGGCTCCAGCCCACCGCCACCGCGGAGACGGAGACGCCGTACTCCAGGAGCAGGCACCAGCCCACCAGGAACGCGGTGCGCTCGCCCAGTGAGGCGTACGCGAAGGAGTACGAGCTGCCCGAGACCGGGATCGCGCCGCCCAGCTCCGCGAACGAGAACGCGGTGAAGATGCAGGTCACGGCGGCGAGGACATAGGAGACCGCGACGGCGGGGCCCGCCTCGGCGACCGAGTCGGAGAGGCCGACGAAGATTCCGGTGCCGACGATGGCGCCGACGCCGAAGCACACGAGCTGGAAGAGCCCCATGGTGCGCTTGAGGCCGTGGCCTTCGAGGTCCGCGCCCGATTCGGCGACGAGCTGTTCGGGGGACTTGATGCGAAGCCCGGTGGGACTCATGGGGCTCATGGGGTGATTCTCGTTTCTGGTGGTGCTGGAGCGGCGGGTGGGGTCTCCCCTGCTCGAACGGAGTTGAGAGCTTGGGGAAGGTGGGGCCGCGTGCCAGTGGGGCCGGATGTGGTGTTCCGGCCCCACCAGTGTGTGCTGATCGTGCGGGTACGGCAGGTCAGGCGAGCGTCGCGACCATGACCGCCTTGATGGTGTGCAGCCGGTTCTCGGCCGCGTCGAAGACGACGGAGTGCGCCGACTCGAAGACCTCGTCAGTGACCTCCAGGGACTCCAGGCCGTACGTCTCGAAGATCTCCCGGCCGACCGATGTGCCCAGGTCGTGGAAGGCGGGCAGGCAGTGCAGGAACTTCACGTCCGCGGTGCCGGTGGCGCGCAGGACGTCCATCGTCACCGCGTACGGCGCGAGGGCGGCTATGCGCTCGGCCCACACCTCCTTGGGCTCCCCCATCGACACCCAGACGTCGGTGACGACGAAGTCGGCGCCGCGGACGCCCTCGGGGATGTCCTCGGTGAGCGTGATGCGGGCGCCGCTCTCCTCGGCGAGCGCCCGGGCCCGCTCGACGATCTCCGCTGCGGGCCAGTACGCCTCGGGGGCGACGATGCGGACGTCCATGCCGAGCAGGGCGCCGGTGATCAGGTAGGAGTTGCCCATGTTGAAGCGGGCGTCGCCGAGGTAGGCGAAGGTGATCCCGGCGAGCGGCCCGGTGCTGTGCTCGGACATCGTGAGGACGTCGGCGAGCATCTGGGTGGGGTGCCAGTCGTCGGTCAGGCCGTTGTAGACGGGCACGCCCGCGTGGGCGGCGAGCGTCTCCACGGTGTCCTGCTCGGTCCCGCGGAACTGGATCGCGTCGAACATCCGGCCGAGCACACGGGCGGTGTCCTTCGCGGACTCCTTCGAGCCGATGTGCGAGCCCGAGGGGTCCAGGTACGTCGTCGACGCGCCCTGGTCGGCGGCCGCGACCTCGAAGGCGCAGCGCGTCCTCGTCGAGCTCTTCTCGAAGATCAGGGCGACGTTCTTGCCGTGCAGGCGGCGCGTCTCGGTCCCCGCCTTCTTCGCCGCCTTCAGCTCGGCGGCCAGGTCGAGCAGGCCGCGGAACTCGTCGGCGGTGAAGTCCAGCTCCTTGAGGAAGTGGCGGCCGGTGAGGTCTGTGGCCATGGTGCGCTCCTGGGATGCGGATACGGGGACCTTGAAACTATATACGATGCTCCACATTTCTATTCACTCGGCGAATCCGGCGTCCCCCCGGGCGGGCGCCGCTCGGCGCATCCGGCGCCCCCTGGCCCGGCGTCCGGCTACGCCCCGGGCACCGCGTCCCGCTGCACCGGACAGCTCATGCAGCGCGGCCCGCCCCGGCCCCGCCCCAGCTCGCTCCCCCGGATCTCGATCACCTCGATGCCCTGCTTGCGCAGATGCGTGTTCGTCGTCGAGTTCCGCTCGTAGGCGACGACGACGCCCGGCTCCACCGCGAGCACGTTGCAGCCGTCGTCCCACTGCTCGCGCTCGGCCGCGTGCACGTCCTGGGTGGCCGTGAGCACCCGGATCTCGCTGAGCCCGAGCGCGGCCGCGATCGCCCGGTGCATGTGCTCGGGCGGATGGTCGGTGACCTTCAACTCCCGTTCCCCGGTGCCCGGTTCGATGGTGTACGAGCGGAGCATGCCGAGGCCCGCGTACTGCGTGAAGGTGTCGCCGTCGACCATCGTCATGACCGTGTCGAGATGCATGAACGCGCGGCGCTTGGGCATGTCGAGCGCCACGATCGTCCGCGCCGAGCCCGCCGCGAACAGCTTGTGCGCGAGCATCTCGACGGCCTGCGGCGTGGTGCGCTCGCTCATGCCGATCAGCACCGCGCCCTTGCCGATCACCAGGACGTCGCCGCCCTCGATGGTGGAGGGGTAGTCCGCCTGGCCCTGCGACCAGACGTTGAAGTCCGCCCCGCGGAACAACGGGTGGTAGCGGTAGATCGCCTCGAAGTGCACGGTCTCGCGCTGCCGTGCGGGCCAGCGCATCGCGTTGATGGAGACGCCGTCGTAGATCCACGCCGAGGTGTCGCGCGTGAAGAGGTGGTTCGGCAGCGGGCCCAGCAGGAAGTCGTCCAGGTCCATGCAGTGGAAGCGGACGGACGTCGGCTCGGAGTTGCCGGCCAGGAACTCCCGCTTGGTCATCCCGCCGACCAGCGCCTCGACGAGTTCGGCCGACGGCAGCGTCTCGAAGGCCATCCGCAGATGGTCGGTGGCCAGCGGCCCGTACTCCTTCTCGTCGAAGACCCGGTCGAGGACGAGGCGGCGGGCCTCGGGCACGTCCAGGGTCTCGGTCAGCAGATCGCCGAAGAGCCGGACGTCGACGCCCCGGTCGCGCAGCACGTCCGCGAACCCGTCGTGCTCCTGGCGGGCCCTGCGCACCCACAGCACGTCGTCGAAGAGCAGGGCGTCCTTGTTGCTCGGAGTCAGCCGCTTGAGCTCCAGATCGGGGCGGTGCAGGATGACGCGGCGCAGCCGCCCGGCCTCGGAGTCGACATGGAATCCCATGGGGTCCATCTTTCCCCGGCCGGACGGCTCACGCGCGGTCTATGCGGCACCCCGCGGCGGCTCAGAGCCGCGGGTCCACCGGCTCCGACTCCAGGGCCAGGACCGCGAACACCGACTCGTGCACCCGCCACAGCGGCTCGCCGTCCGCGAGACGGTCCAGGGCCTCCAGGCCGAGCGCGTACTCACGGGTCGCGAGCGAGCGCTTGTGGCCGAGGAAGCGGCCGCGCAGCTTCGTCAGGTTCTCCGGGCGCGTGTACTCCGGACCGTAGATGATCCGCAGGTACTCCCGGCCCCGGCACTTGATGCCGGGCTGGACGAGCCTGCCCTTGTCGTCGCGGACCAGGGCGGCGACCGGCTTGACGACCATGCCCTCGCCGCCGCGGCTGGTCATCTCCAGCCACCAGTCGACGCCCGCGCGCACGGACTCCGCGTCGCCCGTGTCGACGTACAGCCTGCGCGTGGTCTGCAGCAGACCCGTGCCGTCGTGCTCGACCATGCGGTCGATCAGGGCCAGCTGCTCGTCGTGCGGGAGCGCGGCGAGGCTGCGGCCCTGGACGGCCAGGATCTGGAACGGCGCGAGCCGCACGCCGTCGAGGCCGTCCGTCGGCCAGCAGTAGCGGCGGTAGGCGTCGGTGAACGCGGCGGCGTCCGCGGCCCGTTCGCGCTGGCGCGTGAGCAGCTCACCGGTGTCCACGCCGCGCGCCTTCGCCGCTTCCAGGGCGGCAAGCGCGCCCGGGAAGACGGCTCCGGAGGCGGCGCCGACCGCCGCGTACTGCGTGCGGAGCAGTCCTGACGCCTTCAGCGACCACGGCATCAACTCGGCATCCAGCAGCAGCCAGTCGGTCTCCAGGTCCTTCCACAGGCCCGCCTCGGTGACGGCGGCGCGCAGTCGGCCGAGTATCTCCTCGGTGACGGCCGCGTCGTCGAAGAAGGGGCGTCCGGTGCGGGTGTAGAGGGAGCCGGTCGGCCCCGCCACGCCGAAGCGCTCGCGGGCCACGTCCGCGTCGCGGCAGACCAGGGCCACCGCGCGCGAGCCCATGTGCTTCTCCTCGCACACGACGCGGGCGACGCCGTCCTTGGCGTACGCGGCGAAGGCCTCCTCCGGGTGCTCCAGGTAGCCCTCGCGCTGCGACGTCGCGGTCGGCGCCATGGTCGGCGGCAGGTACGGCAGCAGGCTCGGGTCGACGGCGAAGCGGCTCATGACCTCCAGGGCCGCCGCCGCGTTCTCCTCGCGCACGGCGACGCGACCGGCGTGCCGGGTCTCCACCGCGCGGCGGCCGTACACGTCGTTCAGGTCGAGCGGCCGCCCGTCGTGACCGCCCGGCGCCTCGGTGCGCAGCGGCCTCGCGGGCTCGTACCAGACCTGCTCCGCCGGTACGTCGACGAGCTCGCGCTCCGGCCAGCGCAGCGCGGTGAGGCGGCCGCCGAAGACGGCGCCGGTGTCGAGGCAGATGGTGTTGTTCAGCCAGGTCGCGGTGGGCACCGGGGTGTGGCCGTAGACGACGGCGGCCTTGCCCCGGTACTCCTCGGCCCACGGGTAGCGCACCGGCAGGCCGAACTCGTCGGTCTCGCCGGTCGTGTCGCCGTACAGGGCGTGGGAGCGCACCCGGCCGGACGTGCGGCCGTGGTACTTCTCGGGCAGGCCCGCGTGGCAGACGACGAGCCTGCCCTCGTCCAGGACGTAGTGCGAGACGAGTCCGTCCACGAACTCCCGTACCTGCGTGCGGAATTCTGGATCCCTGGTGTCTTCGTCCGCCAACTGCTCGATGGTCTCGGCGAGTCCGTGGGTGTGCTGGACGTTGCGGCCCTTGAGGTGGCGGCCGAGCTTGTTCTCGTGGTTGCCGGGCACGCACAGGGCGGTGCCCGCGGCGACCATCGACATCACGCGGCGCAGCACGCCCGGGGTGTCCGGGCCGCGGTCGACGAGGTCGCCGACGAACACGGCCGTACGGCCCTGCGGGTGCGCGCCGTCGACGTAGCCGAGCTTGCCGAGCAGGGTCTCCAGCTCGGACGCGCAGCCGTGGATGTCGCCGATGATGTCGAAGGGTCCGGTGAGGTGGGAGAGGTCGTTGTAGCGCTTCTCGGTGACGATCTCCGCGCCGTCGATCTCCGCCACGCCCCGCAGGACGTGCACCTTGCGGAAGCCCTCGCGCTCCAAGTGCCGCATGGACCGGCGCAGTTCGCGCTGGTGGCGCTGGATGACCCGGCGCGGCATGCCCGCCCGGTCCTCGCGTGCGGCGTTGCGCTCGGCGCAGACCTCCTCGGGCACGTCGAGCACGATCGCGATGGGCAGCACGTCGTACTTCCTGGCGAGCTCGATGAGCTGCTTGCGGCTCTCGCTCTGCACACTGGTCGCGTCGACGACGGTGCGGCGGCCCGCGGCGAGGCGCTTGCCCGCGATGTAGTGCAGCACGTCGAAGGCGTCGCCGCTGGCGCCCTGGTCGTTCTCGTCGTCGGCGACGAGACCGCGGCAGAAGTCGCTGGAGAGCACCTCGGTGGGCTTGAAGTGCCGCCGGGCGAAGGTGGACTTGCCGGACCCGGTGGCGCCGATCAGGACCACGAGGGAGAGGTCGGTGACGGGCAGCGTCCGTCCGGCGCGGGGGGCTTCGGCGGCTTCGGTGGTGGTACCGGTGTCGTTCGTCATGCGGCCCGCACCTCCTTCGTGGTGTGGTCGGCCTTCTCGCTCTTGCTGTGCTTGTCGTTCTTGCTGTGCTTCTCGTGCTTCTCGTGCTTGTCGTGCTTCTCGGTCTGTGTGAAGACCGCCATCTGGGTCGGCGGCCCCACCTCAGGGTCGTCGTCCCCGACGGGCTCGAACCGGACGTCGTAGCCGTGCCGTTCGGCCACCTGGTGGGCCCAGCCGCGGAACTCCTCGCGCGTCCACTCGAAGCGGTGGTCGCCGTGCCGCACGTGTCCGGCGGGGAGCGTCTCCCAGCGGACGTTGTACTCGACGTTCGGCGTCGTCACGAGGACCGTGCGGGGCCGCGCCGAGCCGAACACCGCGTACTCCAGGGCGGGCAGCCGCGCCACGTCGAGGTGTTCGATGACCTCGCTGAGCACGGCGGCGTCGTACCCCTTGAGCCGCTTGTCGGTGTACGCGAGCGACCCCTGGAAGAGCGTGACGCGCTCGGCCTGGCGCTCGCCCATGCGGTCCAGCTTCAGCCGCCGCGAGGCGACGGTCAGCGCGCGCATGGACACGTCGACGCCGACGATCTCGGTGAACCGGGTGTCCTTCAGCAGCGCCTGCACCAACTGGCCCTGTCCGCAGCCCAGATCGAGCACCCGGCGGGACCCGGCGGCGGTCAGCTCCGCGAGGATCGCCTCGCGGCGCCGCACGGCGAGCGGCACGGGCTTCTCCTCGGTGTCGCTCTCCTCGTCGACGGCGTTGTCGATCTCCTCGACGTCCGTGTCGTCGGCGTCGGCGAGCCGCACCAGTTCGAGCCGCTCCATGGCCTCGCGCGTCAGCGACCAGCGGCGCGACAGATAGCGGCTGGTGATCACCTTCTGCTCCGGGTGGCCCGCGAGCCAGCCCTCACCGGCCCGCAGCAGCTTGTCGACCTCGTCGGGCGAGACCCAGTAGTGCTTGGCGTCGTCGAGCACGGGCAGCAGGACATAGAGGTGCCGCAGCGCCTCGCCGAGCGTCAACTTCCCTTCGGGGACGTCGAGTACGAGGCGTACGTACCGCGAATCGCCCCACTCGGGGAACTGCTCGTCCAGCGGCACGGGCGTCACCGTCACCGTCCAGCCCAGCGGCTCGAAGAGCCCCCGCACCAGCTCGGCACCGCCGCGCGCGGGCAGCGCGGGCACCTCGATCCGCAGCGGAAGCGGCTGCGCGGCCCGCTCGGGCCGCGCCCTGCACACCCCGCGCAGCGCGCTGGAGAACACCGCGCTCAGCGCCACGGCGAGCAGCGAAGAGGCGGCGTAGGGCCGGTCGTTCACATACTGCGCGAGGGCCGCGTCGGGCGCTCCGCCCCGCCCCTTGCCCTTGCCGCGCCGCACGAGCGCGACCGGATCGACCTCCAGGAGCAGCGCGGCCGTGCAGCGCTCGTCGCTCGCCTCGGGGTAGAGCACATGCGCGGTGCCGTACGAGGTGGAGAACGCCTGCGTCTTCTCGGGGTGCTTGTGCAGCAGGAACCCGAGGTCGGTCGCCGGGCGTTCGGGGGTACCGGTGGTACTGATCGTCAGGAACACGGGGTTGGCCTCGAAACAGGGTCTAGCTGTGGGTGTACGCCGGGTCGTCCCGCACACCGCGGACGCGCCGCACATGTGCCGGACCCCGATGGGTCACAGCGGTCGGGGTGCGCGGTTCGGTGATCACGGCTCGGCGCCGTTCCTCAGCCTCGCGCCCCTTCAACGTACAGGGAAGATCGTGGGATCACTCAGGATTATTCGGACCGTTCCCAGGCCTCGCGCAGCCGCGCGAGGGCGTCGTGGAAGCCGGGGAACGTCTTCTTCACGCAGCCGGGATCGTCGAGCGTGATGCCCGCCGTCCTGAGCCCGGTGACGCTGAACGCCATGGCGATGCGGTGGTCACGGTGGCACGCGATGTGCGCGGGCCGCGGCGCCGCGGGGCGGATCTCGATCCAGTCGCGGCCCGTCTCGACCGGCACGCCAAGGGCCCGCAGGTTCTCCGCGCACGCCGCGAGGCGGTCGCACTCCTTGATCCGGGTGTTGTAGACGTCCTCGATCCGCACAGGACCGTCGGCGAACGGGGCGATGGCGGCGAGCGTGGGCACCGTGTCCGAGATGTCGCGCATAGGGACCGTGACACCGCGCAGCCGCCCGCCGTCGGCGCCGGTCACGGTCACCGAGTCCGCGGCGACCCGGACGTCCGCCCCCATCTCGCGGAGCACGTCGACGAACCTCAAGTCGCCCTGCAGGGCGCCGGATCCGAGACCCGGGACGGTGACGCTTCGCCCGGTGACGGCGGCGGCCGCGAAGAAGTAGCTGGCCGTGGAGGCGTCCGGCTCGATGCGGTAGTCGCAGGCCCGGTAGGTGGCGGCGGGCACCCGGAACGTGTCGCCGGTGCGCCGCACCTCGACGCCGAAGGAGCGCATCATCGCGAGCGTGATCTCCACGTACGGCACCGAGACCAGGTCGGTGACCGTGATGTCGAGCCCCTCCTCGGTCAGCGGGCCCATCAGGAGCAGGGCCGTGAGGAACTGGGACGACAGACCCGCGTCGAGGACGATGCCGCCGCCCTTGACGCCGTCGGCGTCGATGACGAGCGGATGGTGCCCCGGGCGGCCCTCGAAGGCGATGTCGACGCCGAGTTCCTGGAGCGCGTCCGTGAGCGGGCCGAGCGGCCTGGCCCGCATCTGCTCCGAGGCGTCGAACCGGAACCGTCCCTGCCGTGTCGCGGCGAGCGCGGGCAGGAACCGTGCGGTGGTGGCGCCGTCCCTGCAGTACACGTCGGCCGTGTCGACGCCGGACCCCCGCGGGCGGCCCGTGACCGCCCACTGCCCCGGCTCCTGTTCGACCTCGTGGCCGAGCGCGCGGAGACCTTCGGCGAAGCCCTCGGTGTCGTCCGACCGCAGCGGCCCGCCGAGCACGGTCCTGCCCTGCGCGGCGGCCGCGAGGAACAGCCCACGCGCCGTGATCGACTTCGAACCGGGAATCTCCACAACAGTCACGCGCCGAGTCTAATGATCTGCCCGGCGCGGCCCGTGGGCCGGGCGGCGGGCCGGGGCAGGGGCAGAGGCAGCAGCGCGGGCTCCGGGCCGCCGGGCACAGCTGCCGGCAGCGGCGTGCGGCGAGAGCGCGCAGTGCGGCGTCGCCGCCGACGACCACGGCGGACCCCGTCGCCTCCAGCATGGGCAGGTCGGACGCGTGGTCGCCGTACGCGACGCAGTCCTCAAGGGCGGCCCGGTGCAGCGGCCGTCCGCGATCTCGGGCGAGGTGCGCCGGACGTCGTCGGCGCCTAGGTGCTCGGCGAGCGGCGCGAGGCGGGCGGCGCGAGGCAGGCCGCGAACGAACCGGAGGCGAACACGATCCGGTCGCCGTCACGCCCGTGCCTGCGCAGGGCCTCGACGGCGCCCGCGATGAACAGGCCGCCCTGCCGGAGTTCGGCGGCGAACCAGTCGCGCGCCTGCGCCGCAGAGTGGACGCCGGCCGGGTGCGGTTCATCGGTGCTCCTCGGTGCTCCTCGGTGCTCGGGCGGACCTGCCGAAGGGTCAAGGCAGCAGGTGTGCGACGTCGCAGGTCAGCCGCAGGCCGGCGAAGGTCGACCGGATCTGCGCCGTGCGCCATGTGCCCTGGGCGGTGGGCAGTTCGGTCGGCCTGGCCAGGGCGACGCGGAAGCGTCCGTCCCGCGGGGTGCCGCCGTCGGCGCCCGCCGCCGCGGCCCGCTCGTCGGCCGGCGTGATCGTGGTGCATCGCATCCACAGCGTGTTGGAGGTGGCGCGGTCCAGGCCGTCGAGCCGGTAGAGCAGCACCTGGCCCAGCTGCAGCGCCGCCACGAAGACGTCGATCATCGTCGGCCCGAGCGACTCCCGTGCCGCGCCGCCGAAGGAATCGGTGAGGCGCAGCTCGGCGTCGGCCGTCAGGGAGGCGCCGTCGCCCCGCACGTCGAGGAGGTACTGGCGGCGTCCGTGGTGCGACGCCCCGTACGGAGCGTCGTTCCAGGCACCCGGCAGATGCTCGGGCGTCGTGTAGAACCCCTCGGTGTACACGGGGTCGGCGGCGGCGTCGTGCTCGGCCTCGACGCGGACGGTCATGGAGCCGACGCGGCAGTCCATGATGGTCGACAGGCGGCCCGTTGCGGGCAGTTCGCGGGTCGAGCGGTGCAGCGCGGAGACCGGGAAGCGGTCGAGCAGCTCTTCGTCGGGCGCGGTTCCGGTCTTGACGGACAGCGACCGTACGGCGAAGTGGCCCGCGGGGGCGAGATCGTGGACGTGGGCCGTGTAGAGGCCCGTGAGCCGGGCGGCGAACTGCATCGCGTCGACGGTCGTCAGATGGGGCCGCTGATGCGATGCGCCCTTGCGGGACCAGACACCGGGGACGTGGATCCCTGCCGTGGCGTCGACGGTGCCCGGCGTCGAGGCGTCGGCGGGGCGGACGGACAGGGAACTCAGCGCGTGCGTGACGCGCTTGAACCCTTCGCCGAAGAAGCGTCCCCGACGATCGCCCAGGGCGTCGTCGACGGAGTCGAGCCGGAATCTCTCCCCGGTGATGGCGGTGGCCTGCATGCTGGGTCCCCCTCGTGCTCGTCTGCCCTGTCGGCGCCCTCCCGCGGAAGTCCCGGCAGCCCCGGCGGCCTCAGTCGCTCCAGGCCAGGTCGCCCGCTTCCGTGGCGCTCGGCACGGGCTGCGGGCCCAGCGCGCGGGCCGGTGCCCGCACCGTCGACGTCTCGCCGGCGGAACAGGTGCCGGACATCGCGATCTTCATACGTGGGGCCTTTCGGCTGAGAGAGGCGCTGCGGAGAGGCACGCGGAGCAGAATCCGGAGCCCGTCGACCCACCTCGGTGGCGCTGGCATGAACTTAGGAAACGGCCGCCGCTCGCGCGAACGATTCGACGGGAACCCGAAACCATGAGGCGTGACGGCCGGTCATTTCGAGCCCCGGCTCATTTCGAGCCCCGGCCGAAAACCTCCGCCCGCGGCCCGTCCGCGATCCGCCCGCGGCCCGTCCGCGATCCGTCCGCGATCCGTCCGCGATCCGTCCGCGGCCCGCCCCGCCTCAGGGCCGCAGCGCCCGCAGGAACAGATCGCGCGTCTCCGCCCAGCGTTCGGTGATGTCGGCTCGGCCGTGCAGGACGTCCGACACGTGCTGCACGCCGAAGAACGCGGACACCAGGGACCGGGCGACGGCGGCCGGATCCACGTCCTCCGCGAGCTGGCCCTTGTCGTACGCGTCGGAGAGCAGGGAGCGGAGCAGCTCGGTCCAGTCCACGTACGGCGTGGGGAGTTCGGCGTCGATGTGCGGGCGCTCGATCTGCAGCCGGGCACCGCCGCGCACCACCACGTTGTCGCGGAAGGCGACGGCGGCGCCGTCGAGCATCGCCAGGGCCGTTTCCAGCGGCGGCAGTTCCCGCTCCTGCACCTCTTCGAGCAGCCGGGGCCAGTACGCGTAGTGCCCCTCGACGACGGCGACGGCGAGCGCCTCCTTGGTGGGGTAGTGGAAGTACACCGCGCCCTTGGTCATCTCGACCGCCTCGGCGATGTCCTTGACCGAGGTGTGCCGGAAGCCCCGGGTGGCGAACAGCTCCGACGCCACGTCGAGGATGACGGCCTTGGTGCGCGCCGAGCGGTCCTGCCGCGGCTCGGGCCCGCGGGCGGTGGTGATTTTCCTGGCGATGAAGGCCACCGGGGCTGTCTTGTCGGCGGAGGTGGGTCGTGGCATCAGGTGTCTGTTCTCCGGGTGCGGCCGCGTCGACGGCGGTGTCAACTCTTCGGCTTGAAAGATACCTTCCTGTAGGTATATTTTCGACCCCGCTGATCAACGGATCAAGAGACGCGCTGTTCAGAGCTGTGCGGAGCTGTACAGAGCACCCCTGTGGCGCGTCTCGCGGGGTGGCTTGATCGGTGTCCGGAGGGGGGGTCCGAACCTCCGGGCGCCGACAGGGAGGGATTCGAGATGACTGTCCGTGCCTTTTCTGCCGGGGAGCAGACAAGAACGCCTGAGGGAGCGCCACACGAAAGACGCCTGACGCCCGAGGACGAACGACGGGACGCGCACGTGCCCCGCGCGCTGGTGCACAAGGCCGCCGACGGCGAAGTCCTCCTCCAGGACGCGGTGCGCACCGGCGACGACCGGTTCACCGTGGCGGCGCGGCTGCCCCGCGACCACTTCCTGGGCCACCGCGGCACGGCGGCCGCGGGAGATCCGCTGCTGCTCGCCGAGGCGGTCCGCCAGTCGGCGATCTACCTCTCGCACCGCTTCTACGGCGTCCCCGAGGGCCACGCCTTCATCCTGTCGTCCCTCGACTTCGCGCTGGACGCCCCGCTGCCGCCCGGCGGCCCCGACGCGGCGCCGCTGGTCCTCGAAGTCACCTGCACCGTGGCCCCGCGCGGCCCGCGCCGCCTCGGTGCGCGCCTCGAAGCGGAGGTGCACTGCGAAGGGCGCCGGCTCGGGCGCGTCGGGGCGCGGTGGCAGGCCGTGGAGCGCAAGCAGTACGCGGTACTGCGGCTGCGGGGCGGCGGAACCACACAACTCCCCGACGTCGCACCGGAGCTGAGTGACCGTCACGCCCCGTACTCCGACGAGGTGCTGGAGGCCGTCACGGGCGCGGAAGGCCAGTGGCGGGTCCGGCTCGACCTGGGCCACCCCGTCCTCTTCGACCACCTCAGCGACCACATACCCGGCATGGTCCTGATCGAGGGCTTCCGGCAGGCCGCCCTGACGGCGGCGGACGCGGACGACCGCTCCGGCGGCCCGCTCGCGGCAGCCGTCACCTTCCACGCCTTCGGCGAGCTGACGGACCCGCCCGCGTTCGTCGTCCGGCAGGACGGTGACGGTACGGAGTACGACACGGAGTGCGGCACGGAGTACGGCACGGACCCGGCGAACGCGGCGGGCAACTCCCCCGCGGGCGAGCCCGGTTCACCGGCCGGGCGCGAGCCCCAGCACTTCACCGCCGTCCAGGGCGGACGGACCATCGCCTCCTGCACGATCTCGGTCGCGACCCGGCTGCCCATCGGCGGCCCGGCATGCTGACCGCCGACCGCACCCCCGGGGCGCACCTGCCGACGCCGTCCGCCCATGTCCCCGCCCACGCGGCGGTGGCCGCCCTCGCGGCCGACGACCGCGCCGCGACGGACGACCGCAGGTCGCTCTCCGCGCCGCTCACCGAGGCGCTCACCGCGGCCGGATTCCCCCGCCACTTCGTCCCCGTGGAACACGGCGGGGCGGCCGGCACCTTCGGCGGCCTGCTCGACTCGGTGGCGGGCGTGGGCGAGGCCTGCGCGTCCACCGCGTGGGTCGCAGCCCTCTACGCGGCGCACGGCCGCCTCGCCGCCTACCTGCCGCGCGCGGGCCGCGACGACCTGTGGCGCTCGGGACCCGACGTACGCATCGCCGCGTCCGTCGTCCCGCCGCGCGGCGAGGCCGTCGCGGAGCCGGACGGCTGGCGCCTGACGGGCAGTTGGGGTCTTGCCAGCGGGGTGGACCACGCGGACTGGGTGCTCCTGGCCAGCCGTACGCCCGGCGAGGGCGAGGCGGGCCACCGCATCTTCGCGGTGCCCCGCGAGCGCGTGACGGTCACCGACACCTGGCACTCCGTCGGCCTGCGCGGCACCGGCAGCAACTCGGTGGCCGTGACGGACGAGTTCGTGCCCGCACACCGCACGTTCACCCTCGCCGACCTGGGCCGCGTGCGGCCGGACGTGGCGCGGTGCCACCGGGTTCCGTACGCGATGGTGGCCGCCCTGATGTTCGCGGCGCCCGCACTCGGCTCGGCGCAAGGAGCCCTGCGCGACTGGCGGACCCGGATGACGGACAAGGTGGGCGCCGACGGACGACCGGCCATCGCGGGCGCCGCCGCACGGCAGTTGATGGCGCGCGGCTCGGCCCAGATCCACTCCGCCGAGCTGCTGCTGCGGCAGGCCGCCCGGGAGGCGGACCACGCCGACGTGACCCCGCTCTCGGTCGCGTCGAACCGCAGGGACGCGGCACTCGCCGTCGAACTGTGCTCGGGCGCGGTCGACAGTCTGTGGCGGGCCATGGGGGCGAGCGGTCTGGCCGAAGGGGATCCGGTGCAGCGCAGGTGGCACGACATCGCGGCCGTGGCCTCGCACGCAGCGGTCCGTTTCGAGCCCGCGGCCGAGGCGTACATGAGCGCCCTCCTCGCATCCGAGGGCGCGGCATGAGCCCGGCGGCGGCCGTGACGGCGCAAGAGCCGAGCCGTGCGGCGTTCTTCGACGTGGACGAGACGCTGATCGCGGCCAAGAGCATGTTCGCCTTCTGGGACTTCTGGGTCGCACGGGGCGGCAGGGACGGGACGCCTCCGACGGGCGACACGCCTCCCCCGTCCGACCGCGCCGCGCTCAACCGGGCCCACTACCGGCGCTACTCGGGCGCCCGGGCCGATGAGCTGAACACGGCGGGCCAGGAGTGGTACGACACCTACCG
The DNA here is from genome assembly GCF_042740435.1 of Streptomyces sp. NPDC059002. NCBI lineage: Bacteria > Bacillati > Actinomycetota > Actinomycetes > Kitasatosporales > Streptomycetaceae > Streptomyces > Streptomyces sp. NPDC059002. The sequence goes on along the minus strand of NZ_JBHYJI010000016.1, from coordinate 133,644 downwards.
CGCCACCCCCGCGGCCTTCGTCACCGCCTCGCTCGCGGCCCTGCGCCGCCACCGGGCGGCCGGGCACGCCGTGGTCCTGGTCTCCGGGTCGGCCGACCCGATGCTCCGCCCGCTCGCCCGGGACCTGGGCGCCACGGCAGTGCTCTGCACCGAACTGCTCGTCGGGGACGACGGGTTGCTCACCGGCGAAGTGCGGGCCCCGATGATCGGCCCCGCCAAGGCCGAAGCGGTCGGCTCCTTCCTTGAGCGGCACGAACTGTCCGCTGCGGACAGTCACGCGTACGGCGATCACTCCAGCGACCTGGACATGCTGCGCGCCGTGGGCCACCCGGCCGTGATCGGCGACGACCCCGAACTGACGCGCTGGGCGGTCCGCGAGGGCTGGACCCGGCTGCCCGCCACCACGGGGCCCGGCGGCCGACCGCCGCGGTGATCCGGTCCCCGCTCGCCCGCTCGCCCGCGCCGTCGGCGCGTGGGCGAGTGGGCCGCGCGGCCGCGCGCCGTCCAGCCGCGGGGCAGCCGGGATCACATTGAAGGAATGCGAGGGGAATGAGCGGGGAATGACGCCCACCTCGAAAACATACCTTTCAGAAGGAATTTTACGTGGGGACAACAAGGCCGAGCACGCGGCGACGGCGTCGCACCGGCGGAAAGGGTCACGCATGACCCAGCAGGAAAGGGCCCGGCGCACCAGGCAGCGCATACTCGACCTCACGGCCGAGAGCTTCGCGGCACAGGGGTTCACCCGCACCAACCTGAAGGAAGTGGCCAAGAACCTCGGCATGACGACCGGCGCGCTCTACGGCCACTTCGCCAACAAGGAAGCGATCGCCGACGCGTTGGAGCGCGAGGCCGCCGAACGGTGGGCCCTGCTGCGCGGCGCCGCCGAGGCCCCTCACCTGCCGCCCGGGCGGGCCCTGGACAGCGCGGTGCTCGGCCTCGTCAAAGCGCTGGCCGATCCCCGCATGCGGGCCGCCGTCAGACTGGCGTCCGACGGCGCGCCGCGCGAACACGCCGTACGCAACCTGCTGGACGCCGTCGAGGAGTTCCTGCTCGAAGAGCTGCGCGGCACCTGCCACGGCGACGACGACCCGGCCCCCACCTGGCGGCCCGAGCCCACCACCCGAATCCTGCTCGGCCTCATCTGCGGCACCGTCTTCGCCCGACACGGCGCCACGGACGAGGAGTCGCAGTCGGGCTGGGAGGAGGCGGCGCGGGTACTGCTCGGCGCGGTGCGGGAACGGGCGCCGGGCGGCGGGCTGCCGGGCGGGGCGCTGCCGGACAGAGCACTGCCCGACGGGGCACTGCCCGACGGGGCACTGCCCGACGGGGCACTGCCCGACGGCGGACTGCCGGACGGCGGGCTGCCGGGCGGAGCGCTGCCGGACGGTGAACTGCCGGACAGAGCACTGCCCGACGGCGGACTGCCCGACGGAGCGCTGCCAGGCAGAACGCTGCCCGACGGCGGGCTGCCGGGCGGAGCACTGCCGGACAGAGCACTGCCCGACGGCGGACTGCCCGACGGAGCGCTGCCAGGCAGAACGCTGCCCGACGGCGGGCTGCCGGGC
>NZ_JBHYJI010000016.1:43882-131978 GCF_042740435.1 Streptomyces sp. NPDC059002 | reverse complement strand
GCGGAGCACTGCCGGACAGAGCACTGCCCGACGGCGGGCTGCCGGGCAGAGCACTGCCCGACGGAGCACTGCCGGGCGGCGAGCTCGCGTAATCCGATGCCTTCGGCCTCTCCGGCGCCCGTCTCCGGCGTCTCCGGTGATTCCACCGGCTCGGTCAACTCCGGTGTACCCGGCGGCTCTTGGGCACGACTGACGGCCGCGACCACCCACCTCATCAAAAAAACATACCTTTGCAAAGGTTTTTTCTACCGCACCACCCAGGAAAGGCCCACCGTGAGCACCGCCGACACCCGCTCCACCGCCCTCGCCACGTCCACCTCCGCACCGGCGGGCATCGCGGCCGGGCGGCACGCCGCCCTCGTCCTGGACGGGCCCGCCCTGTCCCGCACCCGGTTCATGATCTCCCCGCTGCACGAAACCCTCGCCGCCGCCTCCCGGTACGCGGGCTCCGCCGCCACGCACCCCGGACGCCCCTACCGGCCCCGGGGCGTGCGCAGCGCGCAGGCCGATGCCGTCCTCCAGAAGCTGTCGGCGGCGCTGCGCGCGACCCGGCGCCCCCAGGCCGCGCTCCTCTCGCCCGGTCCGCTCGCCGGTATCGCCTGCCCCGACCTGGACCAGGAACTACAGACGCTGCGCGGCAGAATGCTCGGGGAGGGCGCGGACGACGACGACATCGCCGTCTTGTTCGACGCCCTGCGCGCGGCGTACGCGTTGTGGCTCGCCGACGACTGGGCGGGGACACTCAGATCGCTGGAGGACGATCTGGCCTACCGCGCCCATCTGCTGATCCGATACGGCGTCGAGCGGGTCGTCGACTCCCTCCACGAACAGGTCAGCTACACCGACCAGTTGCTGCGCCTGACCCCTCCCCCGGCCACGGCGACCGACACGCTCCGGGGAGTGCCCGAGCAGCCCCGGCCGCCGCAGCGCGCGGCACAAGGACTCCTGATCGTGCCCAGCGTGGCGGCCGAGCATCCCGCGGTGCTGTGCGGCGGCGAGCTGCCGGTGCTGCGCTATCCGGCCCGCAACGGTTTCGGCCTGCGTACCGAGAGCGAGCGCTCCACGCCCCGGCCCCAGGGGATCAGCGCGCTGATCGGCCGCGCCCGCTCCCACGCACTGGCCTCCATCGGCACCGGCTGCAGCACCACGGAGCTGGCCGACCGGCTCGGCGTGGGAGCGGCCACGGCGTCGAGCCATGCGACGGCGCTGCGCCGCGCGGGGCTGATCGTCACGGTGCGGCGCGGCAAGCGGGTGGAGCATCTGCTCACGGAGCTGGGCTCGCGCCTGCTCGGCGCGGGCAGTTAGGGGGTCAGGGAGTCAGGGCCTGTCCGGCCCGCGTTCCTCCGGGACGCAAGTGACCGCCGGGCACCGGAGGGGTGAGCCCGGCGGTCACGTTCGGGGCCCGGGGCGGCGAGGCCCCGGGGCGGGGGGCGGTCTAGGACAACTGTGACTGGACCTGTGACGAGATCAGCTCCAAGTGGTCGAGGTCGGCCAGGTCCAGGCACTGGAGGTAGATGCGGCTCGCGCCGATCGCCGCGTACCTGCCGATCTTGTCGACGACCTCGGCGGGGGAACCCGCGAGGCCGTTCGCCTTCAGTTCGTCCACCTCACGTCCGATGGCGGCCGCCCGCCGGGCGACCTCCGCGTCGTCCTTGCCGACGCAGGCCACCAGCGCGCTGGAGTACACCAGGTCGTCGCCCTTGCGCCCGGCCTGCTCGGCGGCCGCGCGGACCCGGCCGAACTGCCGCTCGCTGTCCTCGATCGAGGCGAACGGGATGTTGAACTCGTCGGCGAACTGCGCGGCGAGCCGCGGGGTGCGCGTCGCGCCGTGACCGCCGATGAGCACCGGCACCTTGGTCTGTGCGGGCTTGGGCAGGGCCGGGGAATCGGTGAGCTGGTAATGCTTGCCGTCGTACGAGAAGGTCTTGCCGGTCTCCGTCGCCCACAGGCCGGTGACGATCTCCAGCTGCTCCTCGAGGCGGCCGAACTTCTCCTTGGGGAAGGGGATGCCGTACGCCTTGTGCTCCTCCTCGAACCAGCCCGCGCCCAGGCCCAGTTCGACCCGTCCGCCCGACATCTGGTCGACCTGCGCCACCTGGATGGCGAGGACACCGGGCAGCCGGAAGGTGCCCGCCGTCATGAGCGTGCCCAACCGGATCCGCTTGGTCTCACGGGCGAGCCCCGCAAGGGTGATCCATGCGTCCGTGGGTCCGGGCAGACCGTCGGCGGAGCCCATGCGCAGATAGTGGTCCGAGCGGAAGAAGGCGTCGAACCCGAGGTCCTCGGTGGCCTTGGCGACGGTGAGCAGGGTGTCGTAGGTGGCCCCTTGCTGGGGCTCCGTGAAGATTCGAAGATCCATGGCTCCATCCTGCACGGTCGAACGCCCGTCAACCCTGCCGGTCCCGCCGATCCCCCGCCGCCCCGGTCGGGTGAAAATGCGTCAACACGGCGGTCGGCGTGGGTCCGCCCCAGTGACCCCGCCCGTCCGGAGATCGTTGGCTCGGGCGGAGCCGGACCGCCCGGCACCCGCGTCGGCGGCCGCTGCCGGGGCGTCGCTTGCGTCAACTGCCCTTCCAACGTGGGAGGGCGAGGGCCGAGGAGGCCGTCATGTCCCAGGAAGCCGTGCCCGAGCAGGAGGCCGCGCACGATCCGTCCGTGCCTGCCCAGCAGGGCGCACCCAAGGGCCTGCTGCAGCAGATGGAGGAGTTGATGGCAGCGCTCAACGCGGATCTGACCCAGCTCGACGCCGATCTGCAGCAGTCCGCGCCGCCGGATGCCGCGTCTTTGGAGTCTCCGGACGCCACGTCCGGCGGCACCGCGCCCTCGGACGCCCGTCCGCGGATCGGCGACAGCTCCGACCGCTACTGACGGCAGCCGCGCTCCCGCGGCGCCCTGGCGACCCTGCCCGTCGGCGGGGTCGGCACGGAGCCGCCTCATGACGGCCCCGCCGCCGAGTCGGGCTCGGGCAGGCCCTGTTCGCGCACCGCGAGCCTGCGCAGCATTTCGAGGACCCGGTCCCTCGACTCGTCGGCGGCGTCGATCGCCTCCATGCACTGCCAGTACACCCCCTCCTCGGCCGCGCCCATGGCGACCGCGACGAGGGCGATCCCGACCTCGCCGAGGAGCCTGCCGAGTGCGAGCAGGACCTCTTGGGCGTCGCCGGTCTCCGTCAGCCGCGCGGCCCGTATCTCCTCCGCGCCGAGGTGCGCGTCGAGCACTCCGCAGCCTCTGCCGCCGACTTCGCTGAGGCCCAGCGCCTCGCCCCGTAACTCCGGAGGACCCGCGACCGCGAGTCTGCTGCCGATCGCCTGCGCGAGCGCCTGCGACTGCCACACCTCCACGACGATGTCCGCCGGGTCCTGACTCTGCGCCAGCGCATGCCTGTTCGCCTCGATGAGCCGCATCGCGTTCATGCGCAGCCCCCCATCCCTCCCGCACGCGTCCGCCGCACGTCGCCCGAACTCCACCGTCCACTACCCACAGTGATACTCATCCGGGCGAAAAGCCAGGGGAAGCCGGAAATCTGTGGACAAGCAGTCGAGTTTGGACAACCTGTCCACTCCGGAGAGTGACGAAGGTGTGGATCCTACGAGTCTTCGGGCGCCGGGAAGCGCCGCTCGTTCCGGTCGATCTTGGCCGCGAGGGCGGCCAGCGCGTCGATGCCGAGGACCTCGCAGAACTGCAGCAGATAGGCGAGGACGTCGGCGACCTCGTCCGTCACACGGTGCGCGGAATCCGGGTCCGCCATCACCCGCGCCGACTCCTCGGGGGTCAACCACTGGAAGATCTCGACCAGTTCGGACGCCTCCACGCTGAGCGCGGCGGCCAGGTTCTTCGGGGTGTGGTACTGCCCCCAGTCGCGGGCGGCCGCGAACTCGGCCAGCCTGCGCTGCAGTCCTGCCACGTCAAGTTCTGTCACGGCCCAAGGTCTACCACCACCGCCGCACCCGCGGCTGCGGCCGCCCACGCGGGGTCCCGCACCGCCCCCACCAGGCGGATGTGCCCGCGCGCACAGCTGTCGGCCGCCAGGTCGGCGAGGGCGCGGCACTGCCCCGGATCCAGGCGGCGGTCCAGGCCGTCGGCGAGGAGCGTCAGGGTCTGGTACGCCTCCGGGACCTCGGCCACCGGGTCGCCCGCGAGGACACCGGGCCCGGTCAGCAGCACGAGCGCCAGGGCGAGATATCTCAACTCGCCGTCCCCGAGCCGTCCGAGCGGGGTGCGCAGCCCGTCGCCCCGGTCGATGAAGGCGTGCAGCGCGCCGTCCTCCGCCTCCTCGGCGAGCACGTCGACGACGGGACCCGCGCAGCCGGTGCGCACCGCGGAGACGAACAGCGCATGGCGCGCCGCGCACTCCGCCCGCGTACGCCACAGGACTTCGGCGAGGTTCTCGCAGTCGCCGAGGAGCCGTCCCGTGCCGATCAGTCCCGCGGGGACGGGGGCGCGCATGCGGCAGGGCCGGGGGTCGCAGGCGAACGCCGACCGCAGTGCGACCACCACCTGTTCCGCGGCGGCGAGCACCATGCGCTGTCCCGCGGTCTTGCCCGCGACGCGCAGCGGGACGAGCGCGGTGCCGAGCCGGTCGTCGGGCATCGGGGCGCGGGTCACGGGTGCCGGGCCCGCGGTGTGCCAGGCCGCCTGCACCATGCGCCGGCCGGGATCGCGCAGGGCGGTCTCCAGGAGGGTCAGGCCGCCGATGCTCAGCCGCTCGCCCACGACGCGCAGTTCGGGCTCCGCCTGCACGGCGAGTTCGAGGCGGACCGGGCCCACCGGTCCTTCGACCGTGCAGCCGATGCGGAACCCGCGGCGCTGCTGGTCGTCGGCGCGGGCCCGTTCGGGCACGCACGCCACCGGGTCCGCGAAGACGTCGACCAGTTCCTCCCCCGCGCAGAGCCGCGCCAGCGCCTCGTACGCACGCAGTGCACTGGTCTTTCCGCTGCCGCTCGGCCCCTTGACGAAGGTCAGCGGGCCGAACGGGAGCACGGCGCTCCGGTGCCCGGCGAAGGCGGACAGTCGCAGTTCGGTGACCTGCGGCCGCCCGTCGCCCGCCAGTGACTCCGCGACCGACACCGGGGAATGGACCGTCATGTCCGGAAGCTAAGCGGCGCCGGATCCGGTGAACCGTTCCGCCCAACCGACCTTCCTACGATCGAGCGATTCCCCTCGAAGAGGCCTCGGTCGGGCGGGTGAAGGGCTAGCGACCGCGCGGCAAGCCCGTCCCGGACCGGTCCAGCGGAGCGGGCTCAGGGCTGGGCGACCGCTTCCACCAGGCCCTGGACCTCCGTGCCGGGCGGTGCGAGGAGGAAGACGTTCTTGTCGACCCGGTGCATGCCGCAGTTGAGGCCGAGGACCACACCGCTGCTGAAGTCCAGGACGCGCTTGGCGACTTCGGTCTCGGCGCCCGTCAGGTCGAGCAGGACCGGGATCTGTGCCATGACGGTCTCCGCGACCTCGCGGGCGTCCGCGAAGACGTTGACCCGCATCACCACGAAACGTCTGCGCGTCTCGGTCTCCGCGTCGGGCAGCGCGCGGTGCCCGGGCCACGAGGGCCATTCGTTGCGGCTGCGCAGCGGTACGACCTGGGCGAGCCCTTCCCACTGTTCATCGGTGACGTCGTGGCGCTGACTGCTACTCACTGACCCACCCCGTCCTGGCTCGCACTCGTTGTCTGCACCGGGCAATTCTTACGCCAAGTCACCCGTTCAGCCCAACAGCGACACGGACGGCACCCTCGTCACAGGTGGTTCACAGGGCGGATCCGGTCACTTCGCGAGCGCTCCGGTCACGTCGTCGAGGACCGTGCGCGCCGCGATGGGCCCGCCCGAACTGTTCCATGCCGAGCCTTCGATGACGACCACATGGCCCGCCTTCTCGGCCTTCAGCTTCGTGAAGTTCGCCACCTTCTTCGCTTCCCCGTACGCCTTCTCGCCGGCCGCCCGGTCGCCGAGCGCGCCGAAGAAGAGCCAGTCGCCGTCGATGGTGGACAGCTTCTCCAGGCTGACGGGTTCGCTGTGTCCCGCGCTCTCGCCCCGCTGGTCCGCGGGGCGCCGCAGGCCGAGGGCGGCGAGCGTCGAGCCGACGTGGCCCCTGCCCTTGCCGACGACCGACGGCGCGCCGTTCTGCCAGCGGACGACGCTGGTCACGGCGTCCTTCTCGGTGCCGAGGCGCTTCTTGGCGGCTGCCACGTCGCCGTCGAAGCCGGTCAGCCAACTCCGCGCCGCGCTCTTCTTGTTGAGCGCGTCGGCGGTGGCGGTGAACGCCTTCTTCCAGTCCTCGTTGAGCTTGGCCGTGAGCACCGTCGGGGCGATGGACTCCAGCTTGTCGACGACCCGCTTCGCGCCGACCGTCTCGTCGAGCAGGATCAGGTCCGGCTTCAGGGCCGCCAGCTTCTCCAGGTCGGGCTCGGCGACGCTCGCGACGGTCTCCGCCGAGCCCGCCTTGTCCGCGAGATAGGTCGACACGCCCTGCTGGCCGCGGCCCGCCGTGGCGCCGATCGGATGCACGCCGAGCGCGAGGGCGGCATCGAGGGTGGGTTCACTGAGCGTGACGACCTTCCGGGGGTTTCTCGGTACGTGGACGGACCTGCCGTCGGCGTCGGTGACGGTGCGGGTATCCGTCAACTTGGCCTTGTCCGAGGTGCCGTCCTTGTCGCTGCCGCAGCCCGTGAGGGCGAGGGCGCCGGTGAGGGCGGCTGCGGTCAGGGCGGTGCTACGGCGGGTGGCGCGGGGCATGGCGGTGCGGCTCCTCATGAGGAAGGGGGATGCGGAAGGGCGGTCACAGGAGGGCGGTCAGTCCGTCGGCGAGGCAGCCGCGCCAACAGGCGTAGTCGTGACCGCCGTTGTAGGTGGCGAACGTCACCGGGTGGCCGCGCAGGGAGAGTTCCTCGTGCAGGACACGGCTGTAGTCGACCATCGCGCCTTCGTGGAGGCCCGCGTCGAGATGGATCCTGAGGGGCGGCCGGGGCTCTTCGGTGAAGCGTGCGACGAGCCAGGGGACGTCGTCGGCGGGCGCCTGCTTCGGTACGCCCGGCGGCAGTCCGGGGCGCCACCACAGCGAGGCGGACTGGGCGAGGACGGCGCCGAACCGCTCGGGCCGCAGCAGCGCGGCGTACAGCGCGGTGAGTCCGCCGAGGCTCTGGCCCGCGACGACGGTGTGCGCCGGATCGGTGGTGAGCGGCCAGCGTCCCGCCGCCCAGGGCAGGAGTTCGTCGGCGAGGAAGTGGACGTAGGTGTCGCGTGCGGCGAGGTCGCGCCAGCGGGTGCGGATGTCGACGGCGTCCGGGGCGAGGACCGCGAGGGGCGGCACGGCGCCGTCGGCGATCAGGGCGTCCAGCGTGTCCTGGAAGGCGAGTTGGCCGAACCACATGTCGCCGTCGCACAGGACCACGGTGGGCGTGCCGGGCCCCGGTCCGCCCGGTGGCAGGTATGCCCATACGTCCCGTTCGGCGCCGAGCGCGCCCGCGGGCAGGCGGTGCCGTTCGAGGCGGCCGCGCGGGATCGCGGCGCGGCGCTCCGCCCAGGGCTGCGCGGGCGCGTCCGGCAGGGCGAGCACCGAGCCGTCGGACCGGCCCCAACGACTGGGCAGGCGCGCGGGGTTGAGGGGGTCGTGGGCGGCGTACGCGCAGAGGGAGCGGAGCCGTCGCTGCAGGAGTGCGGGGCCGGCAGGGAGGTCGCCGGGGGAGATGTCGGCGGCCATGCGGTACGAGGCCCGGTGGTCGGCGCGCAGCCGGTAGGTGAGGTGCCAGACGTCCGTGCCGGGCAGGGGGTGCAGCAGGGCGTCGGCGAGCCGGTCGCGGTCCACGACGCGGTTGACGAGCAGCAGCACTTGGCGGGTGGCGCGGTGTCCGCGCCACAGGAAGGTGACGGCGCGGTGCCCCGGTGCGCCGTCGATGTGCTCGACGAGTGGCGTGCCGCGCCGCTCGGTCTCCGCCCAGAACTCCTGGACGAGGGCGCTCCGTTCGCGCTCGGTGGCGCGGGCGAGGTCCTGGGCGAGGCGTTCGACGCGGGGGCTTGTGACGCGGGTGGCCTCGACGACGCCCTGGCCCGCGGACGGCGCCGCGGCGGCGCTCACCACCCCCGTGATCTCCGGTCCGGCGTGCATGACCACCGCCTTCTCCGATCCGAGAGGTAACAACATCAACTTAGCTTAGCCTAAGCTAACCTACATGCTCGTCGACCGTCCCCCGCCCCGCCGCGGCCTCGCCCCAGGACTGCTCATCGGCCTCGCCCTGCTGATCGCCGCCGCGGCCGCGAGCCTCGCCGTCGGCACCCAGCGGATCCCGCTCGACCAGGTGTGGGACGCCCTGTTCCACCCGACGGGCACCGAGAACGACGGAATCGTGCGCCAACTGCGGCTCCCCCGCACCCTCATCGGCATCGCCGCGGGCGCCGCGCTCGGCCTCGCCGGTGCGGTGATGCAGACCCTGACCCGCAATCCGCTCGCCGACCCCGGACTGCTCGGCGTGAACGCGGGCGCGTCCGCCGCCGTCGTCACCGCGATCGGCGTCTTCGGCATCGGCTCCTTCACCGGCTATCTGTGGTGCGCGCTCGGCGGCGCCGCCCTCGCCGCCGTCCTGGTCAACGCGCTCGGCGGCAGCCGCTCCGCCACACCCGTGCGCCTCGCGCTCGCCGGGACCGCCGTCAACGCCGCCCTGTTCGGCTACGTCAACGGACTCCAACTCGTCGACCTGGACTCCCTCGACACCATGCGGCACTGGTCGGTCGGCACCCTCGCGGGCCGCGACCCCGCACTGCTCGGCACGGTCCTTCCGCTGCTCGCCGCGGGCACCCTGCTCGCCCTCGCGCTCGCGCGGCCGCTCGGCGCGCTGGCCATCGGCGACGACTCCGCGCGGGCGCTCGGCGCGCACATCGGCCGCACCCGCGTCCTGTCCATCGTGGCGATCACGCTGCTGTGCGGGGGCGCGACGGCGCTGTGCGGTCCGATCGGCTTCGTCGGCCTGATGGTCCCGCACGCCGTACGCGCCGTCAGCGGGTCGGAGCCGCGCCGGCTCTTCCCGCTCTGCGCGCTGTACGCCCCGGTCCTGATGCTCGCCTCCGACATCGTCGGACGGGTGCTCGTGCCCCCGTCGGAGATCGAGGTCGGCGTCGTCACCACGTTCGTGGGCGGTCTCCTCCTCATCCAGCTGGTCCGGCGCAGGAAGGCGGTCCAGCTGTGAGCCGACGCCATGTCAGGGCCGGTGGCCTGTCCCTGCGTTACACGCCCCGCGCCCTGCTCACCGGCCTGGTCCTGCTGCTCGTCGCCGCCGCCCTGACCGTCTTCGCGATCGGCACCGGACGGTACGAGCTCGGCCCCGGCGATGTACTGCGCACCCTCGTCGGCGACGGGCCGCCCGGCGCGGACTTCATCGTCGTCGACCTGCGCCTGCCGCGCGCCGTGGACGGTCTGCTCGTGGGCTGCGCGATGGGCATGGCGGGCGCGGTGTTCCAGTCCCTTTCGCGCAATCCGCTGGGCAGCCCGGACATCATCGGCTTCGGGAACGGCGCGTCGGCGGGCGCGCTCGTCGCGATCATCCTGCTCGACGCGGGCGCGCCGCAGACGGCGTTCGGCGCGGTCTGCGGCGGCTTCGCGACCGCCACGGCCGTCTATCTGCTCGCGTGGAAGCGGGGCGTGCACGGCCATCGGCTCGTCCTCGTGGGCATCGGGGCGTCGGCCGTGCTCGGCTCCCTGACGAGCTACCTCTACGTACGCGCGGAGATCGGCAAGGCGGCGCAGGCCGCGACGTGGATGATGGGCTCGCTCAACGGCCGCGGCTGGAGCGACGTGTGGATCGCGGCGGCGGGGCTCGCCGCCCTCGCACCGGTCGTCGTCGGCCACGCGCGCAGGCTCACGCTCCTGGAGATGGGCGACGACACGGCGGCCGCGCTCGGCGTACGCCCCGAACGCACCCGGCTCGTCCTGCTCGCCGCGGGCACGGGCCTGACCGCGATGGCGGTCGCCGCCGCGGGCCCGATCCCGTTCGTCGCGCTCGCCGCCCCGCAGCTGGCCCGCCGCGTCACCCGCTCCCCAGGACCGAACGTGCTGCCCGCCGCGCTGATGGGCGCGGCCCTGGTGACCGGCGCCGACTGGGCGACGCAGCGGATCTCGGGGTCGGCGATCCTGCCGGTGGGCGTGGTGACCGGGGTCGCGGGCGGGCTCTATCTGGCCTGGCTGCTGTTGCGGGAGCGGCGGTCGGGGCGGCTCTGATCTGCCGCGTCCCGGCGCGCGGGGTGGCCGGGGCCGGGGAAGACCACCACGCCGCCGCCGTCCGGGGTCGGGTCGGTGATCCGGTGCCAGCCCGCCCTGCCCTAAGCGGCCTTGTGGAAGTCCGGTGCGGTTCGGGTGCGCCCCGAAGGGGCGCGGGGAACTGCGCGACCAGCCACGACGCACCCGCAGATGTGGACCGTACTTCCCGCGGAGCGCTCAGAACCGCACCGCGTCGTCCGCGAGACGTGCCGGGCAGCGGTCCGCCGCGGCCGGGTCCTCGTGCCGGGGCGGCCGCGCGAACGCCTCGGCGCAGACGGCGGGCGCCGTCACGCGGCGGCCCGCCCGTACGCGCCGACCGGGTGGAGCGCGGCGAACTCCAGCGGCGCCGACGGGTCGATGGACACGTTCAGGGGTGCGGGCTCGGCGCCCGCGCGCACCAGCAGGTCGCCGACCGCGGCGATCATCGCGCCGTTGTCGGTGCACAGGCGCAGCGGCGGGACGCGCAGCGTGATGCCCGCGGCGCGGCAGCGCTCCTCGGCCAGGGAGCGCACGCGCGAGTTGGCGGCGACGCCGCCGACCACGACGAGCGTGCCGACGCCGTGCGCCCGGCAGGCCGCGACCGCCTTGCGGGTGAGCACGTCGGCGACGGCCTCCTGGAGCGCCGCCGCCCCGTCGGCGACCGGGAGTTCACGCCCCGCGTGGCCCTCGGCCCAGCGTGCGGCGGCCGTCTTCAGGCCGGAGAAGGAGAAGGCGTACGGGGCGTCGCGCGGGCCGGTGAGCGGGCGCGGGAAGGCGACGGCCGCGGGGTCCCCGGTGCGCGCCGCCCGGTCGATGGCGGGTCCTCCGGGGTAGGGCAGGCCGAAGACCCGGGCGACCTTGTCGAAGCACTCCCCCGCCGCGTCGTCGAGGGTGTCGCCGAGGTGCACGATCGGGTCGCGCGCGAGGTCGCGTACGAGGAGGAGGGAGGTGTGGCCGCCCGACACGATCAGGACCATGCAGGGGTTCGGCAGCGGGCCGTGCTCCAGGGTGTCGGCGGCGACGTGGCCCGCGAGGTGGTGCACGCCGTGCAGCGGCACGTCCAGGGCGTACGCGAGGCTCTTCGCGCCCGCGAGGCCGACCTGGAGGGCGCCGGAGAGGCCGGGTCCCGTGGTCACCGCGACCGCGCCGATGTCGGACATGCGCAGGCCCGCGTCGTCCAGGGCGCGGCGGACGACCGGGGTGAGCGCGTGGACGTGGGCGCGGGCGGCGATCTCGGGGACGACGCCGCCGTAGCGCGCGTGTTCGTCCATGCTCGACGCGACGGCGTGGCCGAGGAGGCGTCCTTCGCGGACGAGTCCCGCGCCCGTCTCGTCGCAGGACGACTCGATGCCGAGCACCACCGGAGAGCCCATCGGGGGTTGGCCTTTCTGCGCAGGGGGCCGGGCGGGCCACCCCGCACGGCTTATTGCAAGTAATGCGCAATAAGGGTACGCCGCCTGGTCACCAGTAGAGTGCGGCTGCGCAGTCCCCCTCCCGAACCCCGAGGTACCCGCAGTGAGCCCCGCACCCCCGGCCTCCCCTTCAGGCATACCCGCCGTCACCGTCGTCGGGATCGGGGCCGACGGCTGGGACGGACTGCCCGCCGCGTCCCGCGCGGCCCTCGCCGCCGCCGACGTCCTGATCGGCGGCCCCCGCCAGCTGGACCTGCTGCCCGCACCGGACTGCCCCGGCGAACGCGTCGCCTGGCCCTCGCCGCTGCGGCCCGCCGTGCCCGGCCTGCTCGCCGCCCACGCGGGGCGCCGCGTCGCGGTCCTCGCGAGCGGCGACCCCATGTTCTACGGCATCGGGCGCGCCCTGACCGAGGAACTCGGCCCGCGGGCGCTGCACGTCCTGCCGCACCCCTCCGCCGCCTCCCTCGCCTGCGCGCGCCTCGGCTGGCCCGTCGAGGACACCGAGGTCGTCACGCTCGTCGGCCGCCCCACCGCCCGCCTCGCCGCCGCGCTGCACGACGGGCGACGGCTCCTCGTGCTGAGCGCCGGCGCCGGAACGCCCGGCGAGATCGCCGCCCTGCTGCGCGAGCGCGGCTTCGGGCCGAGCACACTGCGCGTCCTCGAACAGCTGGGCTCCGAGCGCGAGTTGTCGTACGAAGGAGTCGCCGACACCTGGTCGCACGCGCCCGGCGATCCGCTGAACGTCGTCGCCGTCGAGTGCCGCCGCTCCCCCGACGCGCTGCGCCTCGGCACCGTGCCGGGCCTGCCCGACGCGGCGTACGAGTCCGACGGCCAGCTCACCAAGCGGTACGTCCGCGCCGCCACCCTCGCCGCGCTCGCGCCCGAACCCGGCGAGCTGCTGTGGGACGTGGGCGGCGGGTCCGGTTCGATCGCCGTGGAGTGGCTGCGGGCGCACCCCGCGTGCCGCGCCGTCACCGTCGAGAAGAACCCCGTACGGGCCGAGCGGATCACCCGCAACGCCGAACGGCTCGGCGTCCCCTCCCTGCGCGTCGTCACCGGCGCGGCGCCCGCCGCACTGGCCGAACTCCCCACGCCCGACGCCGTGTTCATCGGCGGCGGCCTCACCGCGCCCGGCCTGCTCGACGCCTGTTGGGCCGCGCTCCCGGTGGGCGGGCGGCTCGTCGCCAACACCGTCACCCTCGAGTCCGAGGCGCTGCTCGCCGACCGGTACCGGCGGCACGGCGGCGAGCTGGTGCGGCTCGCGGTCGCCCAGGCCGTCCCCGTCGGCGGCTTCACCGGGTGGCGGCAGGCCATGCCGGTCACCCAGTGGTCCGTCACCAAGTCTGGAGATCAACAACGATGACCGTGTACTTCATCGGCGCGGGGCCCGGCGCGGCCGACCTGATCACGGTGCGCGGCGCGCGCACGCTCGCCGCCTGCCAGGTCTGCCTCTACGCGGGCAGCCTGGTGCCCCGCGAACTGCTCGCCGAATGCCCGGACGGGGCACGGCTCGTGGACACCGCACAGCTCAACCTCGATGAGATCACCGGGGAGTTGGTGCGCGCGCACGAGCAGGGGCTCGACGTGGCGCGGCTGCACTCCGGCGACCCGTCCGTGTTCAGCGCGGTCGCCGAGCAGATGCGGCGCCTCGACGCGGCGGGCGTGCCGTACGAAGTGGTGCCGGGGGTTCCCGCGTTCGCCGCGGCTGCGGCGGCGCTCAAGCGGGAGCTCACCGTTCCGACGGTCGGGCAGACGGTGATTCTCACGCGGATCGCGCAGCGGGCCACGGCGATGCCGCCCGGCGAGGATCTTGCCACGCTGGGGCGCAGCGGGGCGCTGCTCGTACTGCACCTTGCCGCGGGGTATGCCGACCGCGTGGTCGAGGAGTTGCTGCCTCATTACGGCGCGGATTGCCCTGCCGCTGTTGTCGCGCTCGCCAGCCGGCCCGATGAGGTCATCCTTCGGGGGACCTTGGCGGACATCGCGGGGCAGGTGAAGGCGGCGGGGATCGTGCGGACCGCTGTGATCATGGTGGGGCGGACGCTGGGGGCCTCGCAGTTCCGGGACAGTCATCTGTACTCGGCGGAACGTGACCGGCACGTCTGCTGATTCTTCGACTGCGGGCGCGCTGTGGCTGGGCACGCCCACGCGGCGGAGCCGCACAGGTCACAGCCCCGCGCCCCTCACGGGGCGCTTCTGCCCACCACCGCCCCTGCCCGGTCGATGCAGATGACGTCCACCGCCACCGGCGCGCCCCGCAGCACCGCCAACGCCTCGTCCCGCGCCGTGACCGCCACCAGGTCGCCCAGCGGGACGCCCGCCGCCTCGCACAGGCGCAGGGCCTCCAGGCCCGTGTTGGCGGCGGCGACCTGAGCGGCGAGGTCCTCGTCCGCGCCGCCCGTGCGGGCCAGGTCCGCGAGGAAGGTCTTGTCGACCTGGGAGCGGGCCGAGTGGAGGTCGAGGTGGCCTGCGGCGAGTTTCGAGAGTTTGGCGAAGCCGCCGCAGATGGTGAGGCGGTCGACGGGGTGGCGGCGTACGTACTTGAGGACCGCGCCCGCGAAGTCGCCCATGTCCAGGAGGGCTTGCTCGGGCAGTCCGTACTCGGCGATCACCGTCTTCTCCGACGTCGAGCCTGTGCACCCGGCGACGTGCGTGTGCCCGGCCGCCCGTGCCACGTCGACGCCGCGCCGGATGGAGTCGATCCACGCCGAGCAGGAGTAGGGCACGACGATGCCGGTGGTGCCGAGGATCGACAGGCCGCCGAGGATGCCAAGGCGCGGGTTCCAGGTGGAGCGGGCGATCTCCTCGCCGTGGTCGACGGAGACGGTGATCTCCACGTCCGGCGCGACGCCCGCGCGCTCGGCGACCAGCGTCACGTGGTCCCGCATCATCTGCCGCGGCACGGGGTTGATCGCGGGCTCGCCGACGTCGAGGGGCAGACCGGGGCGCGTGACCGTGCCCACGCCGGGGCCCGCCTTGAAGACGATGCCCGAGCCCGGCGGCAGCCGTCGCACCGTGGACCGGACCAGGGCGCCGTGCGTGACGTCCGGGTCGTCGCCCGCGTCCTTGACGACGGCCGCCATCGCGTGACCGGAGCCGAGTTCCTCGGCCGCCAGTGCGAAGGCGGGCGTCTGGCCCTTGGGCAGCGTGATGGTCACCGGGTCGGGGAACTCGCCGGTCAGGAGCGCCGTGTACGCGGCGGTGGTGGCGGCGGTCGCGCACGCGCCGGTCGTCCAGCCGGGACGCAGGCCGGTGTGCTTGAGTTGGGCGCTGCGCCCGCCCTTTGCCTCACTCATGAAGGAAACCGAACTCCGTGCACGTACTGATTCTCGGGGGAACGACCGAAGCCCGCCGCCTGGCGGAACTCCTCGCGGGCGAGGCGGGAACGCGTGTGACCAGTTCCCTCGCGGGCCGGGTCGCCGCGCCGCGGCTGCCGCCCGGCGAGGTCCGCGTCGGCGGCTTCGGCGGGGCCGAAGGGCTCGCGGAGTGGCTGCGCGAGCACCACGTGGACGCGCTCATCGACGCCACCCATCCTTTCGCAGGGACGATCTCGTTCAACGCGGCGGCGGCCGCCGCCGCGACCCATGTTCCCCTGCTCGCGCTGCGCAGGCCCGGGTGGGTCGCGGGCGAGGGCGACGACTGGCACCCGGTCGGCTCCCTCGCCGCCGCCGCGCGGCTGCTGCCCGCGCTCGGGCGGCGGGTGTTCCTGACCACCGGGCGGATGGGGCTCGCCGCCTTCGCGGGCCCCGATCCGGCCGCTCCCTGGTTCCTCGTACGCTCCGTCGACGCGCCCGAGCCGCCCTTCCCCGCCCGAATGGAGGTGCTCCTCGACCGGGGCCCCTTCACCCTCGACGGTGAAAGAGAACTGCTGCGCCGCCACCGCATCGACGTCGTGGTGACGAAGGACAGCGGGGGCGTGGCGACCGCGCCGAAGCTGGCCGCCGCGCGCGAGGCGGGCGTGCCCGTCGTGGTCGTACAGCGGCCTGCCGAGCCCGAGGGGATCACCTGCGTCGCCACACCACAGGCGGCCGCGGGCTGGGTCCGCCTGCTGCGCGACTAGGCCCCGTAAGGCGGATCGTGCCGCGGGACGCGGGCCCTGGCACGCCCTCCTCCGCCTTGCAGCTGCACGCACCAGACCCCGCTCACCGGCACCGCAAGGTGAGCGCCACCCGTACGCGGCCTGATCCGCCGGGCAGGCCCTGGGCCCCGTAAGGGGCGCGGGGAACTGCGCGACCAGCCGCGACGTGCCCGCAGGGGCCCACCGCCCCCGCGGAGCGGCCCCTACTCCGGGTAGCGCCGGGGCGTCCAGACGACCCGTTCCCCGCCCCCGCGCCGCCGCGACACCCGCGTCTGCGAGGAGCCGACGATGAGGAGTGTCCGCATGTCGACGTCGGCGGGGTCGAGATCACCGAGGCGTACGACGCGCACGCTCTCCTCGGGGCCGCCGACGTCGCGGCCGAGGACGACCGGGGTGTCGGGCGCCCGGTGTTCGAGGAGCAGCTCGCGTGCCTTGCCCACCTGCCAAGTGCGGCTGCGGGAGCCGGGGTTGTAGAGGGCGAGCACCAGGTCCGCGGCGGCCGCGGCGGCGAGCCGTTCCGCGATGACCTCCCACGGCTTGAGCCGGTCGGAGAGGGAGATCGTGGCGTAGTCGTGGCCGAGGGGTGCGCCCGCGCGGGCCGCCGCGGCGTTGGCGGCGGTCACTCCGGGGAGCACCCGCACCGGTACGTCGGCGTACTCGTCCTGCGAGGCGACCTCAAGGACGGCCGTGGCCATCGCGAAGACGCCGGGGTCGCCGCCCGACACGACGGCGACGCGCCGCCCGCGCCGCGCCAACTGCAGGGCGAACTCGGCGCGTTCGGACTCGACGCGGTTGTCGGAGCCGTGCCGCAGCTGTCCGGGGCGGCGCGGCACACGGTCCACGTACGTGGTGTAGCCGACCAGGTCGTCGGCGGCGGCGAGCGCGCCGCGCGTCTCGGGGGTCAGCCACAGCGGCCCGGCGGGACCCGTGCCGACCACGACGACCTCGCCGCGCTCCGGGTCCGCCGCGGGCTCGGGCGCGGGGCCGCCGGTCAGCGGCGCGACCCGGCTCGGCAGGACCGCCACGGAGAAGTACGGCACCGACTCCGGGTCCACGTCGGCCAGTCGGCCGGTGCGCTCGCCCTCCATGGTGGCGCGCTCGACGTACCGGGCCTCGTCGATGCGGCCCGCGCGCTCCAGGGCGCCGCGCACCTTGCCGAAGGTGCGGCCGAGCTTCATGACGACCGCCGAGTCGGTGGCGGCGAGGCGCGCGGCCAGCTCCTCCTCGGGGAGCGTGCCCGGCAGGATCGTGAGGACCTCCTCGGCCTCCACGAGGGGCTCGCCGAGCCGGGCCGCCGCCGCGCTGACCGAGGTCACGCCGGGGATCACCTCGGTCGGGTAGCGGTGCGCGAGGCGCTTGTGCATGTGCTGGTAGGAGCCGTAGAAGAGCGGGTCGCCCTCGGCGAGCACGGCGACGGTGCGGCCCGCGTCGAGGTGGACGGCGAGCCGGGCCGCGGCCTCCTCGTAGAAGTCGTCGAGTGCGCCGCGGTAGCCGCCGGGGTGGTCGGTGCCCTCCGTGGTGACGGGGTAGACCAGCGGCTCCTCGATGTGGTCGGCGCGGATGTGCGCGGCCGCGATCGAGCGGGCGATGGAGCGGCCGTGCCGTGCCGAGTGGTACGCGACCACGTCGGCGGCGGCGATGACCTCCACGGCGCGCACGGTCATCAGCGACGGGTCGCCGGGCCCGAGCCCGACCCCGTACAGCCGTCCCTGCGGGCTCTGTCCGGTGTTCACGGCGTTCACTCCGCCTCGCTCGCGATGGCGTTGATCGCGGCCGCGGCCATCGCGCTGCCGCCGCGACGTCCCCGTACGACCAGGTACTCCAGGCCCGAGGTGTGCGCGGCGAGCGCGTCCTTGGACTCGGCGGCGCCGACGAAGCCGACGGGGATGCCGAGCACGGCGGCCGGGCGGGGGGCGCCCTCCTCGATCATCTCCAGGAGGCGGAAGAGCGCGGTGGGCGCGTTGCCGATGGCGACGACGGAGCCTTCGAGGCGGTCGCGCCACAGTTCGAGGGCGGCGGCGCTGCGCGTGGTGCCCATGCGCCGGGCGAGGTCCGGCACGGACGGGTCCGCGAGGGTGCAGATCACGTCGTTGTCCGCGGGCAGCCGCTTGCGCGTGACGCCGCTCGCGACCATGTTCGCGTCGCAGAGGACCGGCGCCCCGTCGCGCAGCGCCTTGCGGGCGTCGGCCACCACCTGAGGGCTGAAGGCGAGGTCGCGCACGAGGTCGACCATCCCGCAGGCGTGGATCATCCGCACCGCGACCTGGCTGACGTCGGCGGGCAGGCCCGCGAGGTCCGCCTCCGCGCGGATGGTGGCAAAGGACTCGCGGTAGATCGCCGCGCCGTCCTTCTCGTAGTCGAACACTGTGCTCTCGCTCATCTCGTGGCCGTTGGTTTCGTGGTGGTACGTGCCGTGGTGACCGTCTCGGTCAGGGTGCCGCCCGTCACGGGCACCCACTCCTCGCCGACGATGCGCACATTCACCTCGTACTGCCCGTCGCCGGTGGCGAGGACGTCGACCCAGTCGCCGTGCGGGTGCCCGCAGCGCCGTTCGCAGCCGGACCAGTGGACGGGGAGGCCGCCGAGGCCGGGCACGGCGTCGGCGCGTACGTCGGAGAGGGACTTGGCGCAGCCGGGGCGGCCGGTGCAGGCGCCGACGCCCAGCCAGGGCGAGTCGGGGGATGTGAGGTATCCGGCGCCGGTCAGCGCGGCGAGGCGCTCGCGGGCCGCCGTCTCGTCGGCGAAGCCGGGCAGGACGAAGCCGCGCCAGGGGGTGACGCGCAGTTCGTCGGCGGGCAGCGGGAGGAGGGAGCGCCACTGGGCGGCGGTGACGCGGCCGAGCGGGGCGTTGACGGCGAGGGCGCGGCCGATGACTCCGGGGGCCGGCGGGGCGCTGCGGGAGACGGCCCACGGCTCGGCGCGGACGGCCTCGATGCCTGCCTTCTCCAGCGCTCCTGCGAGGTCCACGGGCTGTTCGCGGGGCAGTTCCCACACCCGCCAGGCGCCGTTGCCCGCGGCGGTCGCGGCGGCGAGGAAGGCGCCCGCGGCGGTGAGTGCGGCGCGCGGCGCGTCCGCGGCGGGCACCCGGAAGGCGCGGCCCCCGAGGCGAACGACCGCGGTGCCGCCCGATTCTGCGATCAAGGTCACATCGCCGCCGAGCCCGACGACGTCTCCGCGCCCGTCGTCGACGGCGAACAGGAAGCGGCCCGAGAGGTCCGGCGTCCACTCCTCGGCGCACAGGAGTCCGTCCAGCTCACGGGCCCACAACTGCACGTCGGCGTGGCCGAGTCGGTCGGTTCCCGCCGCCGGTGACGCCACCACGTTCCGTACGCGTTCGTGCCGTTCGGAGGGGAGCAGACCGGCGTCCGCGAGCAGGGCGGAGAGTTCGCCTCCGCAGGTGTCGCCGAGGCCGCGCAGCTCGATGTTGCCGCGCGAGGTGATGCTGAGGTTCCCGTCCGCGAGACGCTCCGCCGCGGTGGCCAGGGCGTCGGCCTGACGGGACGTCAGGAGGCCGCCGGGCAGGCGGAGTCGGGCGAGGAGGCCGTCGTCGGCGCGGTGCAGGCGGAGGGCTCCGGGGCAGGCGTCGCCCCGGTCACGTATGGGAGATTCGCCCTGGTTTGGGGATGTTGCTCGGGTGGGCGGCATGGCGGCGAGCATACCCACGCGGATCCGGCCGGTCGCCTCCCGATACGGCCGTCCTGGCAGGTGGCCGCCCCGCCGACCGCGGGCAGGACTTACTATGCAGGCGGCGGACCGCCAGGTCCGTCGACGCCAGCGACGGCGTGGGTCCACCAGGACCCGAGGGAGGAAGCCCGGTGTGAATCCGGCGCGGTCCCGCCACTGTGAGCCCCACCCGTGTGGGGCGAGTCAGGAACTCCCGCCGTCCATACGACCACCCGGGGCGCGGACACCCCGAGGAAGGCCTGCGCCCGCATGCTTCTGCTGCTGTCGACCTCCGACACCGACCTGCTCAGCGCCCGTGCTGCCGGGGGTCCCGTCGACTTCCGGTTCGCCAACCCCTCCCGCCTCGACCTGGCCGAACTCCCCGCGCTGCTCGACGGCGCCGAGCTCGTCGTCGTACGCCTCCTCGGCGGCGTCCGCGCCTGGCAGGACGGCCTCGACCAGCTCACCGCGAGCGGCCTGCCCGTCGTGGTGCTCACCGGTGAACAGGCCCCCGACGCCCAGCTGATGGCCTCCTCCACCGTGCCGGTCGGCATCGCCGCCGAGGCGCACGCCTACCTCGCGCACGGCGGCCCCGCCAACCTGGAGCAGCTGGCCCGCTTCCTCTCCGACACCGTGCTGCTCACCGGCCACGGCTTCGAGCCGCCCGCTGCCGCCCCGTCCTGGGGCCCCCTCGAACGCGCCGCCCGCGCCGACGGCGCCGACGGCACTGACAGCCCGACCGTGGCGGTGCTCTACTACCGCGCCCACCACATGAGCGGCAACACCGCGTTCGTGGACGCCCTGTGCGGCGCGATCGAGGACGCGGGCGGGCGCCCGCTGCCGCTGTACGTGGCCTCGCTGCGCGCCCCCGAGCCCGAGCTGATCGACGAACTGCGGGCCGCCGACGCCATCGTGACCACGGTCCTCGCCGCCGGTGGCACCAAGCCCGCCGAGGCGTCGGCGGGCGGTGACGACGAGTCCTGGGACGCGGGCGCGCTGACCGCGCTCGACGTGCCGATCCTGCAGGCCCTGTGCCTGACCGGGTCGCGCACCGCCTGGGAGGAGAACGACGAGGGCGTCTCGCCGCTCGACGCCGCGAGCCAGATCGCCGTGCCGGAGTTCGACGGCCGCCTCATCACGGTCCCCTTCTCCTTCAAGGAGATCGACGAGGACGGGCTTCCCGCGTACGTCGCCGACGCCGAGCGCGCGGCGCGGGTCGCCGGAATCGCCGTACGCCACGCGCGCCTCAAGCACATCCCGGCCGCCGACAAGCGCCTCGCGCTCGTGCTCTCCGCCTACCCGACCAAGCACTCCCGCATCGGCAACGCGGTGGGCCTCGACACCCCCGCGTCCGCGGTGGCGCTCCTTCGCAGGCTCATCGGCGAGGGCTACGACTTCGGTCCTTCGGAGGAGATCCCCGGCCTGGTCTCCGGCGACGGCGACGAGCTGATCCGCGCTCTGATCGACGCGGGCGGCCACGACCAGGAGTGGCTCACCGAGGAGCAGCTCGCCGCCAACCCGGTGCGCATCCCGGCCGCCGACTACAAGCGCTGGTACGCGACGCTCCCCGAGGAGCTGCGCTCGGGCGTGGAGGAGCACTGGGGCCCGCCGCCCGGCGAGATGTTCCTGGACCGCTCCCGGGTCGGCCAGGGCGGCGACCCCGAGGGCGACATCGTGCTCGCCGCGCTGCGCCGCGGGAACCTGCTGATCCTCATCCAGCCGCCGCGCGGCTTCGGCGAGAACCCGATCGCGATCTACCACGACCCCGATCTGCCGCCCTCGCACCACTACTTGGCCGCCTACCGCTGGATCGCGGCCTCCGCGGCGGACGGCGGCTTCGGCGCCGACGCGATGATCCACCTCGGCAAGCACGGCAACCTGGAGTGGCTGCCGGGCAAGAACGCGGGCCTCTCCGCGGCCTGCGGCCCCGACGCCGCACTCGGTGACCTTCCCCTCATCTACCCCTTCCTGGTCAACGACCCGGGCGAGGGCACGCAGGCCAAGCGCCGCGTGCACGCCACGCTCATCGACCACCTGGTGCCGCCGATGGCGCGCGCCGACTCCTACGGCGACATCGCGCGCCTGGAGCAACTCCTCGACGAGTACGCCCAGATCAGCTCCATGGACCCGGCGAAGCTGCCCGCGATCCGCGCACAGATCTGGACGCTCATCCAGGCCGCCAAGCTCGACCACGACCTGGGTCTTGAGGACCGTCCCGACGACGACGGCTTCGACGACTTCCTGCTGCACGTCGACGGCTGGCTCTGCGAGATCAAGGACATGCAGATCCGCGACGGCCTGCACGTCCTCGGCACCGCCCCGGCCGGCGCCGACCGCGTGAACCTCGTCCTCGCGATCCTGCGCGCCCGCCAGATCTGGGGCGGCACGTCCGCCCTGCCCGGCCTGCGCGAGGCCCTCGGCCTCGACGAGTCGGCGGCGACGCGCGTCAGCGCGGACGAGGCCGAGGAGAAGGCCCGCGCCCTGGTCCAGGCGATGGACGACGCGGACTGGGATCCGACCGCCGCAGTCCAGGTCGCCGCTGCTGTGGGCAATCGTCCCGCAGGGCGGGACGGGTGGGCACAGCCCACGGTGCAGGGTGCCCCTGACCAGGGCGCCGACCCCGTCGCAGCGATCCTCCACTTCGCGGCGACCGAGGTGGTGCCCCGCCTCAACGCCACCACCGCCGAACTGGACAACGCCGTACGTGCGTTGGACGGCCGCTTCGTCCCCGCCGGGCCCAGCGGCTCCCCCCTGCGCGGCCTCGTCAACGTCCTGCCGACCGGCCGCAACTTCTACTCGGTCGACCCCAAGGCCGTCCCCTCGCGCCTCGCGTGGGAGACCGGCGAGGCCCTCGCCGACTCGCTCGTCGAGCGGTACAGGAGCGACAACGGCGAGTACCCCACCTCCGTGGGCCTGTCCCTGTGGGGCACGAGCGCCATGCGCACCGCGGGCGACGACGTCGCGGAGGCCATGGCCCTGCTCGGCGTCCGCCCCGTCTGGGACGACGCGTCGCGCCGCGTGACCGGCCTGGAGGCCATCCCGTACGAGGAGTTGGGCCGCCCCCGCATCGATGTGACGCTGCGCATCTCGGGCTTCTTCCGCGACGCGTTCCCGCACACGATCGGGCTGCTCGACGACGCGGTGCGGCTCGCCGCCTCGCTGGAGGAGCCCGCCGAGCAGAACTACGTGCGCGCCCACACCCAGGCCGACCTGGCCGAGCACGGGGACGAGCGCCGCGCCACCACCCGTATCTTCGGCTCGCGCCCGGGCACGTACGGCGCGGGGCTCCTCCAGCTCATCGACTCCCGCGACTGGCGCACGGACGCGGACCTCGCCGAGGTGTACACGGTGTGGGGCGGTTACGCGTACGGCCGCGGTCTGGAGGGCCGCCCGGCGCGCGCCGAGATGGAGACGGCCTACAAGCGCATCGAGGTCGCCGCGAAGAACACGGACACCCGTGAGCACGACATCGCGGACTCCGACGACTACTTCCAGTACCACGGCGGCATGGTCGCCACGGTCCGCGCGCTCAAGGGCACCGCGCCCGAGGCGTACATCGGCGACTCGACGCGGCCGGAGACGGTCCGCACCCGCACGCTGGTCGAGGAGACGTCCCGCGTTTTCCGCGCCCGCGTCGTCAACCCCAAGTGGATCGAGGCGATGCGCCGCCACGGCTACAAGGGCGCCTTCGAACTCGCCGCCACCGTGGACTACTTGTTCGGGTACGACGCGACGACCGGTGTCGTCGCCGACTGGATGTACGACAAGCTCACCGAGACGTACGTCCTGGACCCGACCAACCGCCAGTTCCTCCAGGAGGCCAACCCCTGGGCCCTGCACGGCATCGCGGAGCGCCTCCTTGAGGCGGAGTCGCGCGGCATGTGGGCCAAGCCCGACCCCGCCGTGCTCGAAGCGCTGCGCCAGGCCTACCTGGAGACCGAGGGCGACCTGGAGGACGAGGGCTGAGCCCCCGTCCGCCCCGGGCGGCCCGCCGTCACCGCGACGGCGGGCCGCCGAGCCAGGCGAGCGCGGCCGTGGTCAGCGCCGTGACCCCGGTGTCCAGGGTCGGCCCGACGAGCGGCGCGAAGAACGGCGAGTGGTTGGACGGGATGTCCCGCTCGAAGGTGCCCGCCTTCTGCGCGGCCGCCACCTCAGCCGGGTCGACGCCGCCGAACAGCCAGTAGCAGAGCGGAATCCGACGCTCCGCCGAGGTCGCGAAGTATCCGACGTCCTCGCTGCCGGTGACCGGGCCCGGGTCGATGATCCGGTCCGCGCCGATGACGGCGCCGAGCGCGGCCACCGTCCGCTCGACGGCGGCCGCGTCGTTGTCGAGGACGGGGAAGGCGTCGATCTCCGTGATCTCCGGTTCCCGCTCCGCGCCCGCCGTGATCGCCTCGCCCTTGACGATCCGCTCGACGGCGGCGAGCACCCTGGTCCGCACCTCGGGGGTGTAGGTGCGGATGTTGATCTGCAGTTCGGCCTCGTCCGGGATGATGTTGTCCTTCGTGCCCGCCCGCAGCGAACCGACGGTCACCACGGCCGTCTCGCCGCCCGCGATCTCCCGGGACACGATCGTCTGCAGCCGCATCACGGTCGACGCGGCCATCACCACCGGGTCGATCGACGCCTCCGGGCGCGAGCCGTGCGCGCCCTTGCCGAACATCCGCACCCGCAGCGCGTCGGTCGCCGCGAACGCCGGGCCCGGGTGCGCGCCGATCATCCCGGCGGGCAGCGGCGCGACATGCTGGCCGAGCACCACGTCGGGGGTGCCGAACCGCTCGTAGAAGCCGTCGTCGACCATCGCCCGCGCGCCCTGCGCGGTCTCCTCCGCGGGCTGGAAGACACCGAGGATCCGCCCCGACCAGTCGGCGCGGGCGTCGGCGAGCAGCTTCAACGCGCCGAGCAGACACGTGACATGCATGTCGTGGCCGCAGGCGTGCATCACGCCCTCGGTGCGGGACGCGTACGGCAGTCCGGTGCGTTCGGTCACGGGCAGCGCGTCGAAGTCGGCGCGCAGCAGGACGGTCGGGCCTTCGCCGTTGTCCAGGACGGCCACCACTCCGGTGCGGCCGACGCCGGGCGTCACCTCGTATCCGTACGACGTGGCGCGGCGGGCGATCTCGGCGGCGGTCCTGTGCTCCTCGAAGGACAGCTCGGGGTGCGCGTGCAGATCGCGGTAGAGGGCGGCGAGGTCGTCCTTGACGGCGTCGAGGCCACGGAGTGCGGAGGTCGGTTCGGTGGTGGTCATGTCACGCTCCTCGTCTCGGGCTGCCCCGCCACCTTACGTACGGGTACCGGGAACGGGAGGCGGTCCTTCCGGAGCGGCGGACGGAACCGGCGGGAAACGTGCGGCGTCGTCCCCACCATGACCACAGCCGCCACGCGCCACCTCTACCTCGTCCGGCACGGCGAGGCCACGCCGGACGAGAGCGGCCTGTCGGAGAACGGCCGCCGCCAGGCCGCACTCCTCGGCGAACGCCTCCGCGGCGTCCCCCTCTCGGTGATCCACCACGGCCCGCTCCCCCGCGCCGAACAGACCGCTCGCCTGATCGGCGAGCGGCTCGACGGCGTCCCGTGCCACCGGAGCGAACCGGCCGGTGACTACCTCCCGTATCTGCCCGCGCGCCAGGAGCTGCCGCCGGAGACGGCCGACGAGACGCTGGACAGGCTGGCCGGATTTCCCGCCCGGGAGCGCGAGTGCGGACCCGCCCTCGCCCGCGAGGCGCTCGCCCTGTTCACCGGGCCCGTGCCCGGCGACGAGCCCCGCCACGAACTGGTCGTCACCCACAACTTCCTGATCGCCTGGCTCGTCAGGGCCGCCCTCGACGCCCCGCCGTGGCGCTGGCTCGGCCTCAACCACGGCAACGCGTCACTGACCGCGATCCGCTACGCCCCGGGCCGCCCCGCCGCGCTGCTCTTCCAGAACGACATGCGCCACCTGCCCGCGGAGCTGCGCTGGACCGGCTTCCCCGCCGAGCTGCGCCCGCACGACTCCGGGGACTGATCAGGGACGGCCCCGCAGCGCGTGCTCGCGCACATCGCGCAGCAGCCGCGCCTGCTCGGCGATCGCGGGGTCCGGCGCCGCCCCCGACCGGACCGCGGCGGCGAACGCCCTTACCGTGGCGGCCACTTGGTCGTCGGCGGGCAGGACGATGTCGCCGCCGCCCGTGCGCCGCTCGACGCGGACGCTCGGCAGCTGGTCGGCGGGCGGCGTGAAGGCGCGGTCGACGGTGATCCGGCCGAGGCTGCCCCAGATCTCGTACGCGGAGCGGTAGCCGTGGTCGAGGCCGAAGGTGAGCTGCGCGGTGACCCCCGCCGGAGAGCGCAGCAGGGCCGCGCCCGCGGTGTCCACGGCCCGGCCCGGTCCTTCGGTGAGCGTGGCGCCGAGCACGTCGAGGCCGTCGCCCAGGAAGTGCAGGGCGGCCCGCAGCGGATAGACGCCGACGTCCCACAGGGCGCCGCCGCCCAGCTCGGGGCGGTGCCGGATGTCGTCGTCCGGCAGCCGGGGAATGGCGAACGCGGCGTGGAAGGCGCGCGGTTCGCCGATGGCCCCCTCCGCGATCAGCTTCGCCACGGCGGCGTGCTGGGAGTGATGGACGAACATCACGTTCTCCATCAGGGCTAGGCCCGACTCCTCGGCCAGGGCGAGGAGTTGCCGGGTCTCCTCCCACGACGTGGTGAGCGGCTTCTCGGCGAGCACGTGCTTGCCCGCGCGCAGCGCCGCCCGCGTCCACCGTGCGTGCAGGGCCGCGGGCAGCGGGACGTACACCGCGTCGATGTCGTCCCGCTCCAGGAGTTCCGCGTAGCCGGTCACCGGCCGGGCGTCGTACCGCCCGGCAAGCTCCCGTGCCCGCTCCGTGTCACGGCTGGCCACCGCGGCGACGGCCAGGCCGTCCTGCGCCGCCATCGCGGGGAGCACGCGGCGCCGCGCGATGTCGGCGCAGCCGAGGACCCCGACGCGGATCGTCTTCATCAGATGCGTACCCCTTGCCCGGACGGAACGGAACGGCCCTTCACCTACTGATCATCCCTGGGCGCGGCCGCGCCGGTGCCCCCTCACCGTGAGGCCGGACGCGAACCGGATCTCGTCCACCACCCGGTCCGCGCGCGTGCGCCGTCCCAGCCAGCGCGCGTAGTTCGGCTTCTCCACGGCACGGCCGCGCACGACCCTGCCGTCGTGTGCCGTGATCGTCAGCCCGCTGTATCCGGCCTCGACGGATGCGATGTCCGACAGCGGAATCCAGTCGACGAGGCCCAGATTGCGGACGGTCACTCTGTCGTCGGTTATCGCCACCGATGTCGCGAAGCAATACAGGAAACCGGCGATCGCGCCGCCGAGGAAAAGCACGGCGAAAAGCACCATGTCGGCCTCGGGGGGACCTGTGAACCATTGCCAGACGGTGATTCCGCCGAGGACGGCGAACCCCGATGCGACGCAGAATGCGGCGACCCTGATGGGCATGGCCACGCGCCATACCCTGCGGGTTCCGTCCTTGACGGACATGGTCAACACCATCCCGGTGCGTTGATGGTCGTTCCGCATCCTGCTTGTCCGAGGCCGGTGTTCACACCGTAGGTGGCCCCCTGATACCAGCGGTCCACACGCAGCGCGTGCTGGGGGATGCCGGCGGCATGTCGCCCTGCGGGAAGGTGGCGACCGACTCCGTTCATTTTACCGAAGTGCGTGAACGCCTTGCCGCCCGCGGCGCCGAGCCCCATGCCGATCGCATATCCGCGCAAGTTCCCCTTGCCCTTCTCGCGGGCGTAGGCGAAGTCGTGCGTATAGGCGTCGGCCGCGAATTTCCCGACGACGACGACACCGCCCGCCACCGCGCAGGCTCCGAGGGAACCCACCACGCACACCACGAATCCGGTGCCCTCCGCGTAGCCCCGCCAATGGTCCTTGACGTGGGTGACGGCCTTGCCGCCCGTCTTGTTCCAGGCCTCGCCGATCTCGCCCCGCTTGATGTTGCTCCAGAGGCTGTCCTTGCGGCGCCGTTCGGCGTCCTGGCGTTTCTGCGCCTCGCGTGCGGCGGCGTCCGCCTTTTCCTTGGCCCTGGCCTTCTCGATTCCGTCGTAGAACCTGTTGCTGATGCCGCGCGACGCGTTGGCGATGCGCACCTGCTGCTTCTGGTACGGCTTGAGGCGGCCGTACCACCGCGTGTAGCGCTTGACCGCCTTGACCACCTGCTTGACGACCCTGTTGATCGCCTTCGTGATCCTCTTGACGAAGCTGCCGAAGAACTTGCCGTCGGGGTCGGCGTAGATGAGCGGGTTGTTGTTGGAGTACGTGAATCCGTGCATCTGCTGCGGGTCGCTCGTGTCGATGATCGGGTCGACGGAGATGAAGCGGCCCAGTGCGGGGTCGTACTCGCGGGCACCGAGGTGGGTGAGGCCCGTGGTGTCGGTGGTGCCGCCCACGAAGCCCCTGTTTCCCGGCCAGTTGACGGACTGGGCGGTGCGCTGTCCGCCGAAGATGTGCATCTTCCTGCGGGTGACGGCCTGGCCCGCGCCGAGGACGACCGCGGTGGTCGCCGTGCCCAGGTGGTCCGAGAGCAGGACGCTGACCTGGCCGCCGGTCCTCACCGCGACCGTCTCGTCGCCCGCGGTGTAGTAGCGGGCGCTGGTCTTGGTGCCGTCCTTGTTCAGGGTGACCTCGTTGCCGCCGGGCAGGTGCAGGGTGGTGGCGGCGGGGGTCTTGGCGAGGAGGCGGTCGCCGTCCGCGCCGTAGACGTACTCGGTGCGCCGGTCGCCCTCGGTGAGCGTGGCCAGGTGGCCCTCCGCGTCCCACGTCAGGTTCTGCTTGCGCCCGTCGGCCGCCCGGGTCGTGGTGTTGCCCGTCTTGTCGTAGGCGTAGCTGTCGGTGGAGGTCCTGCCCGCCGACTCGTTGGTGACGGAGGTCAGTGCGCGCGCTCCCGCGCCCTTCTCCCCGTAGGAGTAGGTGCGCTTGACGTCCTGGGCGGCGAGCGGGTCACCGGCGATCTTGTGCTGGGTCTCCGTCGTGCGGTTGCCGATGGCGTCGTAGGTGAAGCTGTGCCAGTACGCGTCGGGCCCGCCGACCTTGGGGGCCTTGCCGCCCTCGCCGCCGTCGGCGGCGGGCTTGGCGGCGCAACTGTCCGTCGCCGTCCAGGCGTTGGTGACCCGGCGCAGGGCGTCGGTCGTGAAGCACTGGGTGTCCACGGAGCGCTGCTCGTCCTGGCCGGACGCGGTGACGAGCCGGTTGATGTTGCCCGCCACGTCGAAGCCGTACCGGACGTCGTCGATGCGGGCGGGCCCGGTCTCGCGGTCCGTGGTGGTGCGGATCAGGTTGCCCGTGTGCTCGTCGTACTCCTTGGTGTCCCAGACATGGCGTCCCTTGGTGCCGTACTCGGTGCGCAGCGGGCGGCCGAAGGGGTCGTACGTGATGTTGTTGACCAGGATCGGGGCCGTGGGTCCCGTCATGACGAGCTGGTCGTAGGGGAGGCTGCTGCCGTAGCGGTTGGTGACGCGTTCGGCGGCCTGTCCGGGCAGCGCGGGCTGGCGGGTCCAGTCGAGGAGTCCGGTGCGCGCGTTGTAGCCGTACGTCCACTGGTAGGCGGCCGCGAGGGCGCCTTCCCGCGCGGGGATGGTGACCTTGGTGGCGGTGGGCTGGTAGCGGTCGTCGAGGGCGGTGGTCTCGGTCGTGTACTCCTGACCGCCGGTGTGCCGGGTGGACTTGGCGAGCTGCCCCTTGGCGACCGTGTCCCACGTCCAGGAGGAGAGGACCGTCTTGCCGTCCTTCACCGCGGTCTTGCGGCCGAGCGCGTCGTAGCTGGTGGACAGCGTGGTGCCGCGGGCGTCGGTCGCGGTGAGCGGGCGGTCCGCGTCGTCGTAGGTCGCGCCGGTGATCCCCTTGTCGGGGTCGTCGGTCCTGGTGACCCGGTCACGGTGGTCGTAGGTGTACGTCCACTTCGCGCCGGTCGGGTCGGTGACCGTCTTCTGCTTGCCCGCCGGCGTGTACGTGTACGTCGTGGACTGGGACGCGGTGCGGTCCGCGTCGGTGTACTGGATCAGTTCGGTCGTGCGGCCCTGGACGTCGGTGACCGTGGTGGTCGCCGTGTCGCCCTTGGGCGGGACGACGGTGGTGCGGTCGCCGCCGTACCGGGTGGTGATGCGGGTGACCTCGTCGCCGTACTTCTCGCTGATCTGCGCGGTCGGGCGCCCGGCGCCGTCGTGGACGGTGCGGGTGGCGTCAGGGGCCTTGGTGTCGTCGCCGGTCACCAGCTGTCCCGAGGCGTCGCCGGTCGCGTAGTAGGCGTCGTACGTCTTCCACTCCAGGCCGCGGGAGTCGTACCTCTTCTCGCCGATGACCCGGCCGACCCCGTTGGCGGAGGGCGCCTGGGTCTCGCGCTCGCGCAGCAGGCCGTCGTAGAAGGAGTACTCGGTGCGGTAGTCGCCGTTGTGGCGCAGGGTTTTGGTGGTGACGGTCGTCGGCTTCGTCTTCGAGACCGTGTACGTGAACTGCTTGCTGGGCGCGTCGGCGTGGGCGGCCTTCGGCCAGCCCGGCTCCCACGCCTTCGTGACCCGGCCCATGCCGTCGTACGTGGAGTCGGCGCGCTTGCCGTTGGCGTCCACCGTCGCGGTGGGCAGGCCGCGGCCCGGGTCGGACTCGGTGGTCTTGGTGTGGCCGAGGGCGTTGGTGACGACCGTCCTGGTCGGCGCGTAGGAGGTCGCGGGCGTGTACGCGGTGGTGGTCGTCGCGCCGGTCGCGTCGGTGGACTCCGTGGCGCGGCCGTGCCGGTCGGTCTTGTTCCGCTCCACGGTGAGGAAGCCGGTGCCCGCCGCGTCCTGCTCGTCGGCGCGCGTCACGTCGCCCTTGGTGGGGGCGGCGCCGAGGGTGGTGGAGTTGTCGAAGTAGGTGCGCTTCTCGGAAACGAGGTCCTTCGGCAGGTTCGGCGCGGTGCCGCAGGCCTTGGCGACGGTCTTCACCGAGGCCGCGAACTGGACCATGTTCTTGTCGGTGTTGCGGGCGTACGTCGTGGTGGTGCAGGTCTCGTCGCCGGACTTGGCGGTGTCGCCGAGGTCGGACTCGGTGGCGAGCTGGCCGTGGCCGTCGAAGGTGCGCTCGGTCCTGGAACGGCGCCAGCCGTCCCCGACGGCCGTGCGGCCGGTCTCCGTCGCACTGTCATCGGCCATGAAGGACTGGAGCGCGGGAAGTCCCGGGCGCTTGCGGGTCGCGGTGGCCGCCGACTTCCAGGGGACCGAGGCGGACGCCTCGATGATCTTTCCGCCGTCGAAGGTGGCCTCGTCGCGGGTCATTCCCGCGAACACGGGATGGTCGGCGGCCTCCACGCCTTCGGAGTCCTTGACCTTGGCGCCGGGGATGCCCCGGAAGTAGCGGGTCTCGGTGCGCAGCTTCGCGCCGTCGGTGCCCGTGCCGACCTCGGTCCTGACCTGGCCGTAGCCGCGGAAGTCGGAGTGGGTGCGGTACTTGGCCTCGGTGAACTCGTCCTCCGACTTCGCCCAGGCGGCGCCGCCGAGGTAGGTGTAGTCGGTCTGCTTGGCGGGGGCACCGCCGACGTTGTCCTCCTCGCGGACCTGGGTGACCACATAGGTGTGGAACCAGTCCTTGAGCGGCTTGAAGTCGGCGCCCGGCGCGTCGGGCGAGGTCCAGAAGACGGGGTAGCAGCGCTTGGTGTTGCTCTCCTCGGCGGGCAGGCTCTTGGCCGAGCACTCGGGCGCCGAGTAGCTGACGCCGACGGTGCCGCCGGACTCGGTGTCGATGGCGTGGACGCGGTAGCGGATCAGCGGTGCGATGCCGTCGCCGGTCCTGTCGACGCGGTTGGCCAGCTGGGTGCCGCGGAAGGTGACGGCGGGCAGCGTCTCGGGGGTGCCGCCGGTGTGGCCGGTGCGCTGGACGCTCTTGAGCCACAGGGCGGGTGACGAGCCGTCACCGGTGGAGGGGAAGGAGTGCTCCAGCTTCCAGGAGTCGACCTTCTGGTAGCCGGAACCGGAGCGGACCTCGGTCGCGATGCCGGTGATGCGCTTGCGGGACCAGAAGGACGGGCTGTGCCGGTTCTTGCACGCGTCCTTGGCCTTGCAGTACTGGTCGAAGGGCACGTCGGGCCAGTGCTTGGCGTTGGCCGCGGTGAACTTGTCGGCCGCGCAGTCGAAGGAGCCGGTGGCCAGGCAGCGCTCGGCGGAGGTGAAGGTGACCCGGGCCGCGGGCGTGCCGGTGTACAGGTCGCCGCTGCGCAGCCCGTACTCGATCTTCTTCAGGTGGCCGCCGCGGGTGTACGGCGTGGCCGTCGAACTGCCGCTGCTCAGGCTGACGTTGCGGCCGTAGTGGTTCTCTTCCTTGTCCCAGTAGTAGGCCATCGCGTCGCCGTGCGGGGTGACGACGTAATCGAGGTTCCAGCGCCAGCCCTGCTGGCACCAGGAGTCGGCGAAGGCGTCCTTGTGGCACGGTTCGCCCGCGTGGTTGCCGTACACCGGTACGGTCCAGGTCGAGTCCGTGGTCGCCTTGCCCGCGGTCCAGCCGGGCAGCTTGTGGAAGCCGAAGTAGTAGCGCACACCGGCGGTGTCGGTGACCTTCCAGTACTCGCCGTCGTCGTCGCCGTTGCCGCGGTTGCCGCTCTTCAGCAGCTCGATCTTGCTGCCGTCGTCGTGCCGCAGCTTCCAGGTGCCGGTCGCGTCGTCGCGGACGAGTTCGTTGGTGGTGCCGCCGAGCGAGAGGACGGCGTTCTGGCCGCCCCAGCACAGGTCGCCGTTCTTGGCCTTGTTGTTGCCGCCCGCGGTGTCCTCGCTGCAGGACTTGTAGCGGCGCTCGATGAAGCCGGGCTCCAGGCTCCAGCCGTCGCCGATGTTGTTCGCCTGGTTGTTGGTGGCCGCGGTACGGCCGTCGACCGAGGAGGACGAGTAGGCCAGGGACAGGTCGGGGCCCAGGTCACCCGGTACCTCCGGGGTCTGCAGGTCGTACGACCAGGAGAAACCGCCGGAGGAATCCCCGGCCTCCCACGACCCGGACGGCGACAGCGGGGTCGCCCGGAAGTCTCCGCCACCGCCGCCGGACGGAGCGGCAGCCTGCACGGCAAACAACGAACGGGCCTTGCGGACGGGGGTCTTGGCGGGGGCGTCCTCGGCGGGCGCGTCCTTGGCGGGCGCGCTCTTCGCGGGCGCGTCCTTCGCAGGCACGTCCTTGGCGGGCGCGTCCTTGGCAGGCGCGTCCTTGGCAGGCGCGTCCTTGGCAGGCGCGTCCTTCGCGGGCGCGTCCTTCGCAGGCGTGTCCTTCGCAGGCGTGTACTCAGCGGGCTCGCTCTTCGCGGGCGCGTCCTCAGCGGGCGCGCCCTTCGCAGGCGCGCCCTCCCCGAGGTCGACCCGCGCCGTGAGGGTCTGCTTGTCCGCGTCATTGTGGGCCGACTCGACCGGAACGGCCGTGCAGTCGCCCTTTCCGGAACCGGTGAGGGCGCACTCCGGAACCTGCGTCAGCGTGAGCCGCGACGCCCAGTCGGCCCCGAGGGCATTGCGGAACGACGAGTAGTCGACGCCGAGTTCGGCGTCGCCGCCGCTCTCGGATACGACGGACAGAAGGACTCCGGAGATCCCGGCCCGCTCGGTGGTCTTGCGGTCGAGCACCTCGACGGCGACTTCACCGGAGACGGAATCGCCGGAACGGCCCTTCTTCCCGGATTCCCCGGCCGAAGAAATGCCGACGGGCAGAGAACCGGCCGTCAATTCCTTCTTGCCGCCCGAAGCGGGCAGGTCGACCGAGGCCGAGCCGGGCTCGGGCCACGCGGCGTCGGGCACGCTCCGCCACGCCTTCTTGCCCGCCTCGTCGGCCGACGAGGCCGCTTCGGCCCCAACGGGCTTGACCGGCACGGGCCTTGTGGTCTGCAGCTCCCGCAGGGACAGCTTCGTCATCGCCAGGGTCTCGGCGGTCAGCAGTCCGCTCAGGAGGGCCGTCGCCGTCAGCGTCGTGACCACGCGTCGAGTGCGGCGCCTTCTCCGGTCCGAACGCCCGGGCCTGGGCCCGGAGTTTATTCGAGAAGACACACGCATTCTTCAAAAGCTCCCGCGTCAAGGGCCGATGGACGCCGGAGAACCTAGCACGCTCTTTACTCATTCATGACATGGACATAGATGATCACAATGGCCATGACCTTCGCCGCCGGAGTTACCGACAGAAGCCCCTTGACTAGCCGGAACACCTCACGTACTCGACCCCGAAAATGGCCGTGACCGATACCGGATCCACAGCTTGTCTTGACGCGTGCTTTACTGTCCCGGATTTCCGAGGATTGAATGAAGAGGAAGACGCATGCCTTGTCGTCCGCATTCCAGATGGCGAATAGGGCTTGCGGCCCTGGTGGTTGGCGCCCTGTCGGTGGGGGCCGGGGTGACCGCCGCCCCCGCGGCCGTCGCCGAGCCCCGGCCCGCGGGCAGCGAGGGAGCCTCGGGACCGGACGAGGAGACCACCGCGTCCCGGCAGGCCGCCCGCAGCGGGGACCGGGTCGAGGTCGTCTCCGGGCGCACCGAGTACGCCACGGTGTACGCGAACCCGGACGGCACCTTCACCCAGGACACCGCGACCGTTCCCGTCCGAACACGGCAGGACGGCAGGCTCGTTGACGTCGACGAGACCCTGGAGAAGCGGCCCGACGGCACGCTCGCTCCCCGCGCGGCCTCGGTGGGCGTGCGGTTCTCCGGCGGCGGCAGGAAGACCCCGCTGGCCACCGTCACGCGCGACGGACGCTCCATGAGCGTGGGCTGGCCCGGCGAGCTGCCCACGCCGAAGGTCGACGGGGACACCGCCACGTACCCCGACGTACTGCCCGGCGTGGACGTGAAGCTGCGGGCCTCGGTGACCGGGTTCCAGCAGGTGCTCGTCGTCAAGAACGCCGACGCGGCACGCGATCCCGCGCTCAAGAAGCTGCGCTTCGCCCTGGACAGCGACGGCGTCGACGTACGGACCGACGCCGCGGGCAACCTCACCGCCCGCAACCCCGCGGGGAAGCTCGTGTTCACGGCCCCGACCCCGACCATGTGGGACTCCTCGGGGACCCCCACGGCCGACGGCGCCGACGCGCCCGCGGCCGCCCGTGGCGCGAAGGCCCTCGCCGGGCCGGGCCGCGCCGCGGCACCGCGCGCCGGCGAGAACGTCTTCGAACCGCGGGCGGGCGCCGACGAGTCGCGCATGCCGATCCGCGTCGACGACGGCGCGATGGTCCTCACCCCCGACCGGGATCTGCTGACGCGTCCGGAGACGGTCTACCCCGTCTACATCGACCCCTCGGTCTCCAGCCCGCGGCTCGGCTGGACGTCGGTCTCCAAGAAGTACCCGACCACCTCGTACTGGAACCACAGCTCCCATGTGGCCAGGGTCGGCCACGAGTCGGACACCGGCGGCACCTGGCGGTCCTTCGTCCAGTTCAACCCGCGCTCGCTGCACGGCAAGCAGATCACCTCCTCCACGATGCGGATCAAGAACACGCACTCGTGGTCGTGCACGAAGAAGCCGGTCCAGCTGTGGCTGACCGCGGCGATCTCGTCGGCGACGACGTGGAACAAGCAGCCCGCCTGGCACGAGCAGTACGCGACCGTCAAGGACGCCAAGGGCTGGGCGGGCAAGTGCCCGGCAGGCAACCTGGAGTTCGACACCACGAAGGTCACCGCGAAGGCGGTCGCCGGGAAGTGGAACAAGCTCGCGCTCGGCCTGCGCGCCGACGAGTCGAGCAGCGAGTCGTGGAAGAAGTTCGACGCGCGGACCGCGGTGCTCTCCACCACCTACAACAGCACCCCGAACCTGCCGACCGCCATGGACACCGTGCCCTCGACCGTCGTCGGCGGCCGCTGCGGCGACGTCGGCAGCTACGTCACGCTCGGCAACACCGACGTCCAGCTGACCGCGCGGGTCTCCGACCCGGACGGCGGCACGGTCACCGCCCGGTTCCACCTGTGGCCCACCGGCAAGCGCGACGGGGACCCCGGCCTCATCGTCAACCGCGACATCAAGGTCGCCAACAACGGCGTCGCGCGCACCACCGTCTCCAAGAGCCTGCTGGCGAAGCACATCGGCGCGGCCAAGGGCCGCTTCTCCTGGAAGGTGCAGGCCCGCGACGGCAAGGCGGCCTCCGACTGGCGGCCCGCCCTCGGCGCCCCCGCCTGCCGTTTCGGCTTCGACCCCGACCGGCCGTCGCATCCGCCGACGGCGGCCTCCCAGCAGTTCCCCGACGGCGAGGCGGGCAAGCCCGCGAAGACCGGCACGGCCCGTACGCCGGGCTCGTTCACGCTCTCCTCGGGCGGCGTCGCCGACGTGGTGAAGTACGAGTACTGGAGCGACTGGGACCCCACCGTCCGCACCGCGACGCCCACCAAGGCGGGCGGCAGCGCGACCGTGCAGCTCACTCCCCCGTCGGCGGGCCCGCACCGGCTGCGCATGCGCTCCCTGGACAAGGCGAACAACCGCTCCGACACGGGCGTCTACTCCTTCTACGCCGACTCCCCCGGAAAGCCGGACGAGCCCGGCGACCTCAACGGCGACGGCAATCCTGACCTCCTGGCGCTGCGCCCGAACGGCGGGCTCGCCCTGCACCCGGGCATCGGCAACGGACGCCTCGCCACGTCCGCGTCCGCGAGCAAGCACTCCTTCGACGGCTCCCTGATCACCCACCGCGGCGACTGGAGCGGCGACGGCTACGAGGACGTCGTCGCCACCACCGGCGCCAAGGGCGCACGACAGCTGCACATGTATCCCAACAACGGCCTCGGCTACGCGTGCACCAGCGCCGGCGAGGCCGCGGACGGCGCCGCCTGCGAGGACCAGCGCCTGGAGCTCACCGTCGGCGACGAGGCCGACGACCACTTCAAGAACGCCGACCAGATCCTCGCCGTCGGCGACGTCGACGGGCCCACCGACCTCGACGGCGACGGCGAGATCGGCGACGTGGACCTGCCGTCCTTCCCCGATCTGCTGGTCAAGGAGGGCAAGCACCTCTGGCTCTACTACGGCCACCGGTACGGCAACCTCGACGAGTACGCCGGGCCCGTCCTCATCGGCGACGGCAACTGGCAGGACTACGACCTCGCCGCCCCCGGCGACGTCACGGACAACGGCCACGTCGACCTGCTGGCCCGCAAGCGGTCGAGCGGTGAACTCTTCCTGTACCAGGGCACGGGCCCGGGCGGCGAGGGGCTGGGCGACGGCCCGGCACGCACCCGCGTGGCCACCGGCTTCAGCCCCGCGGCCGCACCGCTGCTCGCCTCCGGGGGCGACGCCGACAACGACGGCAGGCCCGATCTGTGGGCCACCGCCCCCGGCACGACCGCGGGCCTGCGGTTCCACCCCCGCCTCACCGCGACGGGCCTGGGCGGCGCGGTCACGGTCGGCACCGACGGCTGGCACGACCTGCGGTCGCTGAGCTGACCCACGGCACCGCCGAAGGCGCCGGTCCCCACGCAGGATGACTCCGCGTGACAGGGGACCGGCGCCTTCGTTGGGCACGCCATGACTACTCTTCGCAAGATCGTCGCCGGTATCGGCGCGACCGCCGCCGCCATCGGTCTCGTCTGCGCCGCGGGTCAGCCCGCCGCGGCCGACGGCAAGTGGTGCAACAACTCCGTCTGCATCGAGACGTACGACTCGGGGACCTATCTCGGCCGGGTCGAGGTGTCCGTCGTCAACACCAACCAGCCCCACCGGATCTCGGCGCGCGTGTGGACCACCAACGGGTGGAGCGCCAACACCAAGACCGAGGACGTCGCGGCGTTCCGGACCTATCGCGACCAGGCGTACCCCCAGCGGCACTTCCCCGCGGGCACCAGGCTCTGCGCGGAGGGCTTCCGCGGCGGTGACAGCGTCGGGCTCCCCTGTGTGACGATCACCGACTGAGCCCGTCGGCGGTCTCCGAAGCGATCGCGTCAGTCGCCGGTGCCGCAGGCACCGGCGCCCAGGTCGGGCCGCGCGCCGTCCAGGGCCTCGGTCAGGGCGACGAGCCGGGCGCGCAGCTCGCGGACCTCGTCGAGGTCGAGGCCGGTGGCCCCGGCGATCGCGCGGGGCACGGCCAGGGCGCGCTCGCGGAGCGCGGTGCCCTCCGCGGTCGGCCGGACCGTGACGGAGCGCTCGTCGTCGGCGCTGCGCCTGCGCTCCACGTACCCCACCGCTTCGAGGCGCTTGAGCAGCGGCGACAGGGTGCCCGAGTCGAGCCTGAGGCGCTCGCCGATCCGCTTGACCGGCAGTTCGCCGTCCTCCCAGAGGACGAGCATCACCAGGTACTGCGGGTAGGTCAGGCCGAGATCCTTCAGCGCCGTCCGGTAGACGCCGTTGAAGGCACGCGTCGCGGCGTGCAGGGAGAAGCAGATCTGGTGGTCGAGCCGGAGGAAGTCCTCGTCCCGTACATCGCCGTGTGCCATGCGACCAGACTACCGCGCACCATTCAGTTGTGCACAACTGAATTGCGTGCTCTACTTCTCGGCAGGACGGTGCGCGGCGAGACGGCCCGCACGACCGGACGAGACGAAGAGAAAAGGTGGACACCATGGACGCGCTCTACACCGCAGTCGCGACCGCCAACGGCCGCGAGGGCCGCGCGGTCAGCTCCGACGGCCAGCTCGACCTGCCCCTCGGCTTCCCCGCCGCGATGGGCGGCAACGGCAAGGGCACCAACCCCGAGCAGCTCTTCGCCGCCGGGTACGCCGCCTGCTTCGCCAGCGCGATGGGAGCCATCGCGCGCCAGGAGAAGATCGACGTCAGCGACGTCTCGGTGACCGCGGAGGTCAGCATCGGCAAGGACACCGACGGCGGCTTCGGCCTCGCCGTCGTGATGCGGGCCGAGCTCCCCGAGCACCTGGAGGGCGCGGCGGGCCGCGACCTCCTGGAGAAGACCCACGCGTACTGCCCCTACTCCAAGGCCACCCGCGGCAACATCCCGGTCGAGCTCGTCATCGAGTAGCGGGGCGCCGGGGGTGGTCGACGGCGTGAGCCTGGCCGCCTTCGCCAAGGAGCGGGCCGAGGCGCCGCACCCCGTGCCCGGCGAGGTGCGGACCTCCGTGCGGAACGCGCTCGCCGGGATCGTCACCGCGGTCACCGTCGACGGCGTCCTCGCGCGGGTGGAGGTGCAGTCGGGACCTCACCGGGTGCGAGCCACGGGCTGAACGCTTGACCTCAAGCGCAGTTGACGTACGAAAGTCGACGCCCATGACACGATTTCGCGACCTCGTCCACCCCGCCGCGGGAACCGCCCTCATCAGCGAGTGGCTCACGGGCACCCCCGAGCGTTCCGCCGCGGCCGCGGACGCGGTGATCGGCGAGTGGGCGGCCGCCGCGACCCCCGAAGGACGCCTGGCCCAGCACGTCTTCCTCGCCACGGACGGCACGGGCCTGCTCTTCTACGCCCAGTGGACCAGCGACGAGGACCATCTGGCCTGGGCCCGCGCCCACCGCGCCAGCACCGTCAGCCGTGTGGACACCCTCGTCCCCGGCATCGAACGCCCCGGTCTCGCCCGGACCCGCCTCATCCGCAGCGTGCTCCACGACACGGAACACCCGCAACCGGCAGGCGTCTTCGTGGTGAGCACGATGGCGGCCTCCGACGCCGAGGGCGCGGTCGGTCCCGCTCCTGGTCTCCTCGCCGCGCATGTTCACCGCACGGCGAGCGGTGATCGGGCGATCGTGGTCACGGAGTGGGTGGATGCGGCGGCACATGAGGCGGTGGTCGTGGGGGGTGCGGGGGACGCGCGGAGCACGGGTGACGCAGGAAGCGCGGGGAGCTCGGCCTTCAAGCGGTACACGCTCCACCGCTCCTTCGGCTCGTCCAGCTCCTCCGGCTCCTCCGGTTTCCCCAGCGAGTGAGGCGCCCCCGGCATGACAACCGCCCCTGCTCCCCGACAACTCGGGGAACAGGGGCGGCCGTCATGCCGTCCGACGGTGGTTCACTCGCTCGCGAGGGCCTCCTCCGCCTTGGCCTTCGGCGGGTTCGCGCGGGACCAACTGCGTTCGATGAGGGCGCAGATGAAGCCCGCCACGGTGACGATCAGGGCGAGCACGATCCAGCCGGGCTTGCCCCAGTTGATGCACATCGCGATGACGACGATCGGCGCCACCGCCTCGGAGAGGCCGTGGCCGAGACCCATCACGCCCTGGTACTGGCCCTGGGCCTCGGGCTTGGCCAGCGCGAACGACAGCTCGAAGTTGCCCGCGGCCTGCCACACCTCGGCCAGTGAGTGCACGACGATGCCGATGAGCAGCAGGACGACCGCGATCCACGCCGCGGGTCCCGCCGACACCGCCACCAGGATCCACGCCACCAGGAACAGCGGTCCGGACAGCGCGAGCAGCCGGGCCGCCGAACGCGGGTCGGTGATGGACCGCGTCGCGGGGACCTGGGTGGCGGCGACGATGATCGCGCCGAGGAACAGCACGATCGCCGCCATCCACCGCGGCGCGTTCGTGCGCAGCACGATCCACACCGGGACGGCCTGGACCAGCACGAAGTACTGCAGGCTCGCGACCGAGGAGGCGGCGGTCAGGCTCAGATAGGTCCGGTCGCGCAGCGCCAGCCAGCGGGGCTGCTTCTCCGCGCCGGGCTCCTCCTTGTCGTCGGCGACCCGGGTCGGGGCGAAGTCCGGCAGCCGCGTCAGGATCGCGGCGGCCAGCAGGAACGTGCCGGTGTCGATGAGGATCATCGTCACGTACGCCGCACGCGTGTCGATGGCCAGGACCGCCGCGGCCCCGAGCGTGCCCACCGCGATCCCGACGTTGGTCACGGCCCGCAGATAGGTGCGCAGTTGCGCGCCCTTGCCCTCCTCCGCGAGCACACCGATCATCGCGCCGCGCGCGCTGACCGTTCCCGCCCGGCCGACGGCGGCCGCGGCGGCCACCACGAGCAGCGGCCACAGGCTGTGCACCAGGAGCAGGCTGACGCTCGCCGCCGCCTCGAACAGCATGGAGGCGATGAGGACCTTCTTCGACCCCTTGCGGTCGGCCAGGTCGCCTATCAGCACTCCGGCGCCGAAGCCGGCCAGCGACCCGACGGTCAGGCCGACGCCCGCGGAGGTCGGGCTCAGCCCCGCGGACCTGATGAGGAAGATCGTGCCCGCGGACAGGAACATCCCCATGCCGATGGTGTTCACGATGGTCGACATCGCCAACAACCGCTGGTGGGGGTCCTCAGGACCGCTCACCGCGGCCCGGAGCTTGGCCATCGAGGTGCTCACTCTGTCTCCTCCTCAACCTGCGGTGTGCGCAGGGGTGATGTGCAGGCGTCGCTGTGCCGGTACTGCGACGGTGATCAGGGGGCGGACAGGAAGGTGTCCTCGAGCCGGACGATGTGCGACTGGGTCCAGCGGGCGACGCGCAGGGCGCAGTCGGCGTCGGACTCGCCGGGGCGCAGTCCGTCGAGGACCATGTGCCGGTATTCGTCCACACCAATTCCGCACTGCGGGGTGCTTTCCAGGCGGCGGAGCACCCACTTCTTGCGTCGGCAGAGCTCTCCGTTGAGCGTGAGGGCGGCGTCCGTGAGGAATCCGGCGGCAAGTCCCGCGGATACCCGGGCCGTCTTGTAGTCACCGGAGTCGAGCTGCCCCATGACATCGGTGAGGCAGTTCTCGGCGTCGGCCTTCAGGTATCGGGCGAGCGACCTGCCGTACGACGAGCTCTGGAGCAGTTCGCGCATTTCCTTGAAGAAGTCGGGGTTCTTCAGCGGAACTCCGATGGAAAGCCGGTAGATGAAGTCCTGGAGGGCGTCGCTGCTGTTGCAGAACTCGACCTCCTTTTCGAGATAGGGGGCGAGCACGGTGGCGAGCGTGTTGGTCGGCCACACCCGCAGGTCGACGCGCTGGTCGCCGTACGCGCCCATCCAGATGGTCACGCGCACGCCGGTGCTCGGGTCGGAGCTCTGCCAGGTCTCCATCGTCGGGTCGACGGGGAGGTCGAGCTTCTCGTCGGCGAACGCGTACAGGTCGATGTCGCTGAACGTATTGCCCCACCCGGCGGCCGTGGAGCCCGTCATACAGACGGCTTTGGCTTCGGCCAGTCCGGGAAAGCGCTTGAGAACGGCCTCGAAGGAAAGGTCGGGCTGCGCAAGAACCGACGGCTGCTCGACGATTACCTCGACACTCGGATTAAACATCAGAATCCTCTCGGATGGCAGGGATTGGCATGCTGGAAGTGACTTCCCGGGGCGGCAGCTGAGATTAATCTGGGTTGCCTTAATCACGCTGCGGATTAGCTGCACAGCATGCTAAGATCCGCGCCCATGGACATATCGAATTACGCGGGTATATCGAAGCAATCGTCGAAGCTCGTTCCGTGGAGCACGGGAACGGCGACGACTGGGGGGAATAGCACCGCACTCGCGTGTATTCCGTGGGCCGGCGCAGGAGCGACTCCGTTCCGCCCCTGGGGTCCGGTGATCGGCGACGCGGCCGATGTGTACGGCGTGCGTCTGGCCGGTCGCGAGAGCCGGCAGACGGAACCGCTGCCCGCCTCCCTCGACGAGGTCGTCGACGAACTGGTCGCGGAGCTGGTCGCGTTGGACGTCCCGCGCGTCGCACTGTTCGGCCAGTGCTCCGGCGCCCTGCTCGCCTACCGGACGGCGCAGCGGCTGCGGCGCTCCGGCGAAGGACCCGAGGTCGCCCATCTGCTCGTCGCCTCGCAGCGCCCGCCGCGCGTCCTCGCGGACGACGGCGACGAGTCGGGTGAGGACCTGACGCGCTACGTGCCCGAGCACCTGCGCGAGGAGCCCGAACTCCTTGAGGTGCTGCTGCCGATCCTCGCCGCGGACATGCGCCTTGTCGCCGACTACGTCTACACGCAGGACACGCCTCTCGACGTGCCGCTCACCGTGCTCTACGGCGGGCGCGACGACCTGCTCAGCCGGGCCGACGTGGACGGCTGGCGGCACGAGACCACCGGGCCGAGCGCCTTCCGCGAGGTCGCCGGTGCCGATCATCTCTTCGGCGGCGCCGCGTGGTCGGAGCTCGCGGAGGCGATCCGTGCCGCGCTGACGTAGGCGTCCGGATCTCGCGACCGGCCTACCCATCGCCGAGGAAGGCCGCGAGCTGTGCGATGGTCGGGCGGGCGAAGACATCGACGATCTTGATGCCCGGCCAGCGCCGACGCAGCACCCGGACCACGTCGACGACATGGGCCGACGTCGCGCCCAGGTCGAAGAAGCCCGCCTCCGGGTCGACGGTGTCCAGGCCGAGTGCCTCGGCCCAGACCGCGGCGACGACCTCGGTGGGGTCGCCGGACAGGCCGGCCTCGGTCACGGAAGAGCTTGGCTCAGTCATCCATGGCCTCCCGCAACGTCGTGCCGACCAGCCGCAGATGGTCCAGGTCGCCCGGGTCGAGGACGGTGACGATCAGGCCGTCGGCCCCGGCCTCGCGGTACTCCGCGATCTGGCGCCGCACTTCGTCGCGGGTGCCGCACAGGGCGAACCCCCGTACGGCGCTCGGCGCGCGGCCCAGCAGCGACCCGAGCCGTTCGAGGCCTTCCTGGAGCTCGGTCTCGGACTCGGTGACGATCGCGTGCCCCAGCCACGTCTTGGTGATCTCCCCGGAGTCGCGGCCCACGGCGGCGCACGCCTTCTCCAGTACGTCGATCTTGTGACGCACGGTGGCCGGCGCACCGAAGAAGTTGCAGGCGTCGCCGTACCGGGCGACCGTCGGGATCAGCACCCGCTCGCCGCCACCGCCGATGAGGATCGGCGGACCGTCGGCGTTGACCGGTCCCGGCACATTGATCGGCTCGTCGATCCG
This sequence comes from Streptomyces sp. NPDC059002, assembly GCF_042740435.1. Taxonomy (NCBI): domain Bacteria; kingdom Bacillati; phylum Actinomycetota; class Actinomycetes; order Kitasatosporales; family Streptomycetaceae; genus Streptomyces; species Streptomyces sp. NPDC059002. The sequence goes on along the minus strand of NZ_JBHYJI010000016.1, from coordinate 88,894 downwards.
GTGGTACGTGCCGGAGAACCGCGGCGCCTGCTCGGTGAACATCGCCCGGCAGATCTGCACCGCCTCGGCAAGACCCTTGAGGCGCTCGCCGGTGGTCTGGAACTCCATGCCGTAGGCGCGGCACTCGTCCTCGTGCCAGCCCGCGCCGATGCCGAGCATCGCGCGGCCCTTGCTGATGACGTCGATGGTCGTCACCATCTTCGCGAGGAGTGCGGGGTTGCGGAATCCGTTGCACGAGACGAGCACGCCGAGGCGTGCGGTCGACGTGACGGCGGCGAGCGCCGCGAGCGTCGTGTACGCCTCCAGGATCGGCTCGTCCGGCTCGCCGACCGAGGCGATCTGGTGCACGTGATCCATGGTCCACAGGCTGTCGAAGCCGGCGGCCTCGGCGATCTGCGCCATCTCCACGACACGGTCGAAGAGTTGGTTGTCCATGGTCCCGGGGAAGGAGTAGCCGGGTATCTGCAGGCCGACCCGGGTGATGACGTCCCGACTCATCCGGCGACTGCCAGCTGTGCGAGCAGGGCGGTGTCGGCGAGGGTGGTGAGCTGGAGGATGCCGAGGTCGACGAGGCGGTTGCAGAGGGTGAGCACGGGCTGCTCGAGCTCGGCGGCCGGGAGGCCCGTCGACGCGGCGAGTTCCTCGACGATCACCGCGACGCTGCGGCGTCCGTCGATGAGCCGCCAGACCTTGCGCGCGTCGGCGTCGATCACATAGCGGCCGATCAGCCGCTCGATCAGGAGGCCGCCCTCGTGGCCCTCGGTGAGTTCCACCACCTGGTCGGGCACGCGGGCGGTCACGTCGAGCCGGCGGATCAGGACGTCGTTGATGTTCACGGTGCTCATGAGGTTTTCTCCGTAGCCAGGGCCTGTTCGATGTAGGTCGAAGTGGCCTCGATAGTGGGCGCGATGAAAGGCAGGTCGATCGGCAGCTCGAGCCCGAGCTCCTCGTTCAGCCGGGCGCCGATCTCCACTGCGTGCAGCGAGTCGCCGCCGAGGCCGTCCAGGAAGTGCGCGTCGTGCTCGATGCGCTCGACACCGAGGACCTCGAGCCAGACCCTCTCGACGAACGCGGTGATGTCCACCGTGTCGGCGCGGGTCGGCGCCTGCGGGGCGCTCGGGGTCAAGTCCTGTGCCGCCGCGGGGCGTTCGAGCCAGAACCGGCGGCGGGTGAAGGGGTAGGTCGGCAGCGGGACCCGGCCGCGCGACTCGTCGCCGTAGTAGGCGGCCCAGTCGACCGCGACCCCCGCCCGCCAGGCCGCGGCCGCCACGTCGGCCAGGTCGAAGGACGGGCCGACGACGATCCGGCCCGCGCCCTCGCGGACGGTCCCGGCGTCGGCGTCGGCGGTGCAGGCGTCCAGAGCCGCCTCCAGCGACTGGGGGTCGGCGCCCGTGGTCAGCCACTGCGCGGCGGGACGCGCCCACTTGGGCGCGTCCACCCTGGCGAAGGTCAGGCCGAGGCGGAGCAGGGCCTTGGCGACGCCGAGCGCGGCGAGCGCACCGGCGCGTTCCGGGGCGAGGCCGCGCAGCTCGGCGTGGCCGGTGAGGTCGGTGAGCGCGGAGCGCAGCAACGGCTCGGTGGCGAGCAGCCGTTCACCCGTCGCGGCCAGCTCCTCGGGGGTCCCGTGGATCGCGAGCGACCATCGCGCGGTGGGCCGCTCGGCCTCGACGGGGGCGCGCAACCGCGCGACGGCGTCGGCCGGTTCGGCGACCACGGCCGCCCAGCGGCGGGCGAACCGGGCGCGTCCCACGCCGAGCGTGTACGCGATGTCGGCCAGCGCTGCCCCGTCGACGGGGGCCTGCGCCGCGAGCCGGTCGGCGAGCCGCTCCCGCATCCGGTCCAGCTCGTCGTCGCTGCGCGCGGAGAGCGCGATGACGTGACGCGGGCGCGGGGCGGACGCGGCGGGCGCCGCGGGCGCGGACTCCACCACGACGTGCGCGTTGGACCCGCCGAGGCCGAACGAGCTGACACCCGCGACGCGCGGGCCCTCGGTGTCCCAGGGCCGGGTCTTCGAAGTGAGCGCGAACGGGGTCGCGTCGAGGTCCATCTCGGGGTTCGGCTCCGTGAAGTGGAGCGTCCCCGGGATGGTGGCCCGCTCGACGGCGAGTGCCGCCTTGATCAGCCCCGCGACGCCGGCCGCCGCGTCGGTGTGCCCGATGTTGGGCTTGACCGCGCCGAGCGTGAGGGGTGCGTCGGCGGGCCGTCCCGTGGTCGCGAAGACGCGTCGCAGCGCCTCGAATTCGACGGGGTCGCCGATGGCGGTGCCGGTGCCGTGGGCCTCCACGTAGCCCACCTGGTCGGGCTTGATGTCCGCCCGCGCGAGCGCGGCACGGATGACCGATTCCTGGCCGTCGATGTTCGGGACGGTGAATCCCCCGCGTGACCCACCGTCGTTGTTGACCGCCCAGCCGCGGATGACCGCCCTGCGGTGGTCGCGGTCGGCGCGCGCGTCGGACTCCCGCCGCAGGACGACGACTCCGGCGCCGGAGCCGGGGATCGTGCCGGAGGCCTCGGCGTCGAAGGCCCGGCACCGTCCGTCGGCCGACAGGATCCCGCCGTCGGTGTACGTATAGCCGTCGACGTCGGGCATCAGCAGGCTCACGCCGCCCGCGAGGGCGATGTCGCAGTCGCCCGCGGCCAGCGCCGAGCAGGCGAGCGCCACCGCGGTGAGCGCCGTGGCGCAGCCGGTCTGCACGGTGATGGCGGGACCGTTGAAGCCGAGTTTGAATGCGAGCCGCGGTGCGAGGAAGTCCTTCTCGTTCGCGAGCGTGACGCGTACGTCGCCGGAGCGTCCCGCGCGGGCCTCCGCCGGGGCCACGTATTCACGGAAGTAATGATTCTCGCCGGAACCGACGAACACCCCGACAACGGCATCGCGTTCCCCCGCGTAGCCCGCGTCCTCCAACGCCTCGGCCGCCACTTCGAGGAGCACGCGCTGCTGCGGATCCATGACGACGGCTTCGGTCGGCTGTATGCGGAAGTGGTCGGCGTCGAACGACTCGATGCCGTCAACCCGCGCGACCGCCCGCACGAACTCGCCGTTGCGGACGCCCTCTTCGAGGCCGGCGTCGGCACCGGTCGGCCGGTTCGACGACTCGATGCCTTCGACGAGGTTCGTCCAGTACTGCTCGACATTTTCCGCGCCTGCGAAACGGGCCGCCATACCGATCACCGCAATTGGAGGTGCGTAAGGTGGCTTTTGCTGCATCTGTACGGCTCCTGGGATCAGCGTGGCCTCGCGGCGACTCATTCGGCGGTGGCGTGCAGTACGGCACGCGAGAAGACATCGGCGCGTGAAACTATCAGAGAGTTGACGCCTTCATCAATCATTTTGATCACTTCGCATTCCGGCAACTAGTGCGGAACCAAAGGTTCCTGAGCAGCACTGTGCATACGGCAATCCGCTTTAGCGGCCGGGCCGAATCGGGCGGGCCCTACGGATATGCCGGATAAAACAGTCAGTCGAGGCGTCGGGCCGACGCAATGACGGCGTTCCCCGGACAGTTCGGACCACTTCTCATGTCCGTTCCAGTTCGTGTCGGAGATCGTCGAGCTCACTGCCGCCCGCCATCTGACGGGTGAGTTCGTCCAGGGTGATGTCCCGGCGGGTGTGACTGCCCGACATCGCGCCCCGTTTGAGGAGGACGAAGCGGTCGCCCACCAGGTAGGCGTGGTGCGGGTTGTGGGTGATCAGGACGACCCCCAGGCCCGCGTCCCGCGCCGCCGCCACGTACTTCAGGACGACGCCGGACTGCTTGACGCCGAGCGCGGCGGTGGGCTCGTCCAGGACGAGGACCTTCGCGCCGAAGTAGACGGCGCGGGCGATCGCCACGCACTGGCGCTCGCCGCCGGAGAGCGTGCCGATGGGCTGGTCGACGTCGCGCAGGTCGATGCCCATGCGCAGCAGCTCCGTACGAGTCGTCTCGCGCATGAAGTCGACGTCCATGCGCTTGAAGGGGCCGACGCCCTTCGTCGGCTCGGAGCCGAGGAAGAAGTTCCGCCAGACCGGCATCAGGGGGACGACCGCGAGGTCCTGGTAGACCGTGGCGATGCCCAGGTCGAGGGCCTCGCGCGGGGAGCCGAGCCGGGTGTCGTCGCCCTCGATCGTGAAGGTCCCCGCGTCGTGCTGGTGCAGCCCCGCGATGATCTTGATGAGGGTGGACTTGCCCGCGCCGTTGTCGCCGAGCACGCAGGAGATCTCGCCCGCGTGGACTTCGAGGGAGACGCCTTCGAGGGCCCGGATGTTGCCGTAGTACTTGCTGACACCGGCCAGTTCGACGAGCGGCGTGCGCTCCCGCACTCCGTCCTGACCTGCCGCGTCCTTGGTCTCGGTCGTCATGCCGTCGCCTCCGCGCGCCTGCGGACCCAGTGGTTGAGCAGGGTGGCCAGGAGCAGCATCGCCCCGAGGAAGAACTTGAACCAGTCCGGGTTCCACTCGGCGAACACGATGCCCTTGCTGACCATGCCGAAGATCAGCGCGCCGACGGCAGCGCCGACCGCGGAGCCGTAGCCGCCGGTGATCAGACAGCCGCCGATGACCGCCGCGATGATGTAGATCAGTTCGTTGCCGACGCCCTCGCCGGACTGGACCACGTCGTACGAGAACAGCAGGTGCTGGCCCGAGACCCAGGCGCCGAACGAGACTCCGAGATAGAGGCCGATCCTGGTCGCGGCGACCGGGACGCCGACCGCGCGGGCCGCGTCCTTGTTGCCGCCCACCGCGAAGATCCAGTTGCCGGCGCGGGTGCGGAGCAGGATCCAGGTGGCGACCGCGACCAGGCCGAGCCACCACAGGACGGTCACCTTGTAGTCGACGCCGCCGACGGTGAACGACGAGGCGAAGACGTCCTTGGCGGAGCCGAAGCCGTCCATGTCGGCGATCGACTTCGTCGACACGGTGCCGCCGATCAGCTTGGTCAGGCCGAGGTTCAGTCCGGTCAGCATCAGGAAGGTGCCGAGCGTGATGATGAAGCTCGGCAGCTTCGTGCGGGTCAGCAGGACGCCGTTGAAGCATCCGACGGCGAGCGTCACCAGGAGCGATACGCCGACGCCGACCCAGACGTTGGCGGACATCTGGTAGCTGAACATCGAGGAGCACAGCGCCGAACTCGTCACCAGGACGCCCGCCGACAGGTCGAACTCGCCGCCGATCATCAGGAGCGCCACCGGCACCGCCATGATGCCCATCGTCGATGCCGCGTACAGGACCGTGGCGAGGCTGCTGGCCTGCAGGAAGCTGTCCGCGACGAGCGAGAAGAAGACGAAGACGGCGACGGCGCCGACGACCGAGCCCAGTTCGGGACGGCCGAGCGTCCTGCGCGCCGCCGAGCGCTTCAGGAGGCGTTCGTCGGGGTGCGCGGATACGGCGGGCGGTGCGGCCGCGCCGGGCTCGGGGCCCTGGGCGACCTTCTCGTCCAGGCCGTTCATCGGGTGCCGCGGGCGGTGTACTTCTCCAGCTTCGGCACGTCCTTCTCAGTGACGATCGCAGGCCCCGTCAGGACCGGCTTGCCCCCACCCAGGACATTCGCATTCGTCTTGTACAACCACAGCTCATCGATGGAGAGGTACCCCTGGAGGTAAGGCTGCTGATCCACCGCGAAACCGACCTCCTTGGCCTTCAGCCGCTTCACCACCTCGGCATTCAGGTCGAACGTGTCCACCTCCGCCCCGCTCCCCGCATCCTCCTTCGCCTTCACCGACACCGCCGCGATCGGCGCACCCAGCGTCACCACCGCATCGATACCCCTGGACGCCTGCAGCTTGGCACTGACCGAGGACTGCGCACCCGGCGCGTTCGTCCCCTCCACATTCAAGTTCTCCACCGACCCGTCGAAGGTCTTCTTCACCCCCGCACACCGCTGCTCCAGCGACACATTGCCCTGCTCATGGATCACACACAGGACCTTCTTCCTGCCCCGCGCGTTCAACTCCTCCCCCACCGCCTCACCGGCCACCGACTCGTCCTGACCGATATGACCCAACGCCCCGAACTTCGCCGAGAACTCCGCCCCGGAATTGATCGTCACCACCGGAATCCCGGCCGCCGCCGCCTTCCCCAGGACCGCCTTCATCGCCTCCGGCTTGGCCAGCGTCACCACGATCCCGTCGACCTTCTTGTCCACGAACGACTGGACCAACTCCGCCTGCCCCTTGGCCTCCTTGTCATTCGCGTACAAGAACTCCACGTTGTCCTTGCGCGCCGCCTGCTTCGCCCCGCTCTGCACGATGTCCCAGAACGTGTCACCCTCACCCGAGTGCGTCACCATCGCGATCTTCAGACGCGGGGTGTTCACACCCTTGCCGCTCCCGCCACCATCCCCCGACGACTCCTCGTCGTCCTTGCCGCCCGAGCTGCTGCACCCGGCCACGAGCGCGATCGCCGCTATGCAGGCCGTGATCCCCGCCGTCCGGCGGCTGTTGCGAATGCGTACTGTACGCACGGTGGTTCCACCCGTTTCCTCAGGCCGCCCGTGGCGGCTGGAGCTGTTCGTGTCCGGCGATTGATGACCGGTGGTTCAGCGGTCGGCGGCCGCGCTGACCGGGGTCGCGGCCTGGGCGCGCACGCGCTCGACGAAGTCGGCGAGCCGCGGTGCCTGGAACAGGGCGCGGGCGCCGACCTGGGCGCCGATCTCCTTGCGCGTACGGCGGATGACGTTCGCGACCAGCAGTGAATGTCCGCCGAGGTCGAAGAAGTCGTCCCCGAGGCCGACTTCGGGGACCCCGAGTTCATCGGCCCAGATGCCCGCGACCGCCGCCTCCAGGGAGTCGCCGAGGGGGGCGTCCTGCGGGGCGGGCGCGGTACGGGAGGCCGTGCGGGCCTGGGCGAGCAGGGCCTTGCGGTCGACCTTGCCGTTGGGCGTCAGGGGCATGGAGTCCACGGTCCGCAGCTCGTTGGGCACCATGTGACCGGGCAGCCGGTCGGCCAGGAACGCCCGCAGCCCTTCGGTGCCCGGGCCACCGGGCCGGACGGTCGCCCAGGCGAGCAGGCGGGAGCCGACCGAGTCGCCGGTGTCGGTCGCGACGCAGGCGTCGATGACGTCCGGGTGCGACTTGAGCGCCGCGCCGACCTCGCCCAGTTCGACGCGGTAGCCGCGGACCTTCACCTGCTCGTCGCGCCGCCCCGCGTAGTAGAGCCGTCCCTCGGCGTCCGCCCGCGCGAGATCGCCGCTGAGGTAGGTCCGCCGGTGGTCGTCGGGGCCCCAGGCCGCCGTGCGGAAGGCGCGTGCGGTGGCGTCGTCGTCGCCGAAGTATCCGCGGGCGAGCCCGGGTCCCGAGACCCAGATCTCGCCGACCTCGCCCACCGGGGTCGGTGCGCCGTTCTCGTCCCGCAGCGATACGTCCAGGTCGGGCAGCGGCACACCGATGGGGCTTCCGGCGTCGGCCGCGGCGTCGTGCGCCGTGATGGGGCAGTACGTGACGTGGACCGTGGTCTCGGTGATCCCGTACATGTTCACCACGCGCGGCCGCGCGTCGCCCCTGCGGGCGAACCAGCCGCTCAGCGTGGCCGGGTCGAGGCGTTCGCCGCCGAGGACGATCAGCCGCAGGTGGTCGAGGGCGGCCGGACGCAGCTCGTCGGAGCCCGCGAGGGCCGCGAGCGCCGAGGGCGTCTGGCTCAGCACCGTGACGGCCTCGCGGTCGATCAGGTCGAGCAGCTCGTCGGGGGCGCGGGCCGTCTCGTCCTCGACGACGACGAGACGGCCGCCGAACAGCAGGGCTCCCCACATCTCCCACACGGAGAAGTCGAAGGCGTAGGAGTGCAGCATCGTCCAGACGTCGTCGGGGCCGATGCCGTAGATCTCCGACGTCCCTGCCATCAGCCGCGTGACGTTGCGGTGCGTGATCTTCACGCCCTTGGGGGTGCCGGTGGAGCCCGACGTGAACATCACGTAGGCGAGGTCGTCGGGGGCGACCTCGACGCTCGGCGCCGGGCAGTCCGGGTCCGCGGCGTCGCCGACCAGCACGAAGGATCCGGCGTTCCACGCCTTGGCGCGTACGACCAGTTCGTCGTCGGTCACGATCACGCCGGCGCCGACCCGTTCGACCAGGCTCGCGAGGCGGGTGTCGGGGTAGCGGGGGTCGAGCGGCACATAGGCGGCGCCCGCCATCAGCACGCCGAGGATCGCGGGTATGACCTGGCTGCGCGGGACGAGCACCGGGACGAGGTCGCCGGGGCGTACGCCCGCCGCGGCGAGCCGCGCGGCGATGTGTCCGGCCGATTCATGGAGTTCCGCGTAGGACAGGGAGGTTCCGCCGGCGGTGAGCGCGGTGGCCCGGGGGCTCCTGGCGGCCTGCCGGGCAAACCAGGTGTGCAGCGTGTCGGCCGCTGCCGCGGGCTTCGTCGTTGGGCACGCTCTGTCGTTTACTTCCGGCACAATTCCCCCCATAGGTTGAACCTGACCTCACGTCGGATTGCAGAGGATAGTAGTCGACCGCCCTCTCGCCACGGCGAGTAATTCCGCCTGGCCCAGGATGGTTTCGCCCTATTCCGTCCGCGCCTGTCACTGACTTCTGCTTGCGGGAGCATTCGGCGCAATTCAGCCTCCGTTGCACCGGAATTCCACCCTCCGAATCCGCTTGTCACCGCGGCGGCGGACAGCGGGACGCGCCTTTTCGTGCCATCCGCCAATTCCGCCCATTCCTTCGCCTTCGATCTCGTGCGGCAGGCCGCCGGGATTTACCATCAATTGCATTCGGCTACCCCCGAGTTGACTGTCCCAACGGGTGCGGAACACCCGAGAAGTGGCGTTCGACCGCCTCGACGTAGCGCGGCCCGTTGATGTCGTCGAAGAGGGCGAAGTGACCGCCGGGCACGAGGTGCACCTCGCATCCCGCGGTCGAGTACGCGCCCCAACCCGCGAGCGCCGCCGCATCGATCAGGAGGTCTTCGCGCCCGCACAGCACGGTGATGGGCACATCGAGACGCACGCCCCTGCTCCGCTCGGCGCTCTCCGATCCGAGCCTCAGGTCCGCGCGCAGGGTGTCCAGGAGGGCCGTACGCCACTCCGTGTCCGCCAGGAACATCGACGGCATGTCACCGCCGAGTTCGAGCAGCCGCAGCACGTCCTCGTCGCTGGAGTGCTCGGAGAGCCGGCCCGCGGCGCCGTCGCGCGGCTCCTGCCCCGACGCGATCAGACCGACGCAGTGCTCGCCGACGGCTTGGGCGAGATGGAGACCGACCGTCGCGCCCAGGCTGTGGCCGAGGATCAGCGTGGGCACCTCGGGCCGGGGGATCGTGTCGAGGCTGGCGAGCACCTCGTCCAGGGTGGCGCCGGGCGGCTCCGTCCTGCGCCGCTCCCTGCCGGGGAGCGTGAGTCCCCAGATCTCCACGTCGTCCGCGAGACCGCCGAAGAGGCGCAGATAGCGGTTGGGCCCGCCGCCGGAGTGCGGCACGACGAGGAGCCGGGCGCGGGGTGCGGAGCCGGACTCCGCACGCGGTCGCAGCGGCGACCACCACGGTGGTCCGGCAGTCGGTCGAACACGCACGATGGGGGGCCTTTCTCGATCAGATGTGGTGACGCCGGACGGCGACCGCCGCGGCCATGTCGGGCTCGCCGACGGGCACGTCGGCGAGCAGCCAGCCGGGCGGGGCGGCGGGCTCCGGTGCGGCGCTGACGTAGTCCTGGGACAGCGGACGCGACAGACCCGTTCCGATGCCCTTCAGATACGCCTCCTTCCGGCACCAGGTGCGGGTGAAGGCTCCCGGCCTCTCCGGCTCGGGGAGCCGGTCGAGTTCGGCGCGCTCCGCCGGGTGCAGGCGCGGGACCAGCGGGGCCGCCGTCTCGGCGCTCGCGGTCCGCTCCACGTCCACGCCCACGGGCGTACCGGCGACGGCGACGACTCCCAGGCGGCCGCTGTGGCTCAGGGAGAAGTGCACGGGATCGCCCGCCACGCCCGGCCGCCCGTGCGGTCCGCCGCAGCCCGGGCAGGCGTGGCGGGTGAACGGCACGGCGGCCGGGTCGACTTCGAGGATCCTGCCGAGCACGAGCCGCAGCGCGAGGTGGGTGACCGCATAGGTGTCCCGGTCCGCTGCGCGGTGGAACCGGGCGGCCCTGGCCCGCTCCTCCTCGCCGAGCACCGCCGCGAGGGAACGTTCCCACTCCCCCGCCAGGTCCTCGGCGTGCACCAGGAACAGGGCCGGGGAAGGCTCCGGTCCCGTTACCGGGACAAAGCCCTCCGGAGGCAGCGTCTTGGCGTCTCCCGGCGAGAGCCGCACGACGGACGGGATCACGCGAGCCAGGAGTCGGGGGCCGGGTTGCCGATCACCTTGATGGTGCCGGGCTCGTCCTCCAGGATGTGGCTGGCTCCCACCATGGCGAGATCCCAGACGTCCAGCTTGAGTTCGAGCGAGTCGAGGACACCGGCGAACTCCCGCCACGGCAGCACCTCCCCGCGCTCCGTGCTCTCCAGCCACGCCAGGATCCGCCCCGCGGGCTCCGCGAGGTCGGGCCGCTCGGCGGCGCGCTCCGTGACCAGCTGCCCGATGCGCCGCGCGGCGGCGTCGCGGTCGAGGGTGACCCCGCCGAACTCGCCGGAGTGCAGCACCCGGTCGAGAAGCTCCTCGTCCGCGGGCGAGGGAACGCCTTCCGCCAGCCGGGCGAGCAGCCTGCGCCGCGGCGCGGGGTCCATCAGCAGGTTCAACTCGCGGACCAGGTCGGCCGGTTCGTCGGCGCAGTGGATCATGCTGCACATCCGGTTGGGCCGCTTCAGGAGGCTGCGCAGGCTGTCCGCGGCCTGCTGCGAGATGTCGGCCTTGCCCTTGAGCGAGCTGAGGTGCACGGTCGCGGGGACGGCGTGGCTGCCGTGGCTGCGCAGGAGCAGCAGCAGGGTGGGGCCCGCCTGCAGCACGACGTCGTTGACGGCGAGGCGGTCCAGCGTGGCCAGCGTGTGCTGGTGGCGCCAGAGTTCACGGCCCGTGTGGCGGTTGAAGTGGAACATCTCGGCGCCGACGACGGTGAACTCGTGGTCGTTCAGGAAGTCCAGGATGACCTTGAGCTTTCCGGTGGCCATGCCGTCGGGCTTGACCAGCATCAGCGCGGAGCGGTGCAGGACCTCCTCCGGGCGGCCGCCGAAGGCCTCCTGGCACTCGTCGAGACCTTCACGGAAACAGGTGTCGAGCTCGTAGTGGTACGCCTTGACCGGCATACGCGTGAGGGTGCTCCAGTTCGTGGGGCCCATGTCGCCTATCACTCTCTCGTTCATGGTGGTGCGGGTTCCGGTGTCAGTGGTGCAGCACTGCTGCCAGGCGTACGAAGTTGGCGTCCAGGTCGGTGGAGAGGCCGAACTCGACGAGGGCCATGTCCGAGAGCAGCGCGCGCAGATCGCTCTCCACCCGCTGCAGTACGGCCGGGTCCTCCTTGCCCGCGGCGAAGTCGCTGCGGCACAGGTCGAGCACCGCGTCGACCGGCAGCGGCCGGACGGTCTCGTGGTCGCGGGTCAGGACGAGCAGGGCGCCGGGGCGTACGGCGGGCCGCAGCCTGCTCGCGTAGAGCGCGGGCCATTCGATGCGGCTCTTGTCGCGCGCGGGCACGGGCGCGGCCTGCGCGTCGGCGAGCTCCGGCCTGCTCTTGATCAGCGCCGGGTCGAGGTAGGCGCAGCGGGGATGGCCCCAGAACCGGCCCTCGGTGTCGTCGATGTGCCGCATCATCGCGTCCTCGCCCGCGAAGTCGGCGCCCTGGAACAGGCCCCAGGCCGTGAAGGTCGACTTGCCGACACCGCTGTCCGCGGTGACCAGGGCCGCGCGGCCGTCCACGGACAGCGCGCCCGCGTGCAGGCCGTAGTGCCGGTCGGAGCGCAGCGTGAGGACGAGGAAGGCCTTCTCGACGAGCCAACGGCCCCACACGATGGGGTTGTCGAGGTCGGTGCGGGCCAGCGTCACCCGTACCGTCCGCCGCGCGGGGCTGACCACCGCACGGGAGCTGACGGTGTCCAGGACGACCTCGTCCGAGGTGTCCCAGTCCTGCGGGAAGTAGGGCGGCGGCACGGGTGCGCGGTCCGTGTCGGTCAGCTCGACCGACAGGTGCACGGTGTCCGGCGTCCAGGACGACGGGGCCCCTGCACCGGACGGCAGCGGGGTGCCGAAGAGCCTGCCGACGACCGCTTCGGCCTCCGGGGGCACCGTGCAGGCGACCCGGAATCCGTAGAACTCGTAATGGTCCTGACGCATGGACTATCCCCTCCGGGCCCGGTCGGTGGCCTGTGCGCGCAGGGCGCGCCGGGCGTCGTCGTACTGCTCGAGGATCAGGCGGCGCAGCGCGGGCGGGGCCTCGGGGTGGCGCTCCAGCCAGGCCTCGGCCGCGTCGAGCGCGGTGCGGCCGTCCGCCGCCGCCGGGTAGAGGCCGAGCACGATCTGCTTGGCCATCTCGTGGCTCCTGGTCTCCCACACGTCGAGGACCGCCGCGAAGTACCGGTCGGTGTACGGCGCGAGCAGGGCCGGGTCGAGGGTCTCGGCGAAGCCCGCGATGACCGCGCGCTGGAGCTGATTGGGCAGGTCGCCGCGGTCCACCACGGCCGCCCAGGCCGCCGCCTTGGCGGCCGCGTCGGGCAGGCAGGACCGGGCCGTCGCCGCGTGGCCCTCGCCCGCGGGGGTGGGGTCGCGGCGCTGCTCGGCCGCGATGCCGTCCTCGTCGAGGCGTCCGGCGGCGGCCAGGCGCACCACGATCGCCCAGCGCACCTCGGCATCCACCGCGAGGCCGGGCACCGCGAGGCCGGGCACCGGGGCCGCCCCGTCGAGGAGCCCGGTGAGCAGGTCGAGGTGCGTGTCGGTGCGGGCGGCCGCCACGAAGGCCCGCAGCCAGGCGAGTTGATGGTCGCTGCCGGGCTCGGCCGCGTGCAGCCGGGCGAGGGCGGCGTCGGCCCAGTCGGCCGTGAGGCGCACGCGTTCGGCGGGGTCGGTGTAGTGCTTCAGGGCCCCCAGGACCTGGCGGTGCAGCGACTCCACGACGCCGATGTCGCTCTCCGAGCCGATCGCGGAGAGCACCAGGCCGAGGTAGTCGCGGGCGGCCAGCTCGCCGTCGCGCGTCATGTCCCAGGCCGCGGCCCAGCACAGGGCGCGGGGCAGCGGCTCTGCGAAGGAGCCGAGGTGCCGCGTCAGGGCGCGCAGGGACGCGTCGTCGAAGCGGACCTTGGCGTAGCTGAGGTCGTCGTCGTTCAGGAGCACCAGGTCGGGGCGGCGGCGGCCCACCATGTCGGGTACGTAGGTGTACTCGGCGGCGGCGACGTCCAGTTCGGTGCGGTGGGTGCGCCGCAGCCGCCCGTCCGTGCCGTCCGGCGTGTAGCAGCCGACCGCGATGCGGTGCGGGCGCAGCGTCGCCCCGCCGGGGACGCCGGGCGGCAGCGCCGGTGCCTCCTGGCGGATGCGGAAGGCGGTGATGACGCCGTCCGCGTCCGTCTCGATCTCGGGCCGCAGCACATTGATCCCCGCGGTCTCCAGCCACTGCTCGGACCAGGTGCCCAGGTCGCGCCCGGAGGCCTTCTCCAGTGCGCCGAGGAGGTCCTTGAGCCGTGTGTTGCCGTAGGCGTGGGCGGCGAAGTAGGCGCGTACGCCCTCGAAGAAGGCGTCCATGCCGACGTACGCGACCAGTTGCTTCAGGACGGACGCGCCCTTGGCGTAGGTGATGCCGTCGAAGTTGACGAGGACGTCGTCGAGGTCCCTGATCTCCGCCACGACGGGGTGGGTGGAGGGCAGTTGGTCCTGGCGGTACGCCTTGGCCTTCTGGTGGTTGGCGAACGTCGTCCACGCGTCGGCCCAGCGCGGGTCGGGCCCGAGCGCCTGGCAGGCGAACGAACTGTAGGTGGCGAAGGACTCGTTGAGCCACAGGTCGCTCCACCACGCCATGGTGACCAGGTCGCCGAACCACATGTGGCTGAGCTCGTGGAGGATCGTCGCGGCCCGCTTGCGGTGGGCGGCCTCGGTGGCCCGCGAGCGGAAGACGTACTTCTCGTGGAAGGTGACGGCGGCCGCGTTCTCCATGGCCCCCGCGTTGAAGCCGGGGACGAAGATCTGGTCGTACTTCTCGAAGGGGTAGGGGTGGCCGAACCGCTCCTCGAACCAGTCGAAGCCCTGCCGTGTCACGGCGAGGATCTCGTCGGGGTCGAGGTGTTCGGCCAGGCTCTTCCTGCAGTACAGGCCGAGCGGGATGGTGCGCTCGCCGCGCCGGTGCTCCGCGCGCACGGCGTGGTAGGGCCCGGCCACCAGGGAGACGACGTAGGTGGAGAGCCTGGGGGTCTGCCCGAACGACCAGACGGCGCCGCCCTGTTGGCCCTCATCCGCGCCGGTGTCCTTGTCGACCGTGGCGGCGGCCGAGTTGGAGATCACCGTCCAGTCGGCGGGCGCGCTCACGGTGAACCGGAACTGTGCCTTCAGGTCGGGCTGGTCGAAGCACGCGAAGACCCGCCGGGCGTCCGCGACCTCGAACTGCGAGTAGAGGTAGGTGGCGCCGTCGACCGGGTCGGTGAAGCGGTGCAGCCCTTCGCCGGTGTTCGTGTACGCGCAGTCCGCCACCACCCGCACCTCGTTGCGGCCCGCCACGAGGTGCGCGAGCTCGATGCGGGAGTCGCGGAAGACCTGGTCCGCGGCCAGGGAGCGGCCGTTGACCACGACGTCGTGCACCGCGGGCGCCCGCAGGTCGAGGAAGACCGGGGCGGCCGGGTCCGCGCAGTCGAAGCGGATCTCCGTCACCGAGCGGAAGGTGGCCGATGCGGCGGCGGCGCGCAGGTCGAGCGCGATGTCGTAGGTGTCCACGGTGACCGCGCGAGAGCGGTGTCCGGCCTCCTGGGCCGTCAGGTTCGTCCCGGGCATGCGTCAGGCGTCCTCGCCGGTCAGGAGCCGGGCCCGCAGCCGGTCGACCGTGTCGTCGCCGAGCTTGACCCGGTCCTTGAGGTAACCCTGCACGGACCCGTAGCGGGCTTCGAGGTCGGCGATGACCAGCTCCATGATCTTCGCGGGGGCGCGGCCGTAGCCGGGCCACTTCATGACCCGGTCGGGGTTGGCGGTGTGCCAGTCCGCGAGCAGCCGCTCCGTGGCCAGCTCGGTCAGCGCGAAGTCCGCGAGGACGTCCGCACGGTCCACGCCGAGCAGGGTCAGGACGAACACCCCGATGAGGCCGGTGCGGTCCTTGCCCGACGTGCAGTGGAAGACGACGGGGCCCGGCGCGTCCGCGATCTGCTCGATGACCTGCCGGATCTCCTCGGCCCCGTCCTCGGTGACCTCGGCGAACCGGTCGGCGAGGTAGCGCCACGGGTCGACGTCGGGGGAGATCTCCGCCTGGTCGTACGGCCGGTGCTCGATGCTCAGGTTGACGTAGTGGAACCGCTCGGCCTCGGGCACCCGGCCCTTGGCCTCGATCTCCCAGGGGTAGCGCAGGTCGATGACGGTCCGCACGCCGAGCGCGAGGAAGCGGTCCCAGTCGGCGCCCCGCAGCTTGCCGAGCGAGTCGGCCCGGTACAGCGTCTCCCGGGCGACGGTCCTGCCGTCGGCCGAGCGATAGCCGCCCAGGTCACGGAAGTTGTGCAGTCGCTCGAACGCAATGTGCCGGTTCATCGGGTCTCTCCTTGTTCTTCGGGCACCACTCGTGCCGCTTCCCCGGGCACCGCGCGTGCCGATGCCGCGAGTTCGCGGTTGCTCCAGGCCGGGCTACCGGTCACTTCCTCGCCGAACCAGTCGGGCGGCTCGAAGCTCCTGGCCTCCTCGACGCTGTCGAACTCGACCTCGACCACGCGCAGCCCGGCCAGGGACCCGTCGTACTCGTCGACGGTCGCCACATGGTGCTCCAGCGGAACGTTCCAGCGGTACTTGCTCAGGCAGTCGCCGCCGGCCAGCTCCCAGAGCTGCGCGAAGACCGCGTCGTCGATCTCGAACTCGACCTCCTGGCGCACCATGGCACCCGAAGCGGCGTCGAAGGTCTTCACCGTCATGACGCGGGCGTCCCGCTTGGCCCTGACCCGGAACTCCACGGCGGCGCCCTTGGGCGACAGATAGGCCTGGCGCAGCTGCTCCCCCGTACTGCCCGGGGGCACCTGCCAGCCGTCCGCCACCGTGAACTTGCGCTCGATCTCCAGGCTCATCGCACCGTCACCCGCAGTCCGCTGTCGGTGGAGAGCCGCGCCCGGTCGAGCTTCCCCGACGGGGCGAGCGGCATCTCCGAGACCACCACGATCCGGTTGGGCAGCATGTGCGCGGGCAGTCGCGTGCGGCACGCCTCGCGCAGCTGCGCCGTGAGTTCCTGCGTCGCCGTCCGGTCCTCGGCGAGGGCCACATAGGCGACGAGGAGCGACTCGCCGCCCGCGGTCTCCTCGGTCAGGGCGACCGCGTCGAGGACGGCGGGCTCGGCGCGCAGGGCCGCCTCGACCTCGCCGAGTTCGACGCGGAACCCGCGCAGGCTGATCTGCCGGTCGTTGCGGCCGAGATACTCGTACGTGCCGTCGGGCAGCCGCCGCGCGACGTCGCCCGTGCGGTACCAGGTGCGCGTCTCGTCGTCACCGGCCAGCCTGAGCCGGGGGAACCGCTCCGCCGTCAGGTCGGGCCGCCCGAAGTAGCCGTCGGCGAGCCCCAGGCCCGCGATGTACACCTCGCCGGGCTCGCCGTCGGGCACCGCCCTGCCCGCCGGGTCGAGGACGGCCATCCGGTGGTGCGCGAGCGGCTCCCCGATCCAGGTGCCCGACCCGTCGGACGCCACCCGCTCCTCGGTGAGCGCGCCGAACGTGGTGTGCACGGTCGTCTCGGTGATGCCGTACATGTTGACCAACGTCTCGGCGCCCG
Source organism: Streptomyces sp. NPDC059002 (assembly GCF_042740435.1). Lineage (NCBI taxonomy): Bacteria > Bacillati > Actinomycetota > Actinomycetes > Kitasatosporales > Streptomycetaceae > Streptomyces > Streptomyces sp. NPDC059002. The sequence goes on along the minus strand of NZ_JBHYJI010000016.1, from coordinate 72,138 downwards.
GCCGCAGTTGCATCCACCGGCGCACCGAGAGGGGGTCGAGCTGCTCGCCGCCGAAGACCACGTAGCGCAGCGCGAGGGCGGCGGGAGACCTCTCGTACGCCTTCGGCATGTACTTGAAGAAGCTCGGCACCGCGTTGAGCACCGTGACCCGTTCCTCGGCGAGGAGTTCGAGGAAGGCGGCGGGACGGCGGGCGGTCTCGGGCGGCACGATCACCAGCCGTCCGCCGAAGAGCAGGCTGCCCCAGATCTCCCAGACCGAGAAGTCGAAGCTGTAGCTGAAGTACTGCGTCCAGGTGTCGTCGGGACCGAACTCGAACGGCCCGTCCGAGCAGGACCTGAACAGTTCGAGGACCGCGCTCTCGGGGACGGCCACGCCCTTGGGCAGCCCGGTCGACCCCGAGGTGTAGATCACGTAGACCGGGGTGCCCGCCGGTCTCGGCAGCGGCCCCGCGGGCACGTCGTCGGCGCCGCCCGAGCGGGTCACCCGCACGAAGCCCGCGGGCAGCGCGGCGTTGTCCGCCGCCGAGACCGCCACGCGCACCCCGCTGTCCCGCGCCATGAACGCGAGCCGGTCCGCCGGGTACGAGGGGTCGAGCGGGACGTAGCCGCAGCCGTGGCCGAGGACGGCGAGGATCGCCGCGACGACCTCCCAGCCCCGTTCGAGGCTGATGCCCACCAGGTCCCCGGGCCGTACGCCGTGCCGCGCGAGACCGGCGCGGTACTCCCGCGCCGCGCCGTCGAGTTCGCGGTACGTGATGTCGAGCGGGCCTTCCGTGATCGCCACGGCGTCCGGGCGCTCGGCGGCCTGCCCGGCGAACACCTCGTACAACGACGTGGCCTGCTTCAGCTCGTGCATGGCTCTCCTGGTCACTTGGCGGACCCCGTCGGCAGGGCGGCGAGGGCCGCGTGGAGCCGGTCGTAGCTCTCGTCCAGGTCGTCGGAGACCTCGAACTCCCAGAGCGGCAGGCCCGCGAGGAGCGCCCGCAGGTCCTCCTCCACCTCGGCGACCCCGGCCTCGCTCTTCGCGGTGGCGTAGTCCTCGCGGCAGCGGTCGAGGGCCTCGGCGATGTCCAGCTCGCGCGGTGCGCCGCCCTCGCCCCTGACCAGGAAGACCAGGCAGGAGGGGCGGGCCCGGGACAGCAGCCGGTCCTCCAGCGTCCCGGGGACGGTGACCCGGCACTTGGCGCCGTTCTCGATCGGCACCGCCGTCGCGCCCTTCAGCGCCTCGCTGCGGGCGATCATCCCGGGCGTCAGGTACAGGGCGCGCGGGTAGCCCCACAGCACGCCGCCGGGCTCGTCCATGTTCCTGGCCAGGATGTCCTCGCCGACCAGGCGCGCGCCGCGGTGCAGCGCCCAGTACGTGAACGTCGACTTGCCCACGCCCGCCGCCGCCGTCAGGACGGCGACCCGCCCCGCGGCCTCGACGGCGCCCGCGTGCAGCGGATAGCTGCGCGGGGAGCGGCAGATGAGGTACAGGAAGAGCCGCTCCAGGATCCACCTGCCCCAGACGGCGGAGCTGTCCAGGTCGGCCCGGGCCAGGGTGAGTTCGCCCGAGCCCGCCGACGGGTCGAACACGCAGCGGGAGCTGGCCGTGTCGATCACGATGGGGTCGCCCGTCATCACGTCCAGGTTGTGCGGCGGGTTCACGGGTTCGGTGACCGCGCCGTCCTGCACCGAGAAGCCCAGCCGCACGGTGCGGGTGTGGGCCCCGGCCAGGGCGTCGTCGGCGATCGCCGGTCCGAAGAAGTCCCGCACCACGCCGCGCGCGGCGACGTCGTACGAGCACTCCACGCGGTAGCCGTAGCACTCGTGCACGGAGTGCAGCCGGTCGGCGCCGAGCGTCGGCGCGGTGACCCGCATGCTGGTCGAGACGGACTGGGCGGTGGGCACGAGATGGAGCCGCTGGACGTCGGATCCGGCGCCGTCGGCCGCGTCGGATGCATCGGATGCATCGGGGTGGCCGCAGTCCGCGCACGGCTGCTGGCCGAACCCGGCGAACCGGTAGGCCACTTCCATGATCCGGTTGCGTTCGGTGGCACGGAAGTCGGCCGTCAGGTGCACCCCGGCGCGGTGGGCCTCGGCGATCAGCCAGCGCAGGATCGTGGCGCCGGTGCCGAAGGAGACCACGCGGCAGGACGTGGCGAGGAGCTTGAGGCGCCAGCTCCGGCTGCCGCGTTCGAGAAGCAGCACGCCGACGGCGCCGTGGCTGCCGAAGCGGTCGGTCAGGCTCATGACGAGGACGTCGTGGTCCGGGTCGGCGAGCAGGGCCCGCAGGTCGGCGTCCGAGTAGTGCACGCCGGTCGCGTTCATCTGGCTGGTGCGCAGGGTCAGTTCCTCGACCCGGGCGAGGTGCTCGGCCCCCGCGTGCTCGATGACCAGGCGCAGATCGAGGGACTTGAGGAACTCCTCGCTGGAGCCGACGTGTTCCTGCTCGGCCTGTTCGCGCCGGAAGCCCGCCTGGTACATCGCGCGGCGGTTCGCCGCGTCCTCGGTGACGTGGGCGGGGCTGAACTCGGGAAGGTCCGTCAGCTCCGTGGCGCGCTCGGCCTCGTAGGTCCGCACGGCGGGCAGCTCGTGGGTCACCTCGGCGCGTTCGGCGGGCTGGTCGTCGATGAAGGCGATGACGGACTCGGCGAACTGCAGCTGGCTCGCGATGGCGCGGACGGAGTCCGACTTGCGGCCCCAGCCGATCTGGGGCAGGACGAAGTACTCCGCGATGCCGAGCTTCTCCAGGCGTTCCCAGGCGAGGTCGTGGTCGTTGCGGCTGGCGACGGACTGCAGGATGCCCCGCGCGTCCAGCTCCCGCACGGTGCGCCGGATCTCCTCGGTCAGCTCGACCTCGTCGTCCTCCAGGATCGTGCCCCGCCACAGGGTGTTGTCCAGATCCCAGACCAGGCACTTGACCAGCGGTGCGTCGGCTGCGGTCGGAGTCGGCTCGGCTGCGGTGTGCGACATGGTCAGATCTCCCAGAGTGTGGCAGCCCAGGCAGCGACCGGGCTGTTGTTCAGGACGAGCACGTGGTCGCCGCGCCGCAATCCGCCCTCGGCGAGCAGCAGTTGGAGGTTCAGGACGACGTCCATCGCCCCCAGGTGGCCGAACTCCGCGAGATGGCGTCTGCAGACCGCGTGGATGGGCAGGCCGAGCAGGGACTCGTAGAAGTCGAACGCCCCGGCGGTGACGTTCTGCATCAGGGTCGCGGCGACGTCCTGCTTGCCGATCCCGGCGTCGGCGAGCACCTCGTCGACGAGCCGGCCGAGGCGCTCCCTGCTGTGCAGGGCCAGTTCGAACCGGTAGCGGTCCGCCGACTGGCACTCCTCGCGCCACTCGTACCAGGGCGCGGACTTGTAGTCGACGCGGAAGAGGTCGTGGAAGGAGCCGTCGCTCTCCATCCGGTGGGCGCGCAGCACCGGGCGGCCGCCGCGCACCATCGTCATGGCGTACGCGCCGTCGCCGATCACCGTGACCGGGAAGCGCACCCGGTCGGCCCCGGTGGGGCGGCTCGCGTGGGCGATCACGGCGCTGTTCCGGTTCGGATCCGCGACGATCAGGTCGCGGGCCAGGGCCCAGGCCGCGCTGGAGCCGGTGCAGCCCAGTCCGTCCACGGTGAACGAGAACGCCCCGGAAAGCCCGGACTCGGCCTGCACCTGGCCGACGTCGGAACCGAGCAGCACGTCCGGCGAGCGGGGGCTGACCAGGAGCAGCAGCTCCGGCCGCGCCTCGGCGGACAGGCCGAGCCCGCGCACGGCCTCGGCCGCGAGGCCCGCGGTGGCGCGCCCCTCGAACACGCCGACCGTCTCCACCCCCGAGCCGCGGGCGAACTCGGCCTCCTCGTGGCCGAGCAGCTCCAGCTCGGGCAGCTCCGCCACCTTCGTTCGTTCGTCCGGCACCAGGCAGTGGATGGCACCCAGGCCGATCTCGTCGTGCTTCGTCATGCCCACACCGTCATTGCCTCGTCGGCGAGGATCAGCTGGCTGATCTCGTTGCTTCCCTCGATGATTTCCATCAACTTGGCGTCCCGGTACGCGCGGGAGACCACGTGCGAGTTCGCGGCCCCCGCCGACGCGAGGACCTGCACGGCGCTCGCCGCGCCGCGCGCCGCGTGCCCCGCGGCCACGTGCTTGGCCAGCACGGCGGCCGCCGTGTGCTGCGGCCGCTTGGCGTCCCAGTCCTCGCTCGCCCGCTCGCAGACGAGGGCCGAGGCGCGCTCGGCCGCGTACAGCTCGGCGATATGACGCCGGATCAGCTGGTGGTCGGCGAGCGGGCTGCCGAAGGTCTCCCGCCGGGCACTGTGCCGTACGACCGCGCGCAGACAGGCCCGCAGCATGCCCACGCAGCCCCAGGCCACGGAGATCCGGCCGTGCGTGAGCGGCGACGTCGCCAGCATGGTCACCGGCATCCCCGCGCCGCCGAGCAGATGCTCGGCGGACAGCCGCACGTTCCGCAGGCGCACCGTGGAGTGCCCCGCCGCGCGGCAGCCGAGCGGGTCGGGGACGCGCTCGACGCTCACTCCGGGGGCGTCGGTGGGCACCACGGCCATGGCGGCGCCACCGCCGTACCTGCCGAAGACCACGAGCAGGGACGCGTAGTGGGCGCCCGTCACCCAGACCTTCTCCCCCTCGATGACGATCGAGTCGCCGTCCCGGGTGATCTCGGTGTCCATCGCGGACAGATCGCTGCCCGCCCCGGTCTCGCTGAACGCCACGCCCGCGCTCTCGCCGGAGGTGAGCCGCGGCAGGAAGTCCGCACGCTGCTCGGCCGAACCGAACCGGGACACGGTCCAGGCGGCGATGCCCTGCGACGTCATGATGCTGCGCAGGGAACTGCACGCCTCGCCGGTCGCGGCGATCAGCCGCCCGTGGTCGAGACTGCTCAGGCCGAGGCCGCCGAAGTGCTCGGGCACATCGGCGCACAGGACGCCCTTGGCGCCGAGTTCGCGGATCACCTCGCGCGGCATCTCGGCGCGGCGGTCCCACTCCTCGGCCTGCCCCTCGGTGAGGCCCGTGGCGAGGGCCGCCGCCTGCTCCACGGCCTCGTTCATGAGCGGGCACCGTCCGCTGGCTCGGCCCGCAGCCGCTCGATGAGCCCCACCATGGCCTGCACGCTGCGGAAGTTGTCCATGCGCAGCTCGTCCCCCTGGACGGCGACGCCGTACGTCGTCTCCACATGGACGACGAGTTCGAGGGAGAACAGCGAGGTGACCGCGCCCGAGGCGAACAGGTCGGTGTCGGCGGTCACCGGCACCTTCACGCGGTCCGCCAGGAAGGAGAGCAGCGCGGACTCGATCTCGGTGGCGGTCGGTTGGGCGGAAGAGGTGGTGGACACGGTGATCAGTGGCCTCTCGGTGATGGGTCCCGAAGGAACGGCGTGGGTCGGGTCGGGGTGCGCGCGGGTCGGGTCAGGATGCGTACGAATAGAAGCCACGTCCCGTCTTGCGTCCGAAGTCACCCGCGTCGACCTTGCCGAGCAGCAGGTCGCACGGCGCGTACCCGGCGTCGCCGGTGCGCTCGTGCAGGACCCGGAGACTGTCGACGACGTTGTCCAGGCCGATCAGGTCGGCGGTGGCGAGCGGCCCCGTCGCATGGCCGAGGCAGCCCCGAAACAGGGCGTCGACGTCCTCGGGCGAGGAGATGCCCTCCTGGACGATCCGGGCGGATTCGTTGATCATCCGCTGCAGGATCCGGTTGATCACGAACCCGGGGCCGTCCCCGACCACGACCGACTCCCGGTCGAGGGCCGTGAGCAGCTCCAGGGCGCGGCCGAGCGCGGCCTCGGAGGTGCGCGGTCCCCTGATCACCTCGACGGTGCGGATCAGGTAGGGCGGGTTCATGAAGTGCGCCCCGAGGACGTCGGCAGGGCGTGCGGTGTGCCCGGCCAGCTCGTCGACCGGGATGCCGGAGGTGTTCGTCACCACCGGCGTGCCGGGGGCGATCAGTTCGGACACCTCGCCGAGGACCTTGGCCTTCACCGCGGGCAGTTCCACCACGGCCTCCACGACGAGCGTGGCCCCGCGCACCTCGTCGAGCGAGGTGGTGGTCACCAGCGGCGGGACCGCCGTGTCGCGCGGCAGCTTGCCGAGCAGCTGGCCCTGGCGGATGCGCAGCGGCACGGCCTCCGCGGCCCGCTCGAGCGCGGCGGCGTCCACGTCGACGAGGACCACGGGAATGCCGTGGCCGAGCGCGAGCGCGGAGATGCCCACGCCCATGACGCCCGCGCCCAGCACCGCGAGCAGATCGGTCTGCTGTCGTTCCGTCACGTCTTCCTCACTCATCTCGATCGGGTCCGGGCGCGCCACGGCTCCCGAGTAGTTCCAGATAGACCGGGTCCTTGGCCGCGAGGTGGCGCAGCGCGGCGCGCAGCAACTCCCCGGTGGGCTCGGGACGGTGTCCGCCCTCGGCGAGCCAGGACCGCCATGCCGCGGCTTCCACCGCGCTGTCGCCGCCCTCGTGTCCCGCGAGGTCGTAGAGCGCCATGCTGCTCAGGACCTCGTTGTCCGCGGCGCGGGCCCGCTCGACGACGGCGGACAGCCAGTCGGCGCGGCTCAGCGGCTTCGTGGGCAGCCCGCTCTCGCCGAGCAGCGCGAACAGCCGCTGCGCGCTGACCCCTTCGGGCGCCACGAGGTGGAAGGCCCGCCCGGCCGCGCCGGGCGTGAAGGCGAGGTCGACGACGGCCCGTGACACCAGGTCGACGGGTGCCATCGGCATCGGCCGGTCGTCCAGCGGATGGACGCCGGTGGCGAGTCCGGCCGCCAGCATGCGCCAGAGCATGTCCTTGGGGTTGCAGGCGCCGGTGGCGGTGGAGCCGAGGATGAGTCCGGGCCGGAACACGCGCACGCGCATGCCGTCCGTCTCGGCGCGTTCGAGGAGCCGTTCGCAGACCCACTTGCCGACGCCGTAGCCGCCCTGGGCCGGGTCGAGCGGCTGCTCCCTGCTCTCCAGGGTCCGCCCTTCGGCGCCGAGCGCGGGTCCCGTCGCCGCGAGCGAGGAGACGAAGCTGAACTCCCGTACGCCGTGCTGCCGCGCCCAGCGCAGCAGTCCGAGGGTGGGCAGGACGTTGTCCTCGCGCAGTTCGCTGTACGGCTCGGTGAACACGACGCGGGCGGCGCAGTGCAGGACGTGGCCGACGCGGCGGATCAGTTCGCCGTCCCGGTAGTCGTCGCAGACCTTGCCGACCTCGCGCAGATCGCCGGTCACCACCCGCACCCGCGCGGGGTCGGGTGCGGGCAGCCCGTACGAGGCCGCGGCCGCCCGCAGCCGCTCCGCGCCCTCGGCCTCGTTGTCGCCCCTGACCAGGCAGTACACGCGGTGCGTCGTCGTGGCCACCAACTGGTGCAGGAGGAAGGCGCCGAGGAATCCGGTGGCGCCGGTCAGGAAGACGTCGGTGCCCGGTGCGGTCGCCGACGACGCCTGGCCGAGGGGCAGTGCGAGGTCGGCGTCGACGAGGCCGCCCTCGCCGTCGGCGATCTCCTCGTCGGCGGGCGTCGCGTCCTTGGCGTGCTGTCCGGCCCGTACGGTGGCCGCGAGCTTGCGCACGGTGGCGCGGCTGCCGCCGACGCGGTGCAGATTGACCAGGACGCCGAGCCGCGCATGGACCTCCAGGCCCATCCTGACCGAGAGCAGGGAGGTGCCGCCGAGCGCGCCGAACTCGTCGTCGAGGCCGATCGCCGGGGTGCCGAACAGCTCGGCCCAGATGTCGAGGAGCGCGTCCTCCGTCCGGTCGGAGCCCGCCGGACGCTTCTCGGGCGCGGGCACCCCTGCGTCCGCCGGGGTGCCGGGGGCCGCGAACGACCGTACGTCGACGCGGTCGAGCGCCCAGTGGCGGCGCCGCTCGTAGGGGTAGGTGGGCAGGGCGAGCCGCCGTCCGCGGGCGCCCCGGGCGAGGTACGCCCAGTCGACCTCGGCGCCGTGCAGCCACGCCGTGGTGACGGCCTCGTCCAGGGCGTCCGGGTCGGGCACGCCCTGCGGGCCGAGCGCGAGCAGATGGGCGCCCGCCGGGGCGGCGTCGGCCGTGAGCCACAGGACGTGGGTGTCCTTGCCCGGCCCCGCGGGTGCCTCGGTGACCACGTCGGCCCGGCCGTTGAACGCCTTCACCACGTGGTCGATGAGCTTGTCCTGTACGGCGTTTCCCCGCTCGGGCGCGACCAGGACGACCCTGCCGGTCCTGGCCCGCACGGTCCGCGCGTGCGGCGGGCGCGGCAGCCGCAGGGCGGCGGCGAGCCGGTCGGGCGCCGCCGTCACGACGCGGCGCTCGGCGAAGGTCCTGCGGCCGACCCGCAGCGTGTGGGCCACGTCCCCCGCGGGGGCCCCGGCGTCCAGGCGGTCGGCCAGCAGGCGCGACAGCGCGTCCAGTTCGGTACGGGTGCGCGCCGAGACGACGAGCCGCACACGGTCGGTGGGCGCGGCCTCGGGGCGGGTCGGGGCGGGCGGCGGGGCGAGCACCACGGTGGCGTTGGTGCCGCCGAGGCCCATCGAGTTGACCAGGACGTGCCAGCCGTCGCCGGTGGGGTCGACGGGGGTCGGTTCCGTCGGGACCCGGAACGGGCTGTCGGCGAGGACGCCCGGGTCACGGGGGTGTTCGAAGGACGGGTGCGGCGGTACGACGCCGGTGTGCGCGATCCGCACGGCCTTGATGAATCCGGCGATGCCCGCGGCCCATCCGGCGTGCCCGATGTTGGCCTTCACCGAGCCGAGGGCACAGCCCCCGGGGCTCGGCTGCGGGGTGCCCGCGCTGTCGGCGGCGGCCCTGAACCCCTCGGTGAGACCGCGGAGTTCGAGGCTGTCGCCCAGCTGGGTGCCGGAGCCGTGCGCCTCGACGTACCGCACGGTGTGCGGCGCGGTGTCCGCGACGGCGAGCGCGCCGGAGACGACCCCCGCGAGCCCCGTGGAGCTGGGCGCGGTGAAGCCGGAGCGCTGGGACCCGTCGTTGCCGACGGCGCTGCCGCGCACCACGGCGAGCACGGGGTCGCCGTCGGCGAGCGCGTCACCGAGGCGGCGGAGCACCACGGCGCCCGCGCCCGCGCCCGCCGCGGTGCCGGTGGAGCGGGCGTCGAACGGGCGGCACTGGCCGTCCTCGGACATCACGCCGCCGGGCTGGTAGGCGTAGCCGACGAGCGGGTCGCTGACGGCCGCGCCGCCGACGACGGCCAGGTCGCATTCGCCGGACAGCAGGCTCAGGACGGCGTAGTGCACTCCGGTGAGGGAGGAGGAACACGCGGTCTGGACGCCCACCGAGGGGCCGCGCAGGCCCAGTTTGTACGCGACGCGCGAGGCCAGGAAGTCGGGTGCGCCGCCCAGGGTGAGGTCCAGGTCGTCGACCGCGGCGGCGAGGCCGCCCTCGCGCAGCCTGGCCGCCTGCAGCGCCACGGTGTAGGGGCTCGGGCCGCCGCTGGCGAAGACGCCGACCACCGGTCCCGTGCCGTCGCCCGCGGGCGCGTGGCCCGCGGACTCCAGTGCCTCCCAGCAGACTTCGAGGAAGAGCCGCTGGCCGGGGTCGATGTTCTCGGCCTCGGCCGGGGAGTATCCGAAGAACTCCGCGGCGAACAGCTCCACGTCCGGCACGGTGGCCGCGACCGGCACGAAGTTCGGGTCCTTCAGCTCCGCGTCGGACAGTCCGGTGGCCCGCAGGCGCTCCTCGGACTGCGCGCGCGTGGAGACGACGCCGGACACCAGGTTGCCCCAGAAGGAGTCGGTGTCGGGCCCGTCGGGGAAGCGGCAGCCGATGCCGACCACCGCGATGTCCGTCGCGCGGCTCATGTCCGGTCCTCCGCCGTCTCGGAGCGGTTGCGGCCGAGCAGCTGGGACCTGGCGCGCGCGCCGAGGCCCGCGTCGGCCGCGGCACCGGCGGGCCCGGCGGCGAGCAGGCCGGCCTGTGCGCGGATGGTGGGGTGCTCGAAGAGGTCTTCAAGGGCGATCTCGCGCGCCGCGAGTTCCTCCAAGTGCTCCTGGAGCACCATGACGAGCAGCGAATGGCCGCCCGCGTCGAAGAAGTTGACGTCGGTGTCGTGGACCTCGGTGCCGAGCACCGTGCTCCAGATCCGGCGTATGTCCTCCGTCGGGTCCGTCATGGCTGTCTTTCTCCAGTCTCCGGGCCCTGTCCGGGCCGGTCGGCGTGCGCGCCCTGGGGCGCCGGGGGCGAATCGTCAAGGACCCGGGAGTCCGGACGGCTGGCCAGCAGATCGGCGGCCCGCGCGATGCCGCTCAGCAGAGCGTCCGCGGTCGGGCGGTCGAACAGGGCTGTCGCATGGGCCAGTTCGAGTTCGATGTGGTCGTCGGTGTCCCGCAGCATCAGCTCTAGCTCGTACTTGATGCGCAGTCCGGGCGGCGGCGCCTGCCGGGCCCGTGTCCCCGGCCCCAGGTCGGGCACGGCGGGCGGATCCGACGCGGCGGTCACCAGGACCGGGGTGACGGGCGGGCGGCCGAGACCGCGGCCGGGGTCGAGGGCGGCGACGAGTTCCTCGAAGGGGACGTCCGCGTACCGGTAGCTCGTCAGGCTCTCCTCCCGTACGGCGGCGAGGAGTTGGCGCCAGGTCGGGTCGTCGCGCAGATCGACCCGCAGCACCAGCGTCCTGATCAGTACGGCCACGGCCTCGGTCCCCGCGGCGCTCTCCCGTCCGGCCCAGGGGAAGGCGAAGAGGAAGTCGCGCTGGTCGCAGGGCCCGGCGAGCGCCGCGGCCAGCAGGGCGGGCGCCGCCATCGAGGTGGTGACACCGGCACCGGCGAGCACCGCGCGCAGCCGGGCACTGGTGGCCCCGGAGAGCCGGACGGTGCGGCTGTCCGCCGCGGTGTCCTGCACGGCGGGACGTTCGCGGTCGCGCGGCAGCGCGATGTCGGTGGGCGCTCCCCGCAGCCGCGCCAGCAACGCCTCGGTGCGTACGGCGCGTTGGGCCTCGTCGAGCGCGGCCCAGGCGTCGGGCAGCGCGCCGGGGTGGACGGCGGCGGGCAGGCCGGGCTCGGCGCCTGCCACGACCGCGCGGTAGGCGTCGCCCAGCTGGCGCAGCAGGAGCTGCTGGGCCCAGCCGTCGGTGACGATGTGGTGGCACACCAGGATCAGTACAGTCCGGTCGCCGAGCGCGGCGATCTCCGCCCGGGCCGGAGCCTCGTCGGCGAGGTCGAACGGAGTCCAGCACGCCTCCCTCAGGTGCTCCGCGAACCGCTCGTCGCCCGACCCGGTCCAGTCGCTCACGCGGACCTCGGGGGCGGTGCCGTCGGTCGTGTAGAAGACCTGCCTGCTCTCGCGGTCGAGGACGAACCGGGACCGCAGCGCCGGGTGGTGTCCGAGCACATGCCCGAGGGCCTGCGCGAGGGCCCGGCGGTCGACAGGGCCGGTGAACTCCACGACGGTGGGCGCCAGATAGGCGGTGCGCTGGCTCGCGATCCGGTCCAGGAACAGCATGCGCTGCTGGATCGGGGTCGCCGGGTGGCGGCCGTCCCGCGGCGCCGGCGCCACGTCGTGCCGCGGCCCGCCGGGGGTCGCGTCGCGCAGCCGGGCGAGGCCGTCCACGGTCGGCCGGGCGAGGAAGGTGCCGAGGGCGGGCGCGGCGCCGTCCTCGCGCTCGATGGCGGCGAGCATGCGCACCGCGAGGAGCGAGTGCCCGCCCAGGGCGAAGAAGTCGTCGTCGGGGGCGAGCGCGCCCGCACGGAGCGCCGCCGCGTCGGGACCGAGCCGCCCGTCGGAGTCGAGCGCGGACAGGAACTGTTCGCTCGCCCACCGCTGTGCCGGGTCGAGGTCGGCGGGACGGCGCTCGGCCCGGGGCAGCGGGACGTCCCGGAGCGCGCGCAGCGCCCGGAAGTCGATCTTGTCGTTCGGCGTCATGGGCAGGGCGTCCACCACATGGACCGCGCCGGGCAGGACCGCGGCGGGCAGCCAGCGCAGCAGCGGCCCGACCAGCTCGTCATGGGTCGGCGCCGCGCCGGGGTCGGCGAGCACCACATACGCGACGAGCCGCTCGGCGCTGTCCTCGTCGAGGGTGACGGCGGCGGAGAGGACCGCGTCGTGCTGCTCCTCAAGGAGCGCCGCGACCTCGGCGGGCTCGATCCGGTTGCCGAGGATCTTGACCTGCTCGTCGGCCCGGCCGAGGTACTCGATGAGCCCGTCGGCGCGGACCACGACGCGGTCCCCGGTCCGGTACATCCGGGCGTCCGGCTCGTCGTCCGGGGCGAACGGGTCCGCGCGGAAGACCTCGGCGGTCAGGTCGGGGCGGCCGAGATAGCCCCGGGACACACCGGCCCCCGCGAGATGGAGCTCGCCGGGCACGCCGGGCGGCAGTTCCTCCCCCGCGGGCCCGAGCACGTAGGCCCGGGTGTTCCACACGGGCGAGCCGATCGGCGGGGCCTGCGGGTCGTCGGGGTCGACGTGCGCGGACAGGCTGGTGCACGAGACCTCGGTGGGCCCGTAGACGTTGCGCAGGGACACCTGCCAGCGCGCCGCGCACTCCGCGGCGAGCGCGCGGGTGAGCTTCTCGCCGCCGAGGTGGATGAGCCGCAGGGAGGATCCGGCGGGGCCGGTGTCCGCCGTGTCCGCCGTGTCCGCCGTATCCGTCGTGGCTGCGGCGTCCGCTGTGTACGACACGTCCTCGGCGTACGACACGTCCTCGGCGTCCAGCGCCGCGCGCAGCAGCCCCGGCGTCATGGACACCACCGTGCTGGTGCGCAGCAGCCGCAGCAGCGCCCGGCCGTCCTTGCGCTCCGCGTCGTCGGCGTAGACCAGTTCCGCGCCCGTGGCCAGCGCGCGGAAGGTCTCGAAGGTCGCCGGGTCGAACGAGGTGCCCACCACGCACAGCAGCCGGTCGTCCGGTCCGAGACCGGCGTCGTCGGCCCACCACAGCACGGTGTTGGCGAGTCCGCGGTGCGGCACGGGGACGCTCTTGGGGCGGCCCGTGGTGCCCGAGGTGTAGATGACCACGGCGGTGTCGTCCCCGGCGGGCTCGGGCGACCGGCGGTCGCCCTGGGGGGCGTCCCGCAGCGCCGCCAGGTCGAGCACGCGGACGTCGGTGTTCACCCGCCGGAGCGCCGCGGCCCCGGCCTCGTCGGCGAGGACGACGCGGGCGTCCAGGTCGCCGAGCACGTGCTCCAGGCGCTCCACGGGGGTGTCCAGGTTCAGCGGGACGTAGGCGCCGCCCGCGCGCAGGGTGCCGAGCCAGCCCGCCACCAGGGCGGGGCCGCGCGCGGCGATCACGGGAACGACACTGCCGACACTGCCGACGCCTTCCGCGCCCAGGCTCGCGGCCACCGACCAGGACCAGTCGTCGAGTTCACCCCTGCTGAGCCGCGTGTCGCCCACGCGGACCGCGGTGGCCCGCGGTTCTTCGGCGAGCCGGGCGGCGATCACGTCGAGCAGCGTCCGGTCGGCGGGCGGTTCGTTCGCGCCCAGGTCCCTGCGGGGTCCCGCGAGGATCCCGGGGACGGCGGCGCCCGGCGCCCTGCTGGACAGCGGGAGCGCCGCGAGCGCGGTGTCCGGGGCGCGCACGGCGGCGGCGAGCAGCGCGAGATAGGCGTCGCGGAAGTGCCCGGCCGTCTCTTCGGAGCAGAGCGCGAGGTCGTACTCGATGGTGCCGACGACGCCGTCGGCCCGGTCCTCGACCAGGAACAGCAGGTCGTACCGGGCGGTGCCGGTGGGCAGGACCTCCGGCTGCTGCCAGCGCCGGTGGCCCGAGCCGCCGGGGGCGGGCATGTTCTGCAGGCCGAAGGCGACCTCCACCAGCGGGCCGCGGCCCGAGCCCCGCTTGGCGGCGGTCAGGGCCGTGAGCCGGTCGAAGGGGATGTCCTGGTGGGCCAGGGACCGGAAGGCTTCCGTGCGGGACCGCATGCACAGCTCTTCGAACGTGAGGTCGGGCGCGGGGCCGCAGCGCAGCGGGACCGTGTTGACGAAGCAGCCGACCACGCCTTCCAGGACGGGCTTCGGACGGTTCGCCATGACGGTGCCGACGACGAAGTCCGTCGCCCCCGACCAGCGCCGCAGCACTTCTTGGAAGGCGGCGAAGAGCACGACGAAGGGCGTGGCGCGCAGCCGGGTGGCGAGGAGCCCGGTCTCCTCCCACAGCTCCGCGGGCACGGGGAACGCCAGATGCCCGCCGGTGCGGACGTCGTCGGTGCGCGGGCCGCGGCCGGGGAACAGCGGCGAGTCGGCGGCGTCGGCCAGCTCGTCGGCACGTCGCGCGGCGCGGCCCTCCACGTCGCGCTGCTGCCAGGACTCGCGCTCCCAGGCGGCGAAGTCGGCGTACTGGACCGCCGGTTCGCCGGAGTCGGCACGGTCCTGGGTGAGGGCCGCGTCGTACGCCTCGCGCAGATCGTCGAAGAGCGTCGCCAGGGACCAGCCGTCGAAGGCGATGTGATGCACCGTGAGCAGCAGCGTGTCGCCCTCGGGCGCCCCCTGCCACAGGTGGCACCGGAGCAGGGGTCCGTTCTCCAGGTCGAAGGGCACCCGGGCGACGGCGGCCAGCTCGTCCGGGCCGGGCCGGGCGTCGAGTCCGCTCACCGTGACGTCGACGGGGTGCGGCGGGCCCACGCGCTGCACGGGCCGCCCTTCGCGCGCCGAGTAGGTGGTGCGCAACGCCTCATGACGGGTTGTCAGGTGTGCCAGCGCCTGGCGCAGGGCGGGCAGGTCCACCGTCTCGTTCCAGCGCAGCAGCAGCGGCACGTGGTAGGCGGCGGTGCCGGGATGGGCCTGCTCGATGAACCACAGGCTCTGCTGCGCCGCCGACAGGGGCGCCTCGGTCATGCCGCGCCGGCCGAGGACCGGGTTGCTCTGATCACTCATCTTCACCCTCCCCCGTCAGCCGCGGCAGGAGATCGAACGCCGTACCGCGTCGATCAGTTCGGTCAGATCGGCCGCCAACAGGACGTCCGCGGGACCGAGTTCGGCCGACGTGGCCTCGCTGATGCGGGACGACAGCTGGATCGCCAGGATGGAATTGCCGCCGGACGCGATGAAGTTGTCGTCGACGCGGGCGTCGGGCACGTCGAGGACCTCGCACCACAGGCGCAGTACGTCGCCGGGCACGGGATCCGCGTCGGGCAGCGCACCGTCGGCGGGGGCGTCGGCCGACGGACGCGGGGTCCCCGCCCCCGCGTCGTCCGCGAGCAGTGCGGCGCGGTCCACCTTGCCGGTGGGGCCGAGCGGCAGCCGGTCGAGGACGCTCCACCGGGCCGGGAGCATGTAGTCGGGCAGCACCGCGGCGAGGGCGGCCTGCAACTTCCCCGTGCGCTCGGCGGGTTCGAGGCTGTCGCCCGTCGCGGGCAGCACGAAGCCGACGAGCGAGGCGGCGGCGCCCTCGGCGGTCTTCTCGACCACCGCGGCCTCGACGAGCCCGGTGGCGACGGCCGCCCGCTCGATCTCCTCCAGCTCGACGCGGAAGCCCCGCACCTTCACCTGCCGGTCGAGCCGCCCGAAGATCTCGATGCGGCCTCCCTCGCCCCTGCTCACCACGTCACCGGTGCGGTACAGCGTGCCCGGGTCCGTGCGGCCGGGGACGGTGACGAACCGTTCGGCGGTGAGGTCGGGGCGGCCCTGGTAGCCGAGCGCGACACCGGGACCGCCGATGCACAGCTCGCCGCGCTCCCCGTCCGGGACGGGACGCAGATCGGGTCCGAGCACATGGAGCGTGGTGTGCTGGATGGCGTGGCCGATCGGCACCCGGTCGAGCCGTTCGAGGCGCTCGGGCGTGAGGTCGTAGTACGTGGCGAAGGTGGTGGCCTCCGTCGGCCCGTACACATTGACCAGGCGCTGCGGCGGCCCGGCCGCGAGCACGCGGCGCGCGGCGTCGGGCAGCAGCGCCTCGCCGCCCACCAGCAGGGTCTCCAGGACCCCCAGGGCGGCCGGGCGCTCGTGCGCGATCATGTGGAACAGCGCCGTGGTCAGGAACAGCGCGTCGACCCGCTCGGCGCGCAGCAGTTCGAGCCAGCCGTCGAGGCCGACGGCGGCGACGGGCGGCAGGACCACGACGGTGCCGCGGGCGGACAGGGTCGCCCAGATCTCGAACGTGGTGGCGTCGAAGGCCGGGTTGGCGGCGTTGCCCACGCGGGTGCCGGGACCGACGGCGCAGTACGTCGGGGCGTCGACGAGGCGGCGTACGGCACGGTGGGGCACGACGACCGCCTTGGGCAGACCGCTGGTGCCGGAGGTGAAGTTCACGTACAGCGCGTCGTCGGGACCGCTCGCGTGGCTCGTGCCCAGGGGGTCAGGACCGCACTCGCGGACCACCTCGACGACGGGCAGTTCCGGCGCCAGCTCGCGCACCCGGGCGGTGTCGCCCGGTGCGCCGATGACGGCGCGCGCCGACGCGCCGGTCAGCTGTGCGGCGGAGCGCCCCGCCGGTGCGCCGTTGTCCAGCGGCACGTAGTGGGCTCCCGTGCGGGCCACGGCGAGCATGGCCACCACGAGGTCCGCGCCGCGGTCCAGGGCGATGCCGCACGCGTCGCCGGGGCGTACGCCCGCGGCGGTCAGCCGCACGGCGACGGCACCGGCCAGGTGCCACAGGTCGCGGTAGGTGAGCCGGCGTCCGGTGGTCGTCTCGTGCACGGCGGGCGCGTCGGGGTGCCGCTGCGCGTGCTGTCCGATGGGGTGCTGCACTCCGGCCACGTGGTCGGCCCGGGAGTGCACGTTCGTTTGGGTGTCCATGACGAATGACGTCTCTTGAGAGGTCGGATACGGGCGAAAGTCCGGCGCGTGGGCCGCGTCAACCTCCCGTGTCGGCCTGCTTCCAGAAGTGGCGGAGCCAGCAGAGGACGTTCCGCATGGCGTGGTGGTTGGCGTCCGGCTTGAGCGCGCCGCCCTGGAAGAACCGCTGTCCCTCGATGGCAGGGCCGAGCACGGAGATCCGGTCGTCGACGGAGCCGTCGGGGCGGACCACCCGGAAGTCCTCGGTGAGGTCGAGGCCGCCCGGTGCGAAGCCCTCGCCGCCGCCGGTGTGCGGGTTGTGCCAGATCCGCACGATGCCGCGGCGCAGCAGGTTCGGGTAGAGCGGCGCGATGTCGGCCGCCGCGTCGAAGGAGGGGACCCGGGCGTCGACCAGGACGTCGACCGGGCGGCGCGCGCCGGTGCGCGGCCCGGTGACGACGAGGGTGTCGCCGTCCGTGTCCACCCGGGCCCGCGGCCCCGGCGACACGTCGAGGATCCCGTGCTCGATGAGCGCCTTGATGCGGTCCATGACCTCCGGCACCGGGCCGTACGCGAGGCGGTTGTGCTGGCGCAGCCAGCTGCCGAGGAAGGTGCGGTGCGCGTCGGCGTGCAGGCCGCCGTGGTTGACGGCGTGCACCACGGCGGGGCGCAGGCCGCGCCAGACGCCGTCGGCCGCGGTCTTGGCGGGGTTGCCGAACGTCCCCTGGCGCGCCCAGAGATGATCGGTCGTCATGAACTCGACCATCGCCTTGCGGTACTGCTCGGGCGAGGTCTGGTCGCTCGGCGCGATCGGGTCGAGGGTGCGTTCCCAGGAGAACAGGTTGCCCGAGGGGAGGACGGCGTGCCGGGTCGGCGACTCCAGGCCCGCGACGATCGAGGCGACCTCGGCCGGGTCGTCGAGCGCGGCTGCCAGGCGCTGCCGCGCGCTCTCGCCGAGGACCACGTCCGTGTACCGCCACAGCAGGGCGTCGAAGGACCAGGTGCGCGGCTCGGCGCGGAGCGCGGCGTAGGGGGAGCGGCCGAGCAGGAGTGACTCCAGGGCCTCGACGGCCTCCGTGACGGCGCGCTCGATGGGTGCCGTCAGCGTGCGGACCGACTCCTCGGTCGAGGCGGTGCCCGCGGTCCGGTCGAGGAAGTCCTGCCGGGCGGCGGCCGACGCCCGGGCGAGGTGCCCGCCGAAGTCGGCGCCGAACAGGGTCTCGTAGTACAGGACCCACATTTCGGCGACGATGAGCGGGAACAGGTGGCGTTCGTAGTCGATTTGCCGCGACAGTGATCGGCCCACCGGGACCGGGTCGCTCCCGAAGTTTTCGCGGATCCTGTCAATGGCCTCGATGTTGAGGAATATCCCTTTCCGCTTTTGCTTCTTCGCACCGGACGAACCGGACTCAAGAGGACGGGCAAAGGCGAACAGACCGGATTCGCTGAAGGCGACGATGGAACGCGGCTCCTGCCCGGAAGGCACGTAGCGCAGTTCTCCGTCCGCGGTGCGCCGGAAGCGTCCGCCGCGGCCTTCGGTGAGGTGCAGGATGACGTCGATCCCGGTCAGCATCGTTCCGGCGCAGCCGACCACCTGGCCCGGGCCCGCAATATCCGGAGTGAGCCGTTCCCGTAGTGGATAGGCGCTGGGGACGAACACGGAACCCGGCACACGATCGGCACACTCGACCCAGTGGCGGGTGCGTTCCGAACGCAACGGATCGTTGTAGGAGTGACCGGTCAGGAGAAGCACTTGGTCGACGGGTGTCCGCGTCCCGGCATCGCCCTGTCCATCAACGGCAGGTACCGACGTGACAAGCAAAGGACCTTTATCCCCCGGCCTTTCGGCGAGGTCCTCGATGTCGGTGACCTCGGCATGGTGCAGGGTCACAGTGACCGAGGGACGGGAGCGCAGGATTTCCACGTATTCGGAAAAGTGCGCACGCAGCGCGAGGCCGTGCAGATAGCGCTTGGGCCAGCCGTCGGGATCGATGTCGAAGCGGGGGTCCGCGGTCTCGTCGAACTGCCGCCTGCACCATTCGTACAGGTTGGGGCGGAGCTCCGCGGGAAGCAGCGGACCTGCGTCTTCGACACTCTCGTCGGCGCCGAAGGACACATGCTTGGCGATGCGGTTGAGGAAGCTGGTGGGAGCCTGCGCGTCACTGTGCACCGCGCCCGCACCGAAATGACCGGTGCGGTCGAAGACATGAATGTCGAGCTCGACGGGGCCTTCATGAGCGGCCACGGAAGCGGCAAGGCGCTCCATTGCGTATGTGCAGTACGGGCCGCCGCCGACAATTGCTAGGCGCATCGGACCACATCCCCCTCTCTCCCCGTAAGTCCCCCAAGTTCCCCATGAAGACCGGATCCGGACATAATCATCGGTTTGGCCAGATTTACCGCAGGTTGCACTGATCCCCTAACCCCCCGTCGCATCAGGACAGTTATCGGCTGCGAGCGCCGATCAATCCCGTGTCGCGGTAATCCTTGATGTCACGTTCGACATGACACTCGGCTGTATGAATAGCCCGACAGAACGGCGACTGCGCAAACTTACACTCCCCCCAAGTGCGAGACACCCCTCCAGTCATTCAGAAATGACCAGGGGAGGTCCGAGATCGGTCGAGTGTATCCCTTCGAATTATCTCTGACTACCCTAATTTTCAGGTCCTATGGAGTCGAAACGGAAGGAAACCACCTACTCCCAGGCTTCCGTGACGGATCGTCGCTTTGCCATGAGCGACGCGATGGGCACCGTCGGGTCGGATGCCGCCAGTGACAGGATCTGGGCAAAGTCGGACACCCAAGCCTCGATAGTCGCGGGGGCAAACAGATCCGTCGAGTATTCGAAGGTGAGCGTCGTCTTCTCCGGGACCGGATTCACGACGACATACAGCTCGTTGCGGGCCGCGGCGCGCACGGCGACACCTTCGACGGCGGCGGACAGACGGTGCAGCTCCAGGGCGGGCGGCGGCGCGGTCACCACCGTGAACAGCACCGTGGGGAAGAGCGCGGAGCCGAGGCGCTCCTCAAGGAGTCCGGCCACCTCGCTCAACGGCAGGTCCTGATGGTCGATGGCCCTGAACAGCGCCCCGCCCAGCTGGTCCACCAGATCCGCGAAGACCCCGGCCCCACCCACCCGGGCCCGCAGGAGCACGGCGTCACCGAGGAACCCGACCACCCCCTCGCGGCCCGGTCTTGCGCGGTTGGCGCTGGACGCGGCGAGGACGACGTCGTCGGGGCCGCCGCACACGGCCGCGGACCAGACGGCGAAGGCGGCCGCCCAGATCACGTACGGAGTGGTGCCGAGCCCCGCCGCGGCCCCGGCGACCAGCGCGGCCGTGCCGTCGTCGAGGGTGCGGGTGTGCAGAGCGCCGCGCCCCGACAGCGCGGGCGGGCGCGGATGGTCGCACGGAAGGTCCAACGTCAGTGCGGCGCCGTCGAGTTCACCGCGCCAGTACTCCTCCAGCTGTCGGCGCCGGTCCGGAGCGAGGGCGTGCTCGGCGCGCGCCACGTCCGTGAACTGTGCGGAGGGCGGCGGGAGTTCGGCCGCGACGCCGCGGCAGGCGGCGTTGTACAGCTCCTCCAGCTCCTGCCACAGCACGCCCATCGACCAGCCGTCGCAGATCGCGTGGTTCAGCACGGCCAGCAGGACCCAGCGGTCCGCGGCGACCCGGGCCACGCGGAAGCGGAAGAGCGGCGCCCGGTGCAGCGCGAAGGGCCGCGACGCCTCGTCCCTGCACCAGCGCGCGACCTCTTCGGCGTCACCGCCCCGCACGGTCAGATCCGTGACCGGCACCTCCACCGGCACCGCCGCGAGCACCTCGAAGAGAAGCTCCCCGTCGCGCTCGACGCACCGGCTGCGCAGCGCGTCGTGCCGGGCGACGAGGGCGGCGAGCGCCCGCTCCAGATGGCGCGGGTCCAACTCCCCGTGCAGATCGACGCGGTGGGTGACGTTGTAGACGGCCGGGTCGGCGCGCTCGTGGTGCCGCCGCCACAGCCGGCGCAGGCTGGAGGTCTGCGGGACGGTGGCGACGACGTCATCCGGGTCCGCGGCGACGGCTCCGCCCGGATCCCCCTCCCCGCCGTCGGCCCGTGCCGCAAGGCCTCTGATCGTCGGCGTACGGAAGAAGTCCGCCATCGAAAGCCGCAGGTCCAGCTCGTCGGCCAGGCGGTGCAGCAGGCGGATCGCGCTGAGCGAGTGGCCGCCCAGCTGGAAGAAGGAGCGGTCGACGGGCAGGGACCGGGCGCCCAGCTCGGCGCACCACAGCTCGTGCAGGGACTTCTCCAGGGCCGTGGCGGGCTCGGCGCCGGGGCCCTGCGCGACGTCGGCCGCCGCCGGCTCGGGCAGGCGGTGCCGGTCGAGCTTGCCGGACGTGTTGACGGGCAGCCGCTCCAGCGCCACCCAGCGGCCCGGGACCAGCTGCTCGGGCAGCTCGGCGGCGAGCGCGGACCGCAGCCGGGTCAGCTCGGTCCCCGCGCTCCTGGGGACGACGTACGCGACGAGTTCCATGTCGCCGTGCGCGTCGCGGCGCGGCACCACGGCCGCGTCCTTGACCTGGGGCAGCGCGCTCAACACGGCGTGCGCCTCGGCGGGTTCGACGCGATGCCCGCGGATCTTGACCTGGTCGTCGGCCCGGCCCCGGTACTCCAGGGTGCCGTCCGGGCGCCAGCGCGCCAGGTCGCCGGTGCGGTAGTGCACAGCGCCGGTGCCGTCGTCGACGAAGCGGGCCGCGGTCTCCTCGGGACGGTCGTGGTAGCCGTGCGCGACCTGCGCACCGCCCACGTGGATCTCACCGACGGCGCCCACCGGCACCTCGTGCCCGTCCGGGGCGAGCAGCCTGATCCGGACGCCGGGCACCGGGGTCCCGATGGGCGGCCACTGTTCCCCGTCGGGCGCGACGCGGTGCGAGGTGATGACGATCGAGGTCTCGGTGGGGCCGTACTGGTTGTGGAGGACGCACCGCGGATGTCCGGCAAGGAAGCGCCGCAGCGCCGCGGTGAGCTGCAGGGGCTCCCCGCACTGCAACACCTCGCGCAGAGCGGGGAGTTCGGGCCCCGTCTCCATGAGATAGCGCAGCGGGGTGCTCGGCATGTGGAGGCGCCGCACCTCGTGACGGCGCAGCGTCCGGGTGAGCGCCGCGGGGTCGTGCCGCACCGCGTCGTCGATCAGGACGAGGGCGGCCCCGGAGGCGAGCGTCGTGAAGATCTCCTGGACGCTGATGTCGAAGGCGGGCGAGGTCCACTGCAGGGTGCGCAGCGGCTCGTGCCGCGCCAGCTGCCCGCGCACCAGGGCGGCAGGACCGCGGTGCGGGACGACGACACCCTTGGGGCGTCCGGTGGATCCCGAGGTGTAGATGCAGTACGCCGGGTCATCGGGCCGCACCTCGACGTCCGGCGGCGTGTCCGGGAGCGCCGTGTCGACGTCCTCGGCAAGGAGCACCCCGGGAGCGGCAAGCTCCGGGTGCCGTGCGAGCGCCTCGGCGCGGGTGAGCAGCAGGACGGGACGCCCGTCGTCGAGGAGCCCGCGCAGCCGGGGTGTCGGCGCGGACGGATCGAGCGGCAGATAGGCGGCGCCGCTCTTGAGCACGGCGAGCAGCGCGGCGATCAGCTCGGGTCCGCGCGGCAGCAGGACCGCCACGCGCTCACCGCGGCCCGCGCCGCACTGCCGGAGCCGGTGGGCGACGCGGTTGGCGCGCGCCTCCAACTCGCCGTACGTCCAGGTCAGTTCGTCACCGATGAGGGCGGGCGCGGCCGGATCGGCCCCGGCCCGCTCCTCGAACAGGCCGTGCAGGCTGTCCGGTCCCGCGGGTGCCCGCACGTCGGCGCCGCCCCACCGTGCGAGGGTGCCGCGGTCGGCGGGCGAGGGCGCGGTCAGTTCGGTGACCGGGACGTCCGGCGCGTCGACGGCCCTGCGCAGCAGCAGCTCCACGTACTCCACGAAGCGGCGCACCGTGGCCGCGTCGAAGAGCGCCGTGTCGTACTCGACCATGAACCGCAGGCCCGCGCGGTGGTGCGTCAGATAGATGCTGAGGTCGAAGGGGGCACGCTCGCTCGGCGCGTCCAGGAGCGTCGCGGCGAGACGCGGCGGGTCGAAGTCGACCTCGGCCTCCTGTTCGTACTCCACCATGACCTGGAACAGCGGATTGCGGCCCGGGTCGCGGCGCGGGGCCAGCGCGCCGACCAGCTCGTCGAACGGCAGGGCCCGGTGCTCGTACGCCGCGGTGCTGGTGTCCCTGACGCGGCGCAGCAGCGTCGCGAAGTCCGGATCGCCGCTCAGGTCCATGTGCAGCGGAACGGTGTCGAGGAACAGCCCGATCGCGTCCTCGGCGCCCTCGGGCCTGGCCGCCACCGCCGTGCCGAGCGCGAAGCGGGACTGCCCGGCGAACCGGCCGAGCACGGCACCGATGGCGCCGGTCAGCGCCATGAAGACGGTGGCCCGCTGCGACGCGGCGAACGCCCTGATGCGCGCGGCAAGGTCGGCGTCCCACGCATACGTCAGGCTCGCGCCCTCCCCCGTCCGCACTGGCGGCCGCGGCCGGTCGGTGGGCAGATCCAGGTCCGGTACGTCCGTCAGCTCGCGCCGCCAGAAGTCCAGGCTCCGCCCGGCCGCCGCCGCGTCGGGGACGTCCTCCGCGACGTCGTCGTCGAGCACCGGGAGCCGGGGCTCGCCGTCGGGCCACGAGCGGTAGTACGCGGCCAGGTCGCGGACGAGCACCTCGGTGGAGGACGAGTCGAAGGCGATGTGGTGGGCCAGCAGGAACAGCAGATGCCGCTCCGGGCCGAGCCGCAGCAGCCGCACCGCGACGGTCGGCCCCTCGCGCAGATCGAGGACGCGCCGACCCTCCGTGGCGAGCGCGGCCCGCAGCGCCTCCTCCTCACCGGCCCCGGTGTGATCCTCCACGGGACAGTCGAGCGTCACCCGCTCAAGCACCTGCCGGTAAGGCACGCCGTCGACATCCCGGAAGACCGTCCGCAGCGCCGCGTGCCGGTCGGCCACCTTCTGCAGGGCCCGGCACAGCGCCTCCGTGTTCAGCGTCCCGTCGAGACGGATCGCCTTGGGCTCGTGGTACATGCTGGTGCCGGGGTGCAGCTGCTCCAGGAACCAGATGCGGCGCTGGGCGGGGGTGAGCGGCCTGCGCCCAACAGGGCGTATTTTCCTGGGCACTTCGGCAGGCACATCCGCACGCACATCCGCACGCGCTTCTTCGGCACGCACGTCGGCCCGGCGCGGCTGGCGGGAGCGGAGGTCGTCGAGGAGGGGCAGGGCGGCGAGCACCTTGTCCGCCGGTACGCCGAAGTCGACGAAGCACGCGATCTCGTCCGCACCCGCCGCCCTGAGACGGCCCACCGTCTCGGCGGCCGTCGACGCGTCGCCGATCAGCGCGCGTGTGTCGCAGTAGCGCTCGTAGGCGCGGCCGAGCAGGAACTCCACGTCGTCGTCGGGGGTGTTCGCCAGGTCCACGTCGAAGCCGAGGCTGTTGGTGACCTGATCGAACAGGGACAGCGAGGACCGCAGATACGCCACGAAGGGCCGGTACGCCTCGGCGCGCGCCCGCGCCGCGTCCCGCTCCAGATAAGTGTGTACGAGAACGACGACACGCCCCGCGGCCGGGTCGAGGCCGTGCTCGGCGCGGGTGCGGCGGTACAGGGCGATGTTCTCCGCCAGCTGCTCCACCGTCTGCGCCATCAGGTTCGTGACGACCCCCAGGTCGTTCGCGGCGGCCCGCCGATAGCTCTCGGGGTTGCCCACCACGGCGACGTACAAAGGTGGTTGGGCCTGGAGGGGTCTGGGGTGCAGCCGGACGTCGACGGGCGCGCCGTCCCCGCCGGTCAGGGTCAGCGCCTCCCCCGCCCAGAGCCGACGCACCGACTCCACCTGCTCGTACATGGCCTCGCGATGCCGCCCGAAGGCGTCCGGGGCGAGCGCGAAGTCGGTCGAGTGCCAGCCACTGGCGAAGCACAGGCCCGCCCTGCCGCCGGAGATGTTGTCCACCACCGACCACTCCTCGGCCACCCGGACCGGATGGTGCAGCGGCAGCACCACGGAACCGGCGTGCAGCCGGACGCGGCGGGTACGGGCCGCCAGGGCGGCGGCGAGCACGGAGGGATTCGGGAAGAGCGCGCCGAACGAGTTGAAGTGCCGCTCGGGAAACCACAGCGCGTGAAAACCACGCCGGTCGGCGAACTCGGCCGCCTCCATGATCAGGGCGTACTTGTCGTGGGCCGCGTCGTCCGGGTAGTCGCCGAAGAAGTAGAGGCTGAAGTCCGGGGTGGTGGCGACGTGTTCTGCCTCCGCGGGCGCGGAGGGGGCAGCGACCGGCACCGCCCCGGCGGAGGCGAGGGCCTCCGTCTGCCGGTTGATGACGCCGGTCACCTGGTCGACCAAGTGCCGGGTGAGTTCCAGCTGTTGGGAGAAGAGGTCGTGCAGGGCGGGTGGGGCGGCGTCGGCCGGGGTGGGCTGCGGGGGTGCGGGCGGGGCCGTCACGGGCTCCGGTGCGGGCTCGGGGATCGGCCCCAGAGCCCGCCGCTCCGGTTCGGCTGCCGACGAAGCGGCGTCCGTCGGCAGCCCGGCCGCCTCGACGCTCCTCCGCGCGACGCGATCCGCCAGCTTGCGCGGTGTGTCCGCCGCGTCGAAGAACTCCCGCACGGGAACGCGCACGCCGTACCGGCGGTCCAGCTCCTTGGCCATCCCCATCAGGGACAGCGAGTCCGCCCCCAGCTCGAAGAACGAGCGGTCCGGCGCGATGTCCGCGAGTTCCGCACCCAGCTGGCGCGCGGTCATCTCCCTTATGCCGAGCAGTGGTTCGGCGCCCGGCGACAGCGGTTCGGCGCCGGGCGGTACGGGCCCGGGACCGCCGCCCGGAGTCACCGTGTGCGCGGGCAGCGCGGTGGGGTTCCTGGGCGCGGCGACCCCCTGGAAGGGACTCACCCTGCGCCGCCGCAGCGGATGCCCCGGCAGCGGGATCCGCCCTCCGCCGCGCGCGAGCGCCGACCAGTCCAGGTCCGCCCCGGCGCGGTACAGCTCGCCGAGCGAGTGCAGCAGCCCGCGCTGCTGCGCGGCCGCCTCACTGCCCTCGCCCTGGCCTCGCAGCCAGCGGCTCTCCGGCAGGCAGTGCCGTCCCAGGCCCCTGAGCGTCTCCCCGGCGCCGAGTTCGACGAAGTCGCCCCGGCCCAGGTGCGCCGCCGTGGCCACGGTCAGGTCGAAGCGGACCGGCTGCCGCGCCTGTGCGCACAGATAGGAGGGGTCGGGGATCCAGCCCACGGGGCGCATCTCGCCGTCGAGGCCGCTGACGAACGGCAGCCGCAGCGGTGCGTACGTCACCTCGTCGGCCGCCGAGCGGAACGCGGCCAACGCGGTGTCGAGCGCCGCCGAGTGGAAGGCCCGGTCCACGGGGAGCGCGCGCCACCGGATGCCGTCGCGGTCGAGCAGGCGTGCCGCCTCGTCCAGCGCTTCGGGCGCCCCGGAAAGGACCTGTGAGCGGGGCCCGTTGACCGCGGCGACCGCGACGCCGGAAGCGGCGGCGA
Organism: Streptomyces sp. NPDC059002; assembly: GCF_042740435.1. Classification (NCBI taxonomy): domain Bacteria; kingdom Bacillati; phylum Actinomycetota; class Actinomycetes; order Kitasatosporales; family Streptomycetaceae; genus Streptomyces; species Streptomyces sp. NPDC059002. The sequence continues at coordinate 46,020 of NZ_JBHYJI010000016.1, read as the reverse complement.
CGCGTTCGGCGGTCGCCGGGTCGGTGCGGACCGCGAGCATCCCGCCGGGCGGGCTGTCCCGCTGCATGAGAAGACCGCGCCGGGCGGTGAGCCGCAGCCCGTCGTCGAGGCCGATCGCTCCGGCCGCGTACAGCGCCGCGTACTCGCCGACGCTGTGCCCGCACAGCACGTCGGGCCGCACCCCGCAGGCCCGCCACACCGCCACGAGTGCCGCCTGGTGGGCGAAGAGCGCGGCCTGTGCCACCTCCGTGGGCCACACCACGGGGCCCGCGTCATCGTTCCCGCCGCGCACACCCCCGTACTCCCCGAGCAGCAGCGGCAGCAGCGTCCCGCCGAACTCCTCGGCGTAGCGCCGCTCGCAGCGGTCGATCACCGAGCGGGCCCCGGGGAACCCGGCGTGGATCCCACGGGCCATGCCGCCCCGCGCGCTGCCCTGGCCGGGGAAGGCGAACGTCAGCGGGCCGAACGGGGCGACGGCGGCGGGTGGTTGGGACAAGGCGTGCGCGAGTTCACCGGCGTCGGCGCCCACCACGGCCGTGCGGGCGGCCCGGTGCGGACGGCCGAGTCCCAGCGTGGCCGCCACATCGGCGGGGTCCGTGTCCGGCGCCTCCCTCAGCCGGGCGGCCAGCTCGCCGGTCAACTCCCCCAGCGCCTGGGCGTCGCGCGCCGACACGGGGACGAGCGCGGGCCTGCCGGGCGTGGCCCGGGGACGCCGGGCCGGGGCTTCTTCGAGGATGACGTGGGCGTTGGTGCCGCCCACGCCGAGCGCGCTGACCCCGGCCCTGCGGGGCGTCCCGTCGGGCACGGTCCACGGCCGCAGTTCGGTGGCCAGCCGCAACGGCCCGCCCTCCAGGCGGAGTTGGGGATTGGGCCGCGTCAGATGCAGGGTCGGCACCAGGGTGCGGTGCCGCAGCATGAGGACCGTCTTGATCAGGCCCGCCATGCCCGCGCAGCTGTCGAGGTGCCCGATGGCGGGCTTCACCGAGCCGACCGCGCAGAACGCGGTGCGCCGCGTGCCGTCACCGAGCGCCCGCCCCAGCGCCTCGAACTCCACCGGATCCCCCAGCGGCGTCCCCGTGCCGTGCGCCTCCACATAGGTGAGGCTGTCGGCCGGGACCGCGGCCCTGCGCAGCGCGTCGCGGACGACCGCCACCTGCCCGGCCATGCCGGGGGCGCTGTAACCGGCCTTCTCCGCGCCGTCGTTGTTGACCGCGGAGCCCAGGATCACCGCGTGCACCGTGTCCCCGTCGGCCACCGCCCTGTCAAGGCGCTTGAGCAGCACGGCCGCCACTCCGTTGCCGCCCACGGTGCCGTCGGCGTCCGCACCGAAGGCGCGACATCGGCCGGTGGGGGACAGGATGGAGCCGGGCCGGCTGCGGTAGCCGGTCTCCTGCGGCAGATGCACGGCCGCGGCGCCGGCGAGCGCGACGTCCGCGTCCCCGGTCAGCAGGGCCTGCGCCGCCAGGTGCACGGCGACCAGCGACGTCGAACAGGCCGTCTGTACGCCGATGGCGGGCCCGGTGAGGCCGAGCCGGTAGGCGACCCGGGTCGCGACGAAGTCCGGCTGCTGCCCGATCGTGCCCTGCATCCCGGTGACCGGGTCCTCGTCGGCGTCGCCGTCGGTGTCGACATCGACGTACGAAGGGGATCTCGTCTGCTGGTGGTCGTAGAGGTGCATGCCCGTACCGGCGAACACGCCGACCCTGGTGCCCTGTTGGGGGAGCGCGTGGCCGCCGTCCTCCAGCGCCCGGTGGCAGCACTCCAGGAAGAGGCGGTGTGCCGGGTGGGTGAGCCGGGCCTCCTTCGGGTTGAGCCCGAAGAAGTCGGCGTCGAAGTCCAGCGCGCCGTCGAGGACCCCGCCGACCGGGACCCGGTCGGCGGCCGCCGCCTGCCCGGCCGTGAGGCCCGCGGCCCGCAGCTGGTCCCCGTCGAAGACGGTGAGGCAGTCGACGCCGTCCCGCAGATTCCGCCAGTACGCCTCCGGCGAATCGGCCCCGGGAAAGCGCAGCGCCATCCCGATGACCGCGATCCGCCGGTCGTCACCCACCTCGGCCTGCGGCGCGGCTTCCGCCACAGGGACCTCACCCGCCTCGGACTGCGGCACGGGCTCCGCCGCAGACACCTCACCCGCCTGGGGC
>NZ_JBHYJI010000016.1:0-43783 GCF_042740435.1 Streptomyces sp. NPDC059002 | reverse complement strand
CCGCCTCGGACTGCGGCACGGGCTCCGCCGCAGACACCTCACCCGCCTGGGGCTGCGGCGCGGCTGCCGCCGCAGGGACCCCACCCGCCTCGTGCTGCCGCACGAGCTCCGCCGCAGGGACCTCGCCCACCCCCGACTGCCGCACAGGCCCCTCCGCAAGGACCTCACCCGCAACGAGATACGCGGCGAGATGCGCGGCGAGCGCCTCCGCCGTAGGGTGCTCGAACAGTGCGGTCTGTGCGATCCCCCGCCCCAGCCGCTCCTCGAGCCGCCCCCGCAGCCGCATCAACTGCACGGAGGTCAGGCCAAGTTCGTAGAACGGCACCTGCGCCGCCCCCGGCCGCCCCAGCACGGCGGCCAGTTCCTCCCCCACCGCACGCGCCACGCCACCGTCCCGGTCTCCGGCACCGGCACCCGCGCCCGCACTCGCGCCACCACCGGCGGCCTCCCCCGGCCCCGCCCTCAACTCCCCCTCGACGAAACGATCCCGCAGCTCGGTGCGCCGCACCTTGCCTGCGGGTGTGCGCGGGAACCGGTCCTGCGGGACGGGCAGCACGTGCGTGGCGGTCAGGCCGAGGCGGGTGAACAGCTCCGCCTTGACCTGGCGCGCGATCCGGGCGTCCTCCTCGGCCGCCCCGCCGACGAAGAACACGGCGAGCCGTTCCGTGCCGCGCCCGGCGTCCGGTATCCCGCAGGCGGCCACCTCGCCGATGCGGACCCCGGCCACCGCCGCGGCGGCCGCCTCGATCTCGTGGGCGTACACGTTGTGGCCGTCGAGGATGATCACGTCCTTGCGGCGGCCGGTGACGACGACCTGGTCGTCGGCGAGGAACGCCAGGTCACCGGTGTCCAGCCAGTCGCGGCCCCGCGGATAGGCCGCGGCATCGGCGTCCGGGTCGTCGACGTATCCCGGCGTCAGCCGCAGCGGCGCGCTCACCTGCAACTGGCCGATCCTGCCGCCCTCCAGGGGCCGCCCTTCGCCGTCGACGACCCGCAGGGCCGCGCCGTGGGCGGGCGAACCGGCCGCGACGAAGGTCACGCGGTCGCTGTCCGGCGTGTCCGCGTCCGCGCTCCGCAGCTCCCCGCCGAGGCTGGACTTGACCAGGCGGTGCACGGTGCCCGGCCGGTCGAGGCGCCCGTAGGTGATCGCGGTGACCGTCTCGGCCATGCCCCAGACGGGGACGAGGTGCCGCTCGCGGACACCGAAGTCCGCCGTGCCGTCGAGGAAGGCCCGCAGGACCGGCAGGACGATCTGCTCCCCGCCGCACAGCAGCGAGGCCAGATGGCTCAAGTCCCAGCGTCTGTCCGGTTGTTCGGCGAGTGCGTCCACCACCAGCTGGTACGCGAAGGTGGGCGCCCAGCCGTGCTGGGCGCGGTACTCGTGGAGCAGGTCGAGCCAGCGCAGCGGGTCGGTGAGGACCGTCCGGGTGGGTGCGTGCACGTTGGTGCAGGCCGTGAACACCGGGAGTACGTGGTAGAGCAGGAACGCCCCGCTGTGGTCCACCGGCAGCCAGTTGACGAAGGTGTCGCCCGTCGCCACGGGCAGGATCCGGCGGGCGCTCGCCGCGAAGTCGGCGAGCCCGGCGTGCGTGAGCCGCACCGCCTTGGGCGCGCCCGTGCTGCCGGAGGAGAGCATGAGCAGTGCGGTGTCCGACGCCTGGGGTTCGTGGTGGTCGTACGACGGCGGGTGCCGGAGCACGTCGTCGGCGACGGCCACCCGCTCGTCCCCGTCGGCGGCCGCGAGATCCGTCGCTCCCAGGGCGTCGGTGAGTACGAGGGGGTCCTTGAGCAACGCGCGGGTGTGGCGCAGCCGTTGCGCGGCCACCGAGCCGGGGGCGGGCGGGTCGGTGACGGCCACGGGCACGGCACCGGCGAGGACGCAGCCCCAGAAGGCAGGGAAGAACACGTCGAGCGGCAGCCCGCACAGCACCACGGTGTCCCCGGGCCGCACCCCTCGCGCCCGCAGCCCGGTCAGGAACCGCCGTGCCCGGTCGAGGAGTTGGGGGTACGTCAGTGTGGCGGCCCGGCCCTCGGGGCCCACCGTGACCACTCCCGCGCCCCCGTCGGCGGCCGCCGCCCCGAGCAGGGCACGCACCGCGTCACGGGGGTCGTCCCCGCCGAGTTCCGGCTCAGGCCCCCGACAAAGGGCCTGCCCCCGTACGCGTGCCATGCGCGCCCCCTTCTCCTTGAGCTGTCAGTGGTGCGGTTCCTTCGTGTGCCGGTGGTGCGGTTCCTTCAGGCGTACGTGGTGCCGTTCCTTCAGACGTCAGTGGTGCCGTTCCTTGAGATGTCGCTGGCGCCGCCCCGCCGCCGCGACGGCGGGCCGCGGCGAACGCCAGCAGCGCCAACGCCCCGCACAGGGCCGTCCCGTGGAACGCGGCGACGACCGCGAGCACGGGGAGGCCCTCCAGCGCGGCGGCCGCGGCGACCATGCCGAGGGTGAACCCGGCGGTCTCCGCGGACGCCGAGATGCCGAGCAGGCGGCTGCGTTCCCGCTCGGGCGCGGCCTGCAGCCGCGAGACGTACACGATCTCGGTGCAGCCGTCGGCGAGCCCCGCCGCGAGGGCCGCCGCGATCAGGGCGGGGGCGGGGGACCCCGCGGACACCAGCACGAAGACCAGCACGAAGAAGACCGCCATGGCGGCGGTGCCGAGCGCGAACGCCCGCTCGCCGTAGGCCTCTTCGCGCCGGAACCGCTTGAGGACCTGGTGGGAGAGGAGCGCGCCCACGGCCCAGGCCGCCCAGAACCGGGTCATGAACAGCGCCGGATTGTCCGGGGACTCCAGGTCGGCCACGATCGGCAGGGCCACATTGTGCGAGGAGGAGGCGAACGCGTCGGCGCCGCGCAGCAGGAGCGCCCCGGCCAGCAGCGCGGGAATGCCCGCGATTCCCAGCCTCACGCCCCTCCCCCGCCGCCCCGTGACCGGCTCCTTCGAGGGCTCCTCGTACGTCGTGCCCTCGGCGTCGGTGCGGGGCCGCAGCACCAGCACCACCGCCGCCGAGACCACGAAACTGGCGCTGTTGACCGCGAACGCGAGCGCGTATCCGCCGGAGGCGATGACGGCCGCCGCCGAGCCGTAGCCGAGGACGGTGGCGGCCGAACGCCCCGCCACGAGCAGCCCGTTGGCCCGCGAGCGTTCGTCGTGCCCGACGAGCACCGGCACGGCGCTGCGCAGCGCCACCGTGAACAGCGTGTTCCCCGCGCCGAGGACGACGACCGCGCCCAGGAGCAGGACGAGCGAGGGGTCGTGGGCGCCGACCGCGAGCAGCGCCATCGCGAGCGCCTGCGCCACATCGGTGCCGATCATCACGGTGCGGCGGCCGAGGGCCGTGGTGAGCGCGCCCGCGCCCAGGCCCGCCAGCATCCCGGAGAACAGCCGGAGCGCCATCACCGCGCCGATACCGAAGGCGCTGCCCACGACTTCGTAGGTGAACAGGCTCAGGGCGATCAGATTGAGGAAGTTTCCATAGGCGGAAATGGCGTAGCCGGCCACAAGCGCCCGGAAACGCCAGCTGATCGACGCTAATTCGCCTCGCCGACCCGCCCTCACAAAACCCCTCATTCATGTGACCGCCCCCCGGAGTTCAGGTAGTCAACCCGCTGGACCAAATCGAGTCAACCATTCTTTGGTCAACGTTCCCCGCTGAAGCGGAACGTCCGCTTCGAGCCACGAGGTGCGCCTGGGGCGCGCACTTCCAGAGAAAGCGGCACCAAGAGGGAATTGACGGCGCCAACGAGGTCGAACGGCGCGACTTGCCCCAACTCGCCCATACGGCGCCCGTACCACCAGCGGGAATACAGGAACCGACCAGTCCGGGAACAACGCCCTACGGAACGAAGAAGAACTTCTTCGAACGGGGCGTCGATTCCCTGCTAGCCTTCCGGATGCATGCGAGCCATGGCGCGAATTGGACGTCGCGCGGAAGTACCGTGCCGCCTTCCGCCGCAGCCGCCCGACCGAACGGGCCGCCCTCTTCACCGGGCCGCCCCATCGAGGAAACCAAGAACGGAGAGCACCCTGAAATGACGGCCCCCGACAGCACCGCGGAGGGACTGGTCCGCCCCGGGCGGCCGGGCCGCCCCGTGCTCGGGGGAACAGCCGAATTCAGCGAGTTCTTCACCATTCGCCGCGCCAGCGCGAAGGGCGCCCCCTCCGTCGGAGCGCCCTTCGGTGACTTCTTCGACCTGACCGAGGAGGCGGGCACCACGTCGATCGCGTCGCGCCGCACCTGCTTCGACGACGCCCGGGTGTGACGGACCGACACGACGAGCCCCGCGCGTGCCTTAGCCGAAAGAGCGATGCCCCATGGACATGCACAGCCCCTATGCACGTGGTGAACGCATCGAACGCGTCATCGCCCACCACGCCGGGCGCACGCCCGAAGCGGTCGCCCTGCGCCAGGGCGACCGTGCGCTCACCTACGCGCAACTGCGGCAGCAGGCGGCCACCATGGCAGCGGGGCTCCACGCCGCGGGGGTGCGGCACGGCGACTGTGTCCCCGTACGCATGGAACGCTCACCGGAGTTGGTCGTGGCGCTCCTGGCCGTCCTCGAAGTGGGCGCGACCTACATCGCCGTCGACACCGCCTGGCCCGCGGCCCGCACCGACCTGATCATCCGGCGTTCCGGGGCGTCCGTGGTGGTGTCCGATGACACCTTCGCGGACCTCGCGGCCGGCCCGGCCGAGCCAGTCGCGCTGCACCCCTTCGAGGACGGCACCGAGGCGGCGTGCGTCTTCTTCACCTCCGGCTCCACCGGGCAGCCCAAGGGCGTGATGTCACCGCACCGCGGCACCATCCGCACCCTCGTCGACTGCCCGTCCATTCCCGTGGCCGCCGACAGCGTGTTCCTCCAGGCGGCGCCGCTGCCCTGGGACGGCATGTCCCTGGAGCTGTGGGCCCCGCTGCTGAACGGCGGCTGCTGCGTCCTGCTCGACCGCGACCACCCCGCCGTGGACGCGGCCACCCTGCGCGAACTGGTGGGGCGCGGGGTGAACAGCCTGTGGCTGACCAGCTCGCTGTTCAACGTGCTCACCGAGGAGGACGTCGAGGTCTTCCGCGGCATCCGGCTGCTGCTCGTCGGCGGCGAACGCGTCTCACCCGCCCATGTCCGCCGGGTCCTGACGGCCTTCCCCGACCTGCACGTCGTGAACGGCTACGGCCCCGCGGAGAGCACCATCTTCGCCACCACGCACGTCATCCGCGCCAAGGACGTCGACGAGACCTCCACCGAGGTCCCCATCGGCCGCCCGGTGCCCCGCACCGGCGTGACCCTGGTGACGCCCTCCGGGGACCGTGCGGAACCCGGCGACATCGGAGAGGTCGCCATCTCGGGCGACGGCCTCGCCCTGCGCTACCTCGCCGACCCCGAGGCCACGGCGAAGGCCTTCTTCGACCTGGACGGCGTCCGCCACTACCGCACCGGAGACCTGGCCGTACTCGACGAGGACGGCAACTACCGCTACCGGGGCCGCGCCGACCGCGAGTTCAAGATCCGGGGCGTGCGCATCGCCCCCGGCGAGGTCGAGAAGGCCCTGGAGGCACACCCCGCCGTCGCCACCAGCTGCGTACTGCGCATCGAGACCACGCCAGGGCGGCCCCAGCTCGCCTGCGCCTACACCACCCTCGACGGCGCGCCCCTCGACCCGCGCGAACTGCGCGACGTCGCGGCCCGTACGCTGCTCGACGCGATGGTGCCGAGCCGCCAACTCCACCTGCGGACCCTGCCGTTGAGCCCCACGGGCAAGGCCGACTACGCGGCGGTCCGCGCGCTGCTCGAACAGGACGCCGCCGCTTCGGCACCCGCCCCCGCCACCCCCGTCACGGACTCCCCCGACGCCCCCGACTCGGTCGCCCACCAGCTGCTCACCGAGATCGGAGAACTCCTCGGCCAGCCCGGACCCGCGTCCCACGACGACCTCTTCCGCGCCGGGCTCACCTCCCTGGACGCGGTGCGGCTCGCCTCCCGGATCAGCTCCCGCACCGGAGCCCATGTGACGGCGGCCGACGTCTACCGGCAGCGGACCCTCGACAAACTCCTTGCCCTGAGCGGCGACCGGGAGCAGTCGGCGGACGCGGGACCGGGTTCGCTCGGCGCCGACCACGGCGACGCCCCTCTGTCGCGCGCCCAGAAGCGGTTCTGGCTGTCCGAGGAGTTCACCCCCGGCGACGCCGACAACGTGATCGTCCTCGCCTACGCCCTGACGGGCCCCCTGGACACCCGCCGGTTCGAGGCGGCCCTCGGCCAACTCGTCGCGCGGCACGCGGTGTTGCGGACCGTGTACCCCTACGAGGGCAGCGGAGCGATACAGCGCCCCCTGCCCGCCGACGTCACCACCGTGCCCCTGGAACACACGACCGCGCCGCACCCCGCGGACGGGAACGGCCTGCGCGAGCTCGCCGAGGAGATCTCCGCGGACTGGTGGGGCTGGCCCACGGACCTGGAGAAGGAGCCGTCGCTCCGGCTGCGGCTGTGCCGCGTCGACGAGCAGACGCACCTCTTCTGCCTGCGCCTGCACCACCTGGCCTTCGACGGCTGGTCGGAAACCCTGTTCATGGAAGACCTCGCCGCCGCCATGGCCCCGGACGCACCGCTGCCCGAACCGCCGCGCGTCACCTACGCCGGGTTCAGCACCTGGGAGCAGGACCGCCTCGACTCCTGGCGGGAGCACGACCTGCCGTACTGGCAAGAGGTCCTCAGGGAGCCGCCGCACCCCTTCCTGCCCGGCCCCTCCGACGACTCCCAGGGCCGCCGCGTCGAATCCGTCCTGCGGGTGTCCCCCGAAACCGTCGCCCAACTGACCCGTGCCGCCGACGCGTTCGGCGGCCCACCGGTCGCCGCACTCCTTGCCGCGGCCGGACGGTCCCTGTCACGGCTCTTCGGCGTCGACGACCTCTGCCTCGGCACCGTGTCGCCCGGCCGCCACGACCCCGAGGTCGAACCGGTCATCGGCTGCTTCGTCAACTCCCTGCCGATTCCCCTGACGTCCGTCCCCGCCCAGGACGCCGCCGACCTCCTGACCACCTGCGCCCGCACCGTCGCCGCGGCCTTCCAGCACGCCCGCACCCCCTTCGACGAACTGGTCCGCACCCTGCAGCCCAAGCGGGACCGGCACCCCTGGTTCCAGACCTGGGTCATCCTGCAGAACCAGCCCCCACGCGTCCGTCTCGGCGAATCGGTGAACGCGGAACCCCTGCGCATCCGCCCCCCTCACACCGGTTTCGAGCTGCTGATCGAGGCCGTCCCCCAGCCCGACGGCGCCTGGGAACTCCTGGTGAGCAGGCGCGCGGACGGCATGTCGGACGCGCAGGCCGAGGAGCTTCTCGTACAACTGACGGACGCCCTGCGCGAGTTGTCGACCGCCGTCTGACGTACACCCGCTGGGTCCCACCAGGCCCACGGCCATTGCGGAGCCAGGCGACGGACACCGCTCACCTTGCGCGGCGGACCGCGTATGTGGTCCACCTCGACGACCTGGACCCCGTGGGAATGCTGCACAACTCCCGCTACGCCGCCCTCGCCGGGCGCGCGATCAACGCGTACTGGGCTCCAGGGCGCCGTCCACGGTCCGCAGGCGGGACGCCGTGCGGTCGATGACAGCACGCGACGTCACCGTCGCCACGTGCGGGATGCCGTCCCTGACCGGACGTACGCCCTGTTCCCGGAGTACGACAAGGGCCTCGGTGACCAGGAACGGGTTGCCGCCGCTCGCCGCGTGGCAGGCCCGCGCGGACCCGTCGTCCACCTCGTCGTCGAAGACCTGCCCGGCCAGTGCCGCGACGTCGGCCACCGCCAGGGGCGCCACCCGGCCAGCACGGTGACCGGGTGGCGTGCCGATCCGGGTCGCGACATGGTTGAGAAGGCGCAGCGAGGCGGTGTCGGCCCATTGGAGATCGTCGACGACCAGCAGAACGGGCTCGGCCGCGGCGATCTCCGCGACCCCGGCGAAGAGCGTCCGGATCGCCTCGAACGGAGCCTTGGCACTCGTCTGCAGCAGGGTTCCACCGAACTCCGGAAGCAGCTGACGTGCGACGCCGAAGGAGAACTCATGCTCCAGCACACTGGCGTTGGCCCGCCGGACGTGGACCCCTGTGGCCCGGCCGAGCTCACCGGCGTGCAGCAGCAACGTCGTCTTGCCGATGCCTGCCTCGCCCGACGGAACAACCACCCCGCCACGCCCCCCGCCAACTCCCCGACGGCGTCGGCCAGCACCCGGGCTCCGAGGCCCGTCCCAACAGCGATTCCCCCATGCCCAGCGTCATGGTTCCTTCTGCGGACCGGCCGCTCCGGAGCGGCCGGTCCGGTTGGCGCCTTACGCCCGAGTCGCATCCGTGCCGACGGTCCCGGCCGCCGCGGGTTCGGTGAGCCAGTCGTCGAGCGGGACCCGACAGGACCTGAGGATTCCGGCGATCATCGTGTAGACGCCGACCAGGGCGAGCAGCTCCAGCATCTGGGCCGTGGAGTAACGCGCGGCCAGCCGCTGCCAGGTGGCCGCGGACAGCGTGTGGTCCTCGTACAGCTCGTCGACGGCCCGCAGCAGCGCCCGGTCGGCCTCGCCCCAGCCCAAGCCGTCCGGCCCGAGCGGGACACGGGCGATCTCGGACCCGGTGAGCCCGGCGACGGCGCCGATGTGGGCATGGTGTTCCCACTCGTAGGTCGAGCCGGTGCGGTGCGCGGCCCGAAGAATCGCCAGTTCCCGTTCGCGGGCCGGGATCACCCCCTGGGCGAGACCGGCGAGCAGGGGCGCCAGGGCGACCAGCAGGTCGGGGTGGTTGCCGATGGTCGCCAGGATGTTGAGCACCGGACGACCGGCCAGCGGTCCTGTGCCGTCGTCGGCGAGCAGCCGCGCCGGGGGTCCGTCCAGACGTGCGGCCAGAGCAGCGATGTCGGCCGAGGGCCGCGGCGCGATACGTGGGGCGGTTCGGGGAACGGTTCGGACGGATCCCGGCGCGGCGTACTCGTCCAGGCAGCCCATCAGTTCCAGCTCCGCGGGTGTGCCGTCGCCGTTCAGTTCACGGTAGACGGCGCCGATGTTGAGCACGAGGCGTTCGGGGTCGTCCCAGTCGGCGAAGCCGTCCAGGTCCATCTGCTGGGCGGCCTGCGGCACGGGTATCCCCGCCCGGTGCGTGCGGACGGCGTGGTCGCGGACACGCTCCAGGTAGTCGCGGAAGGCACGCACCTCGCGCTTGCCGATGACCGGGCCGTGCCCGGGCACGATCGTCTCGACGTCAAGCCCGACGATCAGGTCACAGGCGGCGATCCAGTTCTGCACCGGGCCGCTGTGGATCACCGGGTGGCCGCCGATGAACAGCATGTCCCCGGCGAACAGGGCGGCGGCGTCCGGCACATGGACCAGCACGTCCCCGACGGTGTGGGCGGGGCCGACCTCGATCAGGCGGACGGTGCGACAGCCCACCGCCACCTCCAGTTCGCCGCGGAAGGTACGGCTCGGCAGTGTGGGAGTGATCCCGGTGAAGTCGAAGGCCTCGCGCATCCGCTCGGCGATGCGCGGCAGCGGAACCGCGCCCGGCGCGGCGAACACCTCATGCGTCCGGTCGCGGGCCATGACGGACGCGGCGGCCTCCGAGGCGATGATCGTGGCGTCCGCGACCAGTTGGTTGCCCCACCAGTGGTCCCCGTCGCTGTGACTGTTGACCACGGTGCCGATGCTGACACGGGGCAGGGCCTGGGCCATCACGCCGAGCATGTCGCAGGTCTGGGGAACGGTGAACAGCGTGTCGACCAGCAACCCCTGGTCGCCGGAGACGACAAGACCGGCGTTGCTCAAGCCCCAGGAGCCGTTCGGTTGCAGGTAGGCGTAGGTGTCCGTGGCGATCTCGTGCAGACCACGGGTGAAGGGGACGGCCATCACATGACCTCCTCATGAGTCGTAAGGGGATTCCAGTACCAACATGTACTCCAGTACATTGACGGATTCAAGTACACTCACGATGTGAGATCGACTGCGGCACAGGAACCGGGCGAGCCGACGACCGACCGGCGCGGACGGCGCCGCACCGCGACACGGGACCGGCTGCTGACCGCGGCCCTGGAGCTGTTCGCCACCCAGGGGTACGCGGCCACCACCTACGACCACATCGCCGAACGCGCCGACGTGGGACGCCAGACGGCGTTCAACCACTTCCGCCGCAAGGAGGACTTCGTGATCGCCTGGGTCCGCCAGCGCCACGAACTCCTCGACCGGCGGGAAGCGGCGGAAGCCTCCGACAGCGGGACCGCCGTCGAGGCCCTGGCAGGCGAACTGCGCGCACTGGCGGAGCTCAACGAGCGGGACTACACCCTGGCCAAGGAACTGCACGACAACGGAGTGCTGCACAGCGCCTTCGCCCTCGGCACGGCCACGCCCCGCGCATTCGTCGCCGCCGTCACCCGCGGCCACCAGAACGGCGAGATCCGCCACGACCTCGACCCCGAGAGCGTCGCCGACCTGATCTTCGACAGCTACGTCACCGCACTGAGCCGCTGGCTGCACAGCGACGGCAACTTCCCCCTCACCGAAGCCCTGCTCGACCGCCTCGCCATCCACACCACGGGCTTCACGCCCGCGCGCGTCACGCGTGCGTCACGACGTCACTCGTAACGCACGCTCCGACCCGGAAGGCGCCATATGGCATTAAAAATGCCATACTCGTGTCATGGCTGACGACGACACCGACTTCTTCCCCGGCGATGGACCCAGCAGCGGGATCTCCGTCACCCTCACCGCGGGCACCCTGCAGGCCATTCGTGAGCGGGTCGGCAAACGCGGCGTATCCGCGTACCTGGAGAAAGCCGCTCAACGCCAGATCGAGCGCGACAACCTGGACGAGCTGATCGCCGACTTCGACCAGGTCAACGGTCCGGCCGATGCAGAGGCCGTGGCCGCCAAGCGGGCCAAGCTCACCGGGAGTTCGCCCTCTTCCGGCGCCGGGGCTGCCGCGTGAGCGGCGCCCTCGTCCTGGACAGCGAGGGCCTGGCCAAGGCCGTTCAGCGCGACCGTGAGGTCCACGAGTGGCTCACCGCCGCCCGCGACGCCGACCTCCCCGTCATCACCTCCGCCGCGGTCCTCGTCGAGGTGATTCACCCAAAGATCAACGACGCCGCAGTGAAATGGACGCTGCCCCGGCTAAGAGTCGAGCCGGTCACCCAGGCCATCGCCCAGTCCGCCGCCACCCTGCTGCGCACCGCCGGACTGCACGGCCACAAATACGCCATCGACGCCATGCTCTGCGCCACAGCCCTCGCTCACCCTGGCCGTATCACCATCCTGACCTCAGACGTTGAAGACATTGCCATACTCACCGCCAGCCACACCCGAGTCGCAACCGAGAAGGTCTAGCACCAACAGCATCGAACCCTGCGGTGGGACTGAGCACCTTGGGCGGCACTCTCGACGAGAAGTGATGCTCTGCCTACCGTGAGTTGAAGAAGACGTGGGGTGTGCTGACCTCGGGGGGCGGGATGCAGCGCAAGGAGCGGATTCGGGGCATCGTCAGCGAGTTTGGAGCTACATGTAAGCGGGCGTTGCTGCACGGGCAGAAGGAAGCCGCGATCCGCCGAGCGGTAGAAACCCTTCTCGTTGACGCGGCAGGGGTGTTGGGACTGCAGGCGGTGTTACATGCCGAGGTGGCCATCGCCACGCACCGAATACGCCCTGACCTGGCGGTGCGGATTGGAAAGTTATCGCGCAACATCGTCGGCTATGTCGAGCTGAAAAGCCCCGACAAGAGCACGATCCATCCCGGCGGCCTGAATCAGCGTGACCGACGCCAATGGGAAGGCATGGCAAAACTGCCCAACCTGATCTACACGAACGGTCAGACCTGGATCATGTACCGCTCAGGTCGGCAGTACGGCGACACCATCCACTTCGAGGGTGATCTACGCAACGCCGGCTCACGCCTACGGCTGCCGGTCGCCAGTGAGGCCGCCTTCGAAGCCATGCTCGTCGCCTTCTTCGGCTGGCAACCCCGACCGCTGACGTCAATGCGGGAAGTGGTCGCCCAAGTCGCCCCGCTGTGCACTCTTCTGCGTGATGCCGTCCACGACCGTCTCGATGTCGAAGCGGGCCTTCCACGCCACCGGCGCCCGTTCACCGACCTGGCCTCCACACTTGAGGTTGACCTCTTCCCAACCACGGATGACCGGGACAAGCGTGCCACCTTCGCTGACCGCTACGCCCAGTCCGTCACCTTCGCCCTCCTGCTCGCCAGTTCAAACACCGCTGGCGGCAGAGGCAAGGCATTGATCGGCATGAGCTTGCACGAGGTAGGTCGACACCTTGGGGCTCAGCACTCCGTGATGGGCCGCGCCCTACAAATCCTCACCGACCAGGTCGAGGGAGAATTCCGCGACAGCCTGGACATGCTCGTCCGCGTCATCGACGCCATCAACTGGAAAAGCGCCCTCGCTGGGGAACCCAGCTTCCACGTCCATCTCTACGAACATTTCCTGCAGGAGTACGACGCCGACCTACGCAAGGACTCCGGCACCTATTACACGCCAGCCCCGCTGGTGACAGAGATGATCCGTCTGGTTGATGAGGTACTGGCGACCACTCTGGACTGCCCGGATGGCTTCGCTGACCCCGGTGTGTCCATCATCGACCCGTCGATGGGAACCGGCACCTTCCTCACCGGCATCATCGACCTCGTCGCCCGCAAGCAGTCCGAAGGTGGCAACGAAGGCTTCCGCGCCGAATCCGTGCAAGAACTCGCAAGCCGCCTGATTGGATTCGAAAAGCAGATGGGCGCCTTCGCTGTCGCTCAAATGCGCGTGGGACAGATGCTCCGGCACCTCAATGCCCGGGTGCGACTGCGTGACATGCGCCTGCATCTGGCCGACACTCTCGCCGACCCGTGGCGACCCAGTGAACTCTTCGATCGCTACGGCGCCTCGTGGGGGCCTTTGCGCGACGACGCCGAGGCGGCCAGCACTATCCAGCGCAACGAGCGCATCACCGTCGTCATCGGTAACCCTCCCCACCGTGAACAGGCCGAAGGCCAGGGTGGATGGATAGAGAACGGCTCACCGGGCCGCGGCGCCCCGCCCCTGGACGACTTCCGGCTGCGCGGTGCGGCAGGCGTGTACGAGAACAAACTGAAAAGCCTGTGCACCTACTTCTGGCGCTGGGCCACCCACAAGGTCTTCGACCAGCATGGCGATCACCGTCATGGCGTCGTCTGCTTCGTCAGCACCGGGGGCTTCATCCGCGGTGCCGGCTTCCAAGGCATGCGTTCCTACCTAAGGCGCACCTGTACGGAGGGTTGGGTCATCGACCTCACACCCGAGACTAAAAGGCCGCCGCTCAGCAGCCGCTTCTTCCCTGGAGTCCAGCAGGAGTTGGCCATCGCCATCTTCGTCCGCCGCCAGGGCGAGCGGCCGGAAGACTTGGCCCCCGTCCACTACGCGGCCGTTCATGGAAACCGACAGAGCAAAGAGGAGCAACTGCACAACCTGCACATCAACAGTCCCGGCTGGCGCACTTCTCGGCCTGTCGAGCCCGCCCCTTTCACACCTGCTTCCCAGAGCGGCTGGGATGCTTTCCCAGCCCTCACTGAGCTAATGCCCTGGTGCAAACCTGGCCTCAAGCCCAACCGGAACTGGGTAATCAGTCCGTCCAAAACCGTCCTGAGCCGACGCTGGGACCTCCTCGTCCAAGAACGCAACCCAGCAACAAAACAGGAACTGTTCAAAGAGACCCGAGACCGCACCTTGGACAAGGAAGCCCTCCAGATCCCGGGGCATCCCCACCCGTCGACCCGCCTGCGCATCGAGCAAGGCCCCTGCCCCGCTCCGATACGCATCGCCCGCAGAGCCCTGGACCGTCAGTGGCTCATCCCCGACGGCCGTGTCATCGACCGCTCCCGCCCCGAGCTGTGGCAGGCCGATATCGACGGCCAGATCTTCGTAGTCGAACAACACACCCAACGCCTGCAGACAGGTGCGGGACTGCTCTTCACTGCCCTGATCCCCGACATGCACTACTTCAACGGAAACGGTGGCCGCGTCCTACCGCTCATCCACCCCGACCGAACCCCCAACATGACACCAGGGCTCTTGCCCCACCTCGCCAACTCCTACGGCCTAGAGCAAGTCCTCCCCGAGGACTTGCTCGCCTATATCGCCGCTGTCACTGCCCACCCGGCCTTCACCGAGCGGTATGCGGACGACCTCAACTCCCTCGGCGTACGTATCCCCCTGACCTCCGATCGTGACCTCTGGCACGAGGCCATCAACGTTGGGCACCACGTTTTGTGGGCCTCAACGTTCGGCACACGCTGTATCGACCCCGACAACGGACGCCCGGCAGGCACATGGAACTGGTGGCGGCGCGTACACCCCGAGATCACGTACGCCCAGGAGATCGCATCCGACTGCCTCCCATCGGCTGTCGACTACGACGTCGAGCACCAGCATCTTGCTATCGAGGGCGGTATCTTCACCGGTGTCACTCCACGCATGCGCAGCTACTCCACAGGCGGGCGCAACGTGCTCGACAGCTGGCTCGCCTATCGGAGCGACCGCACCGCCGGCAAGATAACCAGCGAACTCGACCGTGAGCGCCCTGAGCGCTGGGAACCGGAATGGAGCCGGGAACTCGTCGAAGTCCTTGCTGTACTCAGGCATCTCACGGCCTTGGAACCTCAGCAGGCAGACCTTCTCGACCGCGTTGCCGCCGCCCCGATGATCGATGTCGCTGAACTCACCCGCCGCAATGTCCTCCCGGTGCCTGACCGCGCCCAGCACGCTCGCACCGGCCCGATTCATGTACTCCTGCCCGGCATGGACACAGTCGATGGCCAACCGCCAGGCCCCGTCGAGTCCCTGTCTCTCCCGAACGACCCCGCTGATACCACGCCGCCCAAGCCCCACTCACCAGCACACCCCGCCCCACGCGCCCGACGGCGTCGCGGTCCGACCTGATTGATGGCGCCCGGATTCCCGCGGCAGCGACGAGCATCGCCTCCGCGGCAACACCCCGGGACCACTGGAGGACCACAGGCGACAGGCCCTCAACGAGCGGCAGGAGGCCGTGCTCGACTGGGCGGGCCAGGAGTATCCCGACGGAGGCCGGCCGGACAGCAGGTACAAGGTCAGCGCGCAGGCCCTGCAAAACCGAGGACTCGTCAAAGTCACCAAACGCAGCGGGCATTGGAGCGCTCACCTCACCGACAAGGGGCGGCAGCATCTCACCAAACGCGGCATCCGCCCCGTGGAGCAGAACGCTGAACCTCCTGGACACCCCGGCCGAAATCCGGCACCGTCACACCCCAAGGCAGTACCGAAGGCTCGTACGAACTTCACGGACCACGCAACCAATTGGGCATCACGGCTCAACGCCGCCCGAAAGTCCGGCAAGATCCCCCGCACACAAGAGCTCTACGGATGCCGCGCGCACCGCGGCTACGAAATCAAGCTCGTCGACATCCTCGCCTGGCGCCTCGCCGAACTCACCCCGCTGTCCGTTCCGTCCAGACTCACCAAACCCCGCTCCGTCGTGGCCGCCCTCCAAAAGCAGCCTCAACCCATGGGCCCGACCAACCCTGTCCAAGGCTGAGCTCTGTGCATCATCCAGGCCCTCATCACCGCCGCTGAAACGCAAGGTCATAGGGCAGCACTCGGAACCACGCAGCGTCGGATTCCTCGTCCTCAAGAACTGGACCGCAGCGAACACGTCCCCACTGACAAGGAGCTCGCCGACGCCAAGAAGCACTCATGGATGCGCATCGCACGCTTCGACGGCACGCCCTCAGACCTCATGCGTTTCATGCTCCGTGGCGGCAACCCGCACCGTGCCCCTCCGTGACGAAGCCGCCATGCACGAAGCGCGCGCCATGTCGCTGTCACGGACGGGAGAAGACCGAGATCGAGGCGTGGCTCGCCTTCGCAGACGCCCGCCTTCAACATCTCGCCGAGGTCGCCTCGGCGCCGAAACTGCCCAGCTCGCCGAAGCCCAGCGGCGACGGCCTCAAGCCCTTCCTCGGCCGCTGGAACCCCTACGGGCCCTGCTCCTACTGAGCCTCGACTCTCCCGCGACTCATGGAAACCGCGGGTCAGCGCCCCTTCTCGGCAGGCTCCAAAATCGCCACGCACTCCACATGATGCGTCATAGGAAACAGATCAAACGCCCGCAACGTCCGCACCTTGTACCCGCCCTCCCGGAAGTACCCCAAGTCCCGCGCCAGCGCAGCGGGATCGCAGGCCACGTACGCGATGCGGCGGGCGCCGAGGCCCGCCAGATGGCGCACCGTCTGCTTGCCCGCGCCCGCGCGGGGCGGGTCGAGGACGATCAGGTCGACCTCGGTGATGCCGGTGCGGGGCAGGACCGATTCGACCTTGCCCTGTTCGATGCGGACGCGGTCGAAGGCCGCGAGGTTGTGGCGGGCGTCCTCCACCGCGCGCTTGCCGGACTCGATGCCGAGCACCGCGCCCTTGTCGCCGACGCGGTCGGCGAGCGCGCCCGCGAAGAGGCCGACGCCGCAGTAGAGGTCGAGGGCCGTCTCGCCCTTGCGGGGGGTGAGGCCCTGCATGACGGCGAGCATCAGGGTCTCCGCCGCCTTGGGGTGGACCTGCCAGAAGCCGCCGCTGCCGACGCGGTAGGTGCGGCCGTCGGCGCGTTCGCGGACGAAGGGGCGGCCGTGGACGCGGTGGATTCCGCCGTCCTGTTCGGCGACGCGCATCACCGAGACCGGCTTGTCGAGTTCCACGATGGGCAGGCGCGCGCCCGGCTTCGGGGCGAGGATCACCTGGCGGTCCTGGGAGCCGGTCGCCGCGATCGCCTCGATGGAGGCCATGCCGGACCAGTCGCGCTCCTCGATGCCGAGTTCGGAGACGCCGGGGGCGGCGATCATGCAGTGCTCGATCGGCTCGACCTCGTGGGAGCGGTGGCGGCGCAGGCCCGCATTGCCGTCGGCGTCCACGGCGTACTGGACGCGGGTGCGCCACTGCGGGACCTCGCCGGAGGGGAGCTTGTCGCCCTCCGCCGGCATGACGGTGCCGTCCCAGCCCGCCTCTTCCGGGGTGAGGCCCGCGAGGCGCTGCAGCTGCTCGGCGATGACCTCGCCCTTGAGGCGGCGCTGGGCGCCCGGCTTGGCGTGCTGCCAGTCGCAGCCGCCGCAGCGGCCGGGCCCCGCGTAGGGGCAGGGGGCCTCGACGCGGTCCTTCGACGCCTCCACCACCGTGACGGCGTCCGCACGCAGGAAGCGCGCGCCTTCCTCGCCCTCGGTCACGCGCGCGACGACCTTCTCGCCGGGCAGCGCGTGCCGTACGAAGAGGACCTGGCCCTCGGCCGTACGGGCGATGCAGTGGCCGCCGTGCGCCACGGGGCCGACCTCGACCTCGTACTCCCGGCCGACCAGCGAGACGCTCGCCTCAGCGGCGCCCGCCCGTGCGTTCCCCGCCTGCTTTTTCTTCGGTTCTGCCTGCATGGCGGGGTGACTCCACAACGTGAAAGAGGAACGGCCGGACAACAGCCCACCAGTCTACGTGGGTGTCGTCCGGCCGCCTGACCAAAAGGATCAGCCCTGCTCGAGAAAGGATCGGCCCTGCTCGAGAAAGGGTCAGCCCTTCTTGCTCGTCTCCTTCGCGCGCTTCGGCTTCTCCACCGGGCCGCGCCGGACCGCGCCGGGCGCGTTCCACTCCTGGCGCCTGCGGGCCCGCTTCTTCGCGGCCTCGGAGGAGTCGAGCTGGTAGGGGACGGAGGTCACCATCACGCCCGGCGTGAAGAGCAGTCGGCCCTTGAGGCGCAGCGCGCTCTGGTTGTGCAGCAGGTGCTCGTACCAGTGGCCCACCACGTACTCGGGGATGATCACGCTGACCACGTCGCGCGGGCTCTCGCGGCGCAGGTTCTTCACGTACTCGATGATCGGGCGCGTGATCTCGCGGTACGGCGAGTCGAGGACCTTGAGGGGAACCGTGATGCCGCGCCGCTCCCACTCCTCCTTGAGGGCCTTGGTCTCCGCCGGGTCGACGTTGATGCTGAGGGCTTCCAGCGTGTGGGAGCGCATCAGCTTGGCGTACGCGAGGGCGCGCAGCGTCGGGCGGTGGATCTTGGAGACCAGGACGATCGAGTGGACCCGGGAGGGGCGCACGCTGTCGTCGTTGGGGGCCTCGGGGGCGGCGATCTCCTCGGCCACGCGGTCGTAGTGGCGGCGGATCGCCGTCATCGTCGCGTAGAAGATCACCATGCCGAGCAGGGCGACCCAGGCGCCGTGCGTGAACTTGGTGACCAGGACGACGACCAGGACGAGGCCCGTGAAGAAGGCGCCGAAGGTGTTGATCGCACGGGAGCGGACCATGCGGCGGCGCTTGTTCTGGTCGCGCTCGGTGGCCAGGTGGCGATTCCAGTGCCGGACCATGCCGATCTGGCTGAGCGTGAAGGAGACGAAGACGCCGACGATGTAGAGCTGGATGAGGCGGGTGGAGTCGGCGCCGTAGATGACGACGAGCAGGGCCGCCGCGCCCGCGAGCAGCACGATGCCGTTGGAGAACGCGAGGCGGTCGCCGCGGGTGTGCAGCTGGCGCGGCAGGTAGCGGTCCTGGGCGAGGATCGAGCCGAGCAGCGGGAAGCCGTTGTACGCGGTGTTGGCCGCGAGGAAGAGGACAAGGGCGGTGGCGGCGGCGAGCACGATGAACAGGAAGCTGCCGTTGCCGAAGACCGCCTCGGCGACCTGGGAGATCACCGGGTTCTGGACGTAGTCGCTGCCGACCGGGGCGCCGTTGTGGACCAGGTCGTGGGCCGGGTTCTCGGCCATTCTGACCTTGGTCACCATGGCGAGCGCGATGATGCCGCAGAACATCGTGACGGCCAGGCCGCCCATGAGCGCGAGCGTCGTCGCGGCGTTCTTGGACTTCGGCTTGCGGAAGGCGGGCACGCCGTTGCTGATCGCCTCGACGCCGGTGAGGGCCGCACAGCCGGAGGAGAAGGCCCGCAGGAGCAGGAAGACGAGCGCGAAGCCCGCAAGGCCCTGGTGCTCGGGCTTGATCTCGAAGTCGGCGGTGGGCGCCTTCATGGTGTCGTCGAGGACGATGCCCCGGAAGGCACCCCACGCGATCATGATGAAGACGCCGGCCACGAAGACGTACGTCGGGATGGCGAAGAGCTTCCCGGACTCCTTCACGCCGCGCAGGTTCATCAGCGTGAGGAGGACGATGACGGCCACCGCGCAGAGCACCTTGTGCTCGACCACGAAGGGCACCGCGGAGCCGAGGTTCTCGATGCCCGAGGAGATCGACACGGCCACGGTCAGGACGTAGTCGACGAGCAGGGCGCTCGCGACGGTGAGTCCGGCCTTGGGGCCGAGGTTGGTGGTGGCGACCTCGTAGTCGCCACCACCGCTCGGGTAGGCGTGCACGTTCTGTCGGTACGACGCCACGACGGTGAACATCAGCACCACGACCGCGACGGCGATCCACGGGCTGAAGTGGTACGCCGACACACCCGCGATGGAGAGGACGAGAAGGACCTCTCCCGGCGCGTACGCCACCGAGGAGAGCGGGTCGGACGCGAAGACGGGGAGTGCGATGCGCTTCGGCAGGAGCGTTTCTCCGAGCCGGTCACTGCGCAGTGCGCGCCCGATGAGGATCCGTTTGGGCACGTCGGTCAGTTTGGACACGCAGAGGATCGTAAGCGTTCGAATGGGCGCTCGCCCACCCACCACCCCCCAACTGCTCCGGTTATCCGTCCTGTGCGACCCCGCGCCCCGCGGAGTGACCGGAATACGGACGCTCCGTCGCCTCGGCGGGAGCCGTGTGCCGCGCCGTGGCACGGGCCTCCGCGCGGCGGATCGCGCCGGACGGCCACCAGGTGGCGCGGCCGAGCAGGAGCAGCGCCGCGGGCAGGATCATGACGCGGATCACGAAGGCGTCGAGCAGGACGGCCACCGCGAGGACGAAGCCCATCTGCTTCATCTCCAGGATGTGCAGCATCACGAAGCTCGCGAAGACGGTGACCATGACGATCGCCGCGCTGGTGACGACCTTGGCGGAGGACGCGATGCCGTCGAGGACCGCCTGCCGCGTGGGCACTCCGTTCAGGGCGGCCTCGCGGATCCGGCTGACCACGAAGACCTGGTAGTCCATCGAGAGCCCGAAGAGGATCACGAAGAGGAAGAGCGGGACGCGCGAGGAGATGCCGTCGAGCGAGTCGAAGGAGAGCAGCCCTTCGGCCCAGTGGCCCTGGAAGACGAGGACGAGCAGCCCGATCGCGGAGGCGACCGAGAGCAGGTTGAGTACGGCGCTGAGCAGTCCGAGGACGACGGAGCGGAAGGCGTACACCGTCATGGCGAAGGTCATCAGGAGCAGGAAGCCGAGGACGAGCGGCAGCTTCTGGTTCTGGTGCTCCACATAGTCGGTGCCGCGCGGCACCTCGCCGGTGACGGCCGTCTCGACGCCGGGCAGCCTGCCGACGGTCGCGGGGAGATAGTCGTCGCGGATGTGGTCGAGCGAGGCCTCTGCCTTCGTGGAGTACGTCGGGTGCGGGGAGTTCAGCTCCAGAGTGGTGGTCCTCCGGTCCTCAGAGGAGCGGAGGAGCGGAGCACCGGAGGGGTGCGCGAAGAGCGGATCGGCCCGCGCCGCGCGGTCGAGCGCCGTAAGGGCCGCGCGCACGTCACCGGCCTGCGAGGCCGCGGCCCGCACCACGACCAGGTGCCGCACGCGCTGCTCCGGGAAGGCGTCGAGCAGCCTGTCGTACCCCTTCATCGCGTCGATCTCGCGCGAGAAGCTGTCCCGCGCCGGGCTCTTGAGGTTCATGTCGAGCGCGGGCAGCGAGAGCCCGAGCAGGGCGAGCACCGCGAGGCACAGGGTGAGCGCGGGGCGCTTGCGGGCAGGGGCGAGCAGGGCGTTCCAGGCGCGTCCCGGCCGCTGCTCGCCGTACGCACGGACGGACTTGCCCCGTGCGCGGCGCTTGGCGGCGCGGCGTTCGGCCCGGTGGCCGAGCTTGACCAGGAGCGCGGGCAGCACGGTCACCGAGCTGACCACGGCCACCGCGACGACCAGGATGGTGCCGGTGGCGAGCGAGTCGAAGATGACGTCACGGGCCAGGAAGAGCGCGGTGGTGGAGACGATCACGGCGAGTCCCGAGACGACGATCGCGCGGCCCGCCGTCGCGGCGGCGGCCTCGACGAGCGCCTCCGAGGTGAGGCGGCCGCCCGCGCGGGCCCGCTCCTCGCGTTCGCGCTTGAGATAGAAGAGCGTGTAGTCGACGCCGACGGCCATGCCGATCAGCAGGATCATGCTCATGCCCACGCCGGTGTCGGGCAGCAGGTGCGAGGCCAGCATCGCGAGGCCCATGGTCGCCATGATCGAGGTGAGGGCGAGCAGCAGCGGCACGCCGACCATGACGACCGAGCCGAAGACCACGGCGAGCGTGATCAGCGTGATGGGCAGCGTGATCGCCTCGGAGAACTTCAGGTCCTTGTTGCGCTGGTCGTCGACGCCTTTGCTGACGGAGGCGTCGCCGGTCTCCTCGATGACCAGGTCCGGGTGGGCCTTCGCGGCCGCCTCGGTCTGGGCCTGGAGCGGCGGGACGTTCTTCTGGTCGTCCTGTTCGGAGCCGTTGAGTTCCACCGGGACCCGCAGGACGCGGCCGTCCGCGGAGCGCACCGGGGCCGCGACCGAGGCGACCTCGGGCAGCGCCTTCATCCGGGCGGTGACGTCCTTGACGGCGGCGTCGGCGGCGGCCTTGTCCAGGGGGCCCGACCGGGCGCGGATCAGCACCTGTTCCGTGGACCTGAACTGGACGCCGCCCTCGGTCGCGAGGGCCTCGGCCCGGCCGGCCTCGCCGACGCGGAAGTCCTCCGATGTCGCGCTGTTCATCCCGGCGGCGCTCCCGCCCACGAGGCACAGCACCACGAAGAGCAGCCAGCCGACGATCGCCCGCCAGGGGTGCAGCGCGCTCCACCGGGCCACGCGCACCGTGACCGACCGCTTCCCCGTCCCCGTGTGCGTCCTCGCCGCCGTGTGCTTCCCCGTCCCCGTTCGCAGCCTCATCCCCGTCGCACCTCTTGCCACTTCCGTCCCACCCGTTGCCGCATCCGTGCCACCCCTTCATGCTTCATGTGTAAGTGGACACTGACAGGTGAAGGAGCGGACCGTCAACCACCGTCCGGCGCCCCGAAGAAGCCGATTGACAGTGGATCACGCCATATGTAAGCCTTGACTGACAGGTTTCGGGACCAGCGCGAAGGCGGGACATGGACAGCGAGGAGCTGCTGGCTTTTCTCGCGGCGGTCGGCCATGCGCAGCGCATCCGGATCATCAACGAGCTCGCCACGGGGCAGCTGTACGTCAGCGAACTGGCCCGTCGGCTCGGGGTGTCCCGCCCCCTGCTCTATATGCACCTCGAACGCATGGAGAAGGCCGGTCTCGTCGCCGGCCGACTGGAACTCTCCGACGACGGCAAGGCGCTCAAGTACTTCGAATTGGCGCCGTTCGACGTGCAGTTGAACGTGGATACGATCGTCGCCGCCCTCCGGCAGGACCAGGCGGACGACGACGAACAGCACTCATCAAGGGGGACGTCCTAGTGGACGACGTGATCATCCCGGTCGCCTTTTTCCTGATCCTCGCCGGCGCGATCGTCGCGGTCGCCTACTTCCAGTCGCAGCGCAACCGCGAGCGCGACCGCCAGTACGCCGACGCCATGCAGGCCTACCGCGAGGCCGTCGAGCGCGCCAGATCCGAGCAGGAGGCGAACCGGCTGCAGCTCGTCGAGCTCGGCCACCGCCTGGAGATGGTCGAGGGCCTGCTCCGCAGCGTGGACTGAACCGCCCGCGGCGCGGGACCGGCCCGACCGCGGCGTGGACTGCACCACCCGCGGCGCGGCCACGGCGCCCGTCGGCCCCCGGCGTCCTAGGGTGGCTGGCCAGTCGGCCCTTTCACCGGGAGAGACACATGGCTACGCAACAGTCCGTGCTGACCTGGCAGAACGAGGAGAGCGGCGGGTTCGAGACCGCCTGGATCGACCTCACGGAGAGCGGTCTTGCGGCCCGGGGACGCGCGGTCGGCATCGTCCCGCACCCCTACTGGCTCAGCTACGAGCTCGACACGGACGAGGAGTTCGCCACCCGGCGGCTCCAGGTCACCGCCGAGGACGCCACCGGGAGCCGGAGCCTCGATCTGCGCAGGGACGGCGGCAGTTGGACCGCGAACGGCGAGCCGCTGCCGCTCGTCGAGGGTGCGCTCGACTGCGACCTCGGGCTCTGCCCGCTGACCAACACGATGCCGGTCCTGCGGCACCGGCTCCACCAGGGCACCGGCCAACGGGACTTCCTGATGGCGTGGGTGTCCGTGCCCGACCTCACGGTCCGGCCCTCGCGGCAGACGTACACCCACCTCGGCCGCGCCGGGGACGGCGCGGCCAGGGTGCGGTACGCCTCCGGGACGTACGTCTCCGACCTGGAGTTCGACGACGCGGGCCTGGTCGTCGCCTATCCGGGGATAGCGCGCCGGCTCTCCTCCTGAGGCGGGGAACCCCGCGTCACGCCGTGTACGCGTCCGCCACGGACAGCGCCTCGTCGAGTGCGGCGAGCCCCTCACGTGCCTCCGCCTCGCTCAGATTGCAGGGCGGGACCACGTGGATGCGGTTGGACGTGGCGAACGGCCACACGCCCTTCTTGCGGCAGGCGGCCATGACCTGGTTCACCGGCTCCGAGTCGGCGGGCGCCGCCGCGTACGGCACGAGCATCTCGCGGGTGTCCGGGTCGCGCACCAGCTCCAGGGCCCACATGACACCGAGACCGCGGACCACCCCCACCGACGGGTGTTTTCCGGCGAGTTCGCGCAGCCCGGGGCCGAGGACGTGCTCGCCGAGCCATGCCGCGTGCTCGACCATGCCCTCCGCCGCCATGGCCTCAAGGGTGGCGACGGCGGCCGCACAGGCCAGCGGATGGCCCGAGTACGTCAGGCCGCCCGGGTAGGGCCGGTCGTCGAAACCGGCGGCCACCCGCTCGGAGATGAGCACGCCGCCCAGCGGGACGTACCCGGAGTTGACACCCTTGGCGAAGGTCAACAGGTCCGGTTCCACGCCCCAGTTGTCGACCGCGAACCAGGTCCCGGTGCGCCCGAACCCCGTCATCACCTCGTCCGTGATCATGAGGATGCCGTACGTGTCGCAGAGCCTCCGTACGCCCGCCAGATAGCCGTCGGGCGGCACGATGACTCCCCCGGTGCCCACCACCGGCTCGATGATCACCGCGGCGATCGTCGAGGGACCCTCCATCGCGATCGTCGACTCCAGGTGTTCCAGGGCCCGTTCGCACTCCTCGCGTTCCGTCGTGGCGTGGAAGGGCGAGCGGTAGAGGAAGGGGCCGAAGAAGTGCGCGACGCCCGCGCTGCCGTTGTCGCTGGGCCAGCGGCGGGGGTCGCCGGTGAGGTTGATGGTGGTGGCGGTGGCGCCGTGGTAGGAGCGGTAGGCGGAGAGGACCTTGGGGCGTCCCGTGGTCAACCGGGCCATGCGGACGGCGTGTTCGTTCGCCTCCGCGCCGCCGTTGGTGAAGAAGACCCGGTCGAGGTCGCCCGGCGCCCGCTCGGCGATGAGCCGGGCGGCGGTGCTGCGCGGCTCACTGGCGAAGGTCGGGGCGATGGTGCACATCTGCCGGGCCTGCCGCTCGATGGCGGCGATCACTGCGGGGTGCCCGTGCCCGATGTTGAGATTGACGAACTGCGAGGCCAGATCGAGATAGGTACGGCCCTCGTAGTCCCAGAAGTACGATCCCGAGCCGCCCGCGACGGGCAGCGGATCGATGTGCCGCTGCGCCGACCAGGAATGGAAGACGTGCGCGCGGTCCGCCGCCCTGATCGCATCGGCCTGCTGCGGTGACTCGACGGCACGCGCCGCGTCGCGGGCGTGCGAAGGCTGTGTGGTCACGGTGTCCTCACTCCTGTGGCTCCGGTGGCACGAAGGGACGTGGTGGTCGCGCGGCCTTCCGCGCTGAGGAAGTAGTTGATGTCGGCGGTGATGCCCTCCGTCAGGTTCCGGGTGTCCCGGTGGCCGCGCAGCCGCCCGGCGTTGAACCTGCGGGTCCGCTCGGAGAAGGGCAGCGCGCCCGGGTCCAGATAGCGGACCGCTCCGCCGGGTTCGCGCGCCGGGAGCACCGCCGAGCGCGCGTGTCTGCTGGCGCTGAAGGGGATGTCGAGCGTGCCCGTGCGGAAGGCGGCCGCGATGTCGTCGAGCAGGCTGGCGCCCTCGAGGACCGGGGTGACCAGCTCGGTCACCTCGCGCTGGATCCAGTACATCTCCTCCTGTACGCGCGCCTCGTCCAGGCCCGCACCGGCCGCCGCGTCCGCGACGCCCCGCGCCGCGGTGCGGATGCCGTGCGCGTTCGCCGGGCCGTCCGGGACGCCGATGGCCTCCTGGTTGGTCTTGTTGATGACCTTGGCGGCGCCGCCGAGCCGGGCCACGAGCCCGCCGTAGCGGACCAGCGCGTCGGCGGTGTCCGGGTCCTTGGGGAAGACGCCCATGAACTCGTGCAGGACCGGATACACCTCCACCGACCGCGGCAGATGGCGCCGGGCGAGCGCCCTGATCGACCGCAGCGCGGCGACGTCCTGGTGGGCCTCGCCGCCCTGCGGATACGCGATGGAGAGGCAGCGCACGCCCTCGCGGGCCGCCGCGACGGCTTCGAGGAGGGTGACCGCGAGACTGATGGACGGCGGTACGAGGACC
Organism: Streptomyces sp. NPDC059002; assembly: GCF_042740435.1. Taxonomy (NCBI): domain Bacteria; kingdom Bacillati; phylum Actinomycetota; class Actinomycetes; order Kitasatosporales; family Streptomycetaceae; genus Streptomyces; species Streptomyces sp. NPDC059002. The sequence goes on along the minus strand of NZ_JBHYJI010000016.1, from coordinate 18,116 downwards.
GCGGTGAGGGTGCCGAACAGCTCCCTGTCGACGATCACCCCGTCCTCGGCGAGCCGCCCGCAGGCCGCGTCGACCCGCTGCCAGGCGCGCAGCGAACGCTCCAGGGGTACGTCCTTGGAGTACGGCAGGTTGTACGCGATGCCGCCGCCCTCGAAGGAGGAGATGCCGGAGGCGACCGCCACGGCGAACAGCACCCGGGCGTCCGGCGATCCGTGTCTGACCTCGAGGGGCACGTCCACCGCCTCGTTCAGCTCGCGGCCGCGCCGCCAGCCGTGGGCGACCAGCGGATAGCCGTTCAGGCCCGCCGGATCGGTGTCGAGGACCCGCCGGGCCGTCGCGAACCGCCCGAGGCGCGTGAACGAGTCGATGGTCACCGAGAGGACGCCGGGGCGGGCCCCGCGCAGGGTGCGGAGCAGCCCGAGCATCGGCGCGTGCCCGCCCACGCCGCAGCGCGGCTGGACGACGGTGCGCCCCTCGCGGTCCGCCGCGCGCAGCACCTGCGCCACCGGGGGCTTGCGGCTGCCGCGCAGATACGCCACGGATTCGGCCGCGGTGGGCAGTGCGGCGGCGCCCTGCCCCACGTCGAGTTCATCGAGCCAGGACACGATGGACTCCCCCGCCGGGCTCGCCGGGTCCGGTGGACCGCCGCGCCCCGGCCAACAGGTCGAGCAGGAGCGGGAGTTGGGTCGCGTCGCTCAGCACGTGGTCCACGCCGAGCGCGCGCAGGCGCCGTTCGTCGTCGTCCTCGCTCTTGTGGCTGCCGACGGAGAGATTGCCGCCCACGATCACCGGGCATCCGATGCGGCCCGCGGCGCGCAGCCGGGGAAGGTCGCGCAGGTCCTCGTGCGCATGGCCGTTGAGGCTGCCGATGATGACGGCCTCGGCGTGCGGGTGCGCGTCGAACGCGTCGGCGAACTCCCGCAGCGGGGTGCACACGCCGAGGTTGAGCACCTCGATCCCGTGCCGGCGCAGCTGCATCTCGATGAGCCGGTTGGCCACGGCGTGGGCGTCGCTCTCGGCCACGCCGAGGATCACGGTGCGGGAAGGGAGCGGTTCTCCGGCGTCCATGGGGTTCCCGTCGGTAAGAACAGTCGTATGGGTCGGCTGGGGCGTCTTGGTCGTCTTGGTCGTCTTGGTGGTCTTGGTGGTCTTGGTGGTCTTGGTGGTCATCCCTGCGCCTCAGTCGTCGAACGCGGCATAGAGCTTGCGCTTGCTGACATCGGCCAGGCGTGCCACGTCGAACTCCGTGGGATCCGCCGCCGACAGCGAGTCGAAGACCGCGTTGATGGCCGGGACCAGGCCCCATACCTCGCGGTACGGGGGCCAGCCGCGGTGGCCGGAGCGTTCGTCGGCGGCGCGGGCGAAGACGTAGTCGCCCCAGACGCGGCTCATCGGATGCCGGTGGTGGTAGTCGTGGCAGACGGTGTCGCCGGTGAGGACGAGATAGCGCGACGGGAAGTGGATCAGGAGCATCCGCGTCCACCAGCGCGTCCAGGCGCCCAGGTGCGCGAGACCCGTCACCTCCCGTGCGGGCGCCCGCTCCCCGAGGAAGATCGCGTTGGTCAGGCTCGCGAAGTACGCCTTGCCGCGCCGCTCGGTGGTGTCGGGGGCGGGGAAGGTGTGCTTGACGCAGAGCCGCAGCGTATTGCTCACCTGGTAGAAGAAGGTCAGCGGAAGCACCCAGGCGACGAGCACGAACGTCCAGGCGTGCAGCCAGGTCGCGAGCGCCGCGACGAGGCCGAGGAACACGGCGGCCCCGACGCGTTCCGCCGCCGACGCGGTGGCGGCGTACGACCGGACGCGCGAGCTCAGGAAGCGCAGATGGAACACCGGTGACGCCAGCTTGCCGAGCAGTCCGCGCCACATGCGGCGGCGGCTCATGCCGGGCCGCAGTTCGAGGCTGAGCAGGAACGCCTGCACCGTGGGGTCCCGCAGCGTCATGTGGTGGACGGCGTGGTGGTCCCTGACGTGTTCGGTGCTGTACTCCTCGAAGTGCTGGACGAGGAGCAGGGCGCAGATGATCCGGCCGACGATGCGGTCGGGGCGCGGCCGGGCCCACATATTGCGGTGCGCACACTGGTGGAAGATCATCATCCGCAGATTGCGCATGCCGTGCAGGGTCATCGCCCAGCCCGGCGGCAGCAGGGCGAACAGCCAGCCCCCGAGGGCGAGGGCGGTGCCGCTGAGGGCGAGTCCGCCGACCATGGAGCACAGGGCGTTGACCAGGTGGACGGTGGGCGGGGTGCGTATCGCCCGCTGTCCGGTATGGGGTTTGCCGGTCAGGAAGGTCAGGGGCAGGGCGAGGAAGGCGGGCAGCACCCGCATCGAGTCCCGGATGCCGTGGTCGAGGGGCGGATAGCTGCCCGGGGTGGCGGGCACGGGACCGGTTTCGGCGACGTACACGGTTCACGCCCCTCCGTGCTCCGGTGCGGCGGCCGGGGCGGGCCGCGTGGCCGCCGCCTCCATGGCCCGGGCCGTGGCGATGATCCCGCCGATCACGACGTCCAACTGCCCCGTGGTGGTGGCCGGGTTGAGCAGCATCAGCTTGAGGAAGACCGGGCTGCTGCCGTCGGGGCGCGGGACGCGGGTGCGGGCGAGCAGGGCGGTGCCTTCGGCCATCAGACGGCGCCGCAGCGCTCCGTTGAAGACGTCGGCGCGCTCGGTGTCCGCGGCGCCGTTCGCGTCCGTGTGCGCGCCCGCCGCGTCCGGTGCCCATCGGAGCAGGACCGTGCTGAGCGCGGGCTCCGCCGCGAGTTCGAGGCCTGGTTCCGCGGCGATCCGGCCTGCCGCGTACCCGGCGAGTTCGTGACAGCGGTCGACCATCGCGGCCATGCCGTCCCTGCCGTAGGAGCGCAGCGTCACCGCGACCTTGAGGGCGTCGACCCTGCGGGTGGCCTGGACGGAGTCGGCGTACAGGCCGTAGTAGCCCGCCTCTTTGTCGTCGCCCGCGTTGAGCGTGGTGGTCTGCTGGGAGAGCGCGTCGAGCGAGCGTGCGCTGCGGACGAGGAAGACGCCGGTGGACGCCGGGGTCCAGCCGAACTTGTGCAGGTCCATCGTGATGGAGTCGGCGTCGGCGATCCCGTCGAGGCGTCCGCGCAGCCGCGGCGAGAGGAGCATCCCGCCGCCGTACGCGGCGTCGACGTGCAGCCATACGCCGTGCTTGCGGGCCACCGCGACCAGTTCGGGGAGCGGGTCGACCCAGCCCTCGTCGGTGGAGCCCGCGCAGGCGATGACCGCCACGGGCACGGTGTCGTCGGGCAGTTCGCCGAGCATGCGGTCGAGCTCGTCGGGTATCAGGCGCCCGGTGGGGTCGGCGGGCGCCCGCAGGATCGCGTCCTCGCCGAGGCCGGTGATGCCGACGGCGCGGCCGATCGAGAAGTGGGTCGCGTCGGAGCACAGGACCACCGGGCGCCTGCCCATACCGGCGAGCCCGTCGGCGAAGGGGGTGCCGCCCGCGGGGGTGGTCACGGTGTTGTCGCGTGCGGCGAGGACCGCCATGAGGTTGGAGAGGGAGCCGCCCGCGGTGAGCGTGCCGCCCGACTCGGGCCCGTAGCCCGCGATGCGGGCCAGTTCACGCACCACGTACCGTTCGAGTTCGAGGGCGAAGGGGCCGCTCTCCCAGGCGTGCAGGGACTGGTTGAGGGTGGCCGCGACGAGTTCGGCGGCGACGGCCACGGTGGTGGGCGGGCACTGCATCCGCGCCACGGCGGCCGGATGCGTGATGTCGACCGCCCAGTGCGCGTACGCCGCCGTCAGGTCCCGGAACACCTCGTCGGGCGCCGCGGGGTGCTCGGGCAGCAGCGGCCCTTCGAGGGCGCGGCGGGCGGCGACGGCGACGGCGGGCGGGCCGCCGGGCAGGACAGGACCGCGGCGTACGGAATGGGCGTCGCGCAGGGTGTCGATCGCCGTGTTGACCAGGGTGCGCAGATCCTCCAGGCCGTCGGGGGTGCCCGCGGGCCGGAAGTCCGTCGTTCGCTGCTCGTCTGTTCGCTGCTCTTCGACCGTGGTCATGCCACGACCTCCCTCTTGTGGTGGGTGAAGCAGAAATCGGATGCGGCAGAAACGCGCCGCATCCGATTCCAGGAGGGAGGACTATCCGTGGGCTATCGGCCCGCGATGGGGGCGGCCCCGCGCCCCGTGCCGCCGCTATCGCCCGCAGCGTTTGCCCAGGCCACGCACGTGCGCCGAGCGGCACAACCGGGTGACGAACCACTGCTGGTGCAGGCCCGCCCCATAGAGGTCGACGAGGACCGTGTCGTCGCGGTGGCGCCGAAGGACCGCACCGACGCCGAGCAACTGGCCGAGCCTGGCGGGCGGTTCGGCCATCCGTGCCGCACGCCGGCCCGGTGCGAGCGGCAGCAGCCGGGGATCGTCGACGACGAGATGGGCCACCTCCTTGTGGAGTTCGTCCGTGACGTCCTGCGGCGTCGCGTTGACCAGGACCGTGCCGCGGGCCAGCCACTCCCCCGCCACACAGGTGGCGTTCGAGGCGAGCACCACCAGATCGGCGCCGATCAGCGCGTCCTTGGCGCTGCGCATCAGGGCGAGCGCCACCTCGTCGTCACCGCCGCAGACGGTGCGCGGCGGCCGCGGCCCGTCGCCAGGGCCCGCCACCGCGTCGTCGTACAGCGCCACATGGCTCAGGCCCGGCAGCGCGCGGGAGAGCAGGACGAGCGAGGCCCTGTCCATGGCGTCGGCGCCGATCACCCCCGCCGTGATCACCCCGGGGGCGACGAACGCGTGGGCCGCCGCGGCGCACAGGCAGGCCCGCCACAGCCTGACGGCGGTCGATGCGGGAAGACGCCACTCCTGCCGCGTCACGCGGTCGAACAGGAGCAGCTCGTCCGCCGCTTCGTCGAAGAACATCACCGATTCGTCCCCCGTGGCGCCCGACGGCATGGTCAGCGCCTCCCGTACGACATCGACCGCGTCGAGGTCCCGTACGGCGCTCTCCGCTTCGCCGGTCGTCAGACGTAATCGTGGGAAGGGGGACATGACCGCTCTCCTGCCTGCGAGGGTGCAACCAGTGACTGCCGAACCTGCTCGACGAGTTCCCGGTCGCCGGTCTGCCTGGCCAGTTCCAGCGCCTGTGTCAGGGCGGTCCGCGCCGGGCGCGGCCTGCCCTGGCCGCGGCGCACCAGGCCGAGGCCGTGCAGGGCCCGCACCTCGTCGGCCCGGTCCCCGTTGGCCCGTGCGATGCGCAGCGCCCAGTGGAATCCGCGTTCGGCGGAGCCCAGCCTGCCGGTGCGCAGATGAAGTTGGCCGAAGAGCAGCCGGACGGGTGCCTCGGCCCTGCTGGACTCGGCGCGGCGGCAGGCGCCGAGCGCCTTGACCAACAGGCGCCGCGCGCGCGGGTAGTCGCCTTCGGCGAGCCGGGCCCTTGCCATGGCGCAGAGCAGTTGCGCCTGTCCGACGCGGTCGCCCGCGCGGCCGAGCGCGGTCAGGGCCGCCGCCCATTGCCGGTGGGCGGTGCCGTCGTGGCCGAGCCGTCGGCTGACGTCGCCGAGGGCGGTGAGGACGAGTCCGGCGCCGCGGTCGTCGTCGAGCGAGGTGAACAGGTCGAGTGCGGTGCCGAAGTGCACCGCGGCCTGGTGGAGCCGGCCCTGGGCGCTGTGCAGCGAGCCCATCGAGTAGTGGCTCGCGGCGCGCCCGCGCGGGCTCCCGTACTGCTCGGTGGCCCCGATCGCCGCGCTCGCGGTCTGCCGCCAGTCGGCGAAGTGCCCGCCCGCGGCGAAGAGGGTGGTCGAGGTGAGCGCCAAGTCCCAGCACATCTCGGGGAGCCGGTGGTCGGCCGCCTGCAGCACGGCGGCGGTCAGACAGCGCCGTTCGCTCTCCAGCCACGCCATCGGCCTGCGCAGCAGCCGGTCGGTGAACGCCTTGGGCAGCCGCCAGCGGGGCGCGTCGCCGTGCACGAGGAGGAAGTCGCCGCCGTACTCCTTGCGGTGCGCCTCCTCGGCGAGCGCGAGCCAGGTGCCGAGCGTCCTGCGCAGGGCCGCGCGGCGCTCCGGCTGCGGTTCCTCCTGGCGCAGCCGTTCGCGGGCGAAGGCGCGCACCAGGTCGGGGAAGCGGTAACGGCTGCCCTGGCCGCGGGCGCCGCTGCCCGCCTCGATGAGCCGGGCGTCCACCAGGACTTCGAGGAGGTCCTCCGCCTCCAGCAGGCTCCGGTCGCTCAGCGCCGCGGCGATCCAGCCGGAGAAGTCGGGCGCTTCGAGCAGGGCCAGCCTGCGGAAGAGGCTCTTGGCGGCCGGGGCGAGTGCTTCGTAGGACTCCTGGAGGCAGCCCCTGAGCTGGAGTTCGCCGTGGACGAGCTCGCCGAGCAGCTGGTCCTCGTCGCCGAGCCGCTCCACGAGCCGCCCGACGGGCCAGTGCGCGCGGGCCGCGAGCCGGGCGCCCGCGATCCGCAGGGCCAGCGGAAGGCCGCCGCAGCGGCGGGCCAGCGCGCCGAGCGCCGCGGGGTCGGCGGCGGCGCGGTCCGCGCCGAGCACCCGGGTGAGGAACTCCTCGGACTCCTTGCGGCCCAGTACGCAGAGGTCGAGCTGATGGGCGCCGGGCAGTCCGGTGAACCGGGAGCGGCTGGTCGCGATGACGGCGCACCGGCCGCTGCCCGGGGACAGCGCCATCACCTGCTGCTCGCTGACCGCGTTGTCGATCACGACGAGGACGCGGGCGGCGGCGAGCCTGCTGCGGTACAGCTCGGTGCGTTCCCGCGCGTCGTCGGGGATGACGTGCGCGGCCACGCCGAGGGCGCGCAGGAAGCCGCCCATCACTTCGTGGGCGCTGCGCGCGGGGTCGCGGAATCCGCCGAGGTCCGCGTAGAGCTGGCCGTCCTGGAACGCCTCGGAGACCTCGTGCGCGGCCCGCACCGCGAGGGTGGACTTGCCCGCGCCCGCCTGGCCGCTGATGGCCATGACGCGCGGCGCGGGAGCGCCCGTGGCGTCGCCCTGGTCGGGCAGGAGTGCGCAGCGGATCCGGGCGAGTTCGCGGGCGCGGCCCACGAAGTCGTGGATTCCCGCGGGCAGTTGGCGGGGCATGGTGACGATCTCGACGGGCCCGGGGGCGCGTTCCCCGGCGTGCTCGGCCTCCTGCGCCGCGAGGTCGAGGCGGGCGTGCCGGGCGAGGATGTCGTGGTGCAGGCGGCGCAGTTCCTCGCCGGGTTCGATGCCGAGTTCCGCGGCGAACGTGGCGCGCACCTTCTGATACGTCTCCAGTGCCTCGGCCTGCCGTCCCGAGCGGTACAGGGCGAGCATGAGCTGGGCCTGCGGGGTCTCCCTGAACGGCTCGGCGGCGGTCAGCGCATGGAGTTCGCCGATGATCTCGTGGTGCCTGCCGAGCCGCAGGTCGAGCCGGATGCGCTCCTCCGTGGCGGCCATCCTCGCCTCGTCGAGCTTGGTGGCGCCGGCCTGCACGATGCGGCTGGGGATGCCGGAGAGCGCGGGGCCGCGCCACAGCGTCAGGGCTTCGCGCAGGCTTTCGGCGGCCGCGGCGGTGTGGCCGTTGCTCGCGGCCGTACGTCCTTGGGTGACGAGGCTGTCGAACCAGTGGGCGTCGATGTTGTCCTGGGGCAGCGCGAGCAGATAGCCGGGCGAGCGGGTCACGATCACCGGTGACTCGTCGACGGCGAGGATGCGGCGCAGCGCGGAGATGCAGATGTGGATCTGGGAGCGGGCGGTGGACGGCGGGGCGTCGTCCCAGACCGCTCTGATGAGGCGGTCGAGGGGGATGACGCGGCCGGCCTCCAGGGCGAGGGCCGCGAGGACCGTCTGCTGGCGTGAGCCGCCGAGGAGCATCGGCTCGCCGCCGAGGGACGCCTCCATCGGGCCGAGCAGGCGCATCTGCACGGCGGGCCGGGGCCGGGGGCCTTCCTCCGGCGCCACGGGGCCGGCCGGTGCGATGACGGTGCGCGCACCGCAGGTCGAGGTGCCCATCACGCCCCCGACCGCAGTAAGTCGGAGTGGGCCGCACGCTCCGCGTGGCCTTCGGGGCCCGCGGCGGCCGGTCGTCGGCGTGGCGGGGCGGGTGGCGCGGGCGGCGGAGCCGCGATGCGACTGCTCTGCAGGCAGACCACGGCGACGAGCAGGACGAGCCCGCCGGCGATCTGCACCGGGGTGACGGCCTGCCCGAGCCAGACCCAGGCGAGGACCGCGCCGAACAGCGGCTCCAGGGAGATGTTCACGGCGCCCGCCTGCGGTCCGACCCGGGCGGCCGCCCACGCGTACAGCAGGAAGGGCACGAACGTACCGAAGACGCCGACCGCGACGGCCCCGGCGAGCAGCGCGAGGTCGTCGAACAACGCCGGTGCGCCGTGCGGGAGTTGGAAGACGAGCCAGGCGACGGCGGCGACCGTGAAGCCGCCGGTGTTGGCGACGAGCGCGCCGCCGGAGCCCGCGGCCCGCGCGCCGAGCACGGAGAAGGCGGCGACGCCCGCGCCCGCGAGGAGTCCGAGGAGGATGCCGGCCGCGTCGATGTCGCGCAGCGGCGTGGTGGGCAGCTCCACGACGAGGGCGACGCTGAGGAGCGCGACGACCAGGCCGACGACCACGCGGAGACTGGGTAGCGTGCGGGTCACCAGGAGCACCCATCCCACGACGAAGGCGGGAGCGAGGTTCTGCAGCACCAGCGCCACGGCCACCGGCAGCTTGTCGATGGCCAGGAACAGCGCGGCGTTCGACACCGCGACGGCGATGCCGAAGCCGAGCACCGCACGCCGGTCGACGGGCTCCGTGCGCCGTGCCGGGCGCCTTCGACGGCGTCGTACGGCGTAGAGGGCGCCGAACCCGACGAGGGCCACCCAGGTGCGGACCTCCACGACTTCCAGCGGGTCGGCGCCGTGCGCGAACAGCTGGCCCGCCGTGGTGCCGCCGAGGCCCCACAGCGCCGCCGCGAGCACCATCGCTGCCGTACCGGAATGGCGGGTCCATGACGAGGCACCTATCCGATGTGTCACGGAACCCCTGCTCCGCTCGGCACCCATGTCCGTCTCTCCCTCTGTGTGGGGGCGGCGGGCCCGCTGGTTGCCCAGCGCACCACCACGAAGTAACCTACAAAAGGTTTTACCGGTTAGTCAATGGAGGGCAGGCATGAAGCGACAGGACGCTCCGGGCGCACTGGAGCTGGTCAGGGAGTTCATCAACACCCGCGACCTGGAGACCCGCAGCGACGGCCTCGACTCCCCCGACGACCTGCGGTCCTGGCTCACCGGACGCGAGCTCATCGGCGCCGGGACCACCGTCGACGACGCCGCCTGGCAGACCGCGCTCGAGGTCCGCGAGGCCCTGCGCGCACTGGCCGCGACCCACTCCGGGCGCCCCATGGACCCGGCGGCCGCACGCACCCTCGACACGCTCGCCGCGGACACCGTGATCCGGCTGCGGTTCCGCGACGACGGCACCTCCTACGTCGGCCCCGAGGAGCGGACCGGGGTACGCACCGCGCTCGGCCGCATCCTCGCCCTGGTGGACGCGGCCGCCCGCGAGGGCACCTGGCCGCGCCTGAAGGTCTGCCCGGCCGAGGACTGCCTGTGGGTCTTCTACGACCACTCGAAGAACCGCTCGGGCACGTGGTGCCAGATGGCGGAGTGCGGGAACCGCGCCAAGGGCCGGGCGTTCCGCGCCCGCACGCGGACCCCGAGCGGCGCGGAGCCGTCGGGGTCCTGAACCTGCGCGTGCGCCCGCCCGGGGCCTGTCCCTAGGGCCTGTCCGGTGCGGTTCGGGTGCGCCCCGAAGGGGCGCGGGGAACTGCGCGACCAGCCACGACGCACCCGCAGATGTGGACCGTACTTCCCGCGGAGCGCTTAGCGCGCTATCGGCGCCACCAGCGGATCGCTGAGCGCACGGAAGTGCTCCGTGTCGAGGGCGATCGACTGGTCGAGCCGTGCCGCGTTGAAGTAGATCTCGTCGTGGACCAGCAGTCCCGGATCGACGACCAGGTGCAGCCCGGCGTCGAAGGAGAACGGGATGATGCAGCCGCTGACGCAGCCCGTGATCCGCTCCGCGAGCGACTGGTCGGCCAGTGAGGCGTCCGCCCCGCCGAACAGCCGCCGCACCTTCTTGAAGTCGACCCGCCGGTCCCCCGGCACGACGGCGAGCACCGTCACCCGCGCGTCCGTGGCCTTCTTGCGCACCTGCACCACCATGCACTTGGCCGCCTTCGCCGGTTCGTGACCGCGCAGGTCGCTGGCGCGCAGGGTGTGCCCCTCCGCCTCGTGGTCGATGACCCGGTAGTCCACGAAGGACCCGTCGAGCACGGACATCAGCCGCCGGTGGGCCGGGCTCCGCCCGGCCTCCGGCAGCGTCGTCGTCCCTGTCATGTTCGGCATGTCGGCTCCTCAGATCTCACGGCGGGAGAAGGTCAGCGCGGCGACGGCGGCCGCGACGAGCCCCACGGCTCCGAAGAGCAGCCAGGGCGCATGGCTGAGCGGATCGGCGGCGAGCCTGCTGCCGACGTAGTTGCCGACGCTGCCGCCGAGCGCCCACGACCCGGCGTACACACCGAAGAAGCTGGCGCGCGTGGAACCGCCCGCGAACGAGGCGAGGATGAGCTGCGAGGAGAAGAGGATGACCGTCTCGCCGACGGAGTACACCGCCACGCAGGCGAGCAGCCACCACGGCGACTGGCTGAGCGTCACCGCGCCGAATCCGACGGCCACCAGGAGATAGCCGAGCGCGGGCATCATGCGCGCCCCGTAGCGGTCGTGGAGCCGCTTCACGAACAGGATGCTGGTGATGCCGACGACGCCGTTCGCCAGATAGAGGACGCTGATCCAGCTGGTGTCGGCCAGCGCGTCCGAGCGCAGCGGAACCGCGACTCCCAGCTGGGTGAAGAGGAACCACCAGGGCAGCATCAGCAGCCAGAAGCCGACGAACCAGCGGTGGCCGAGCACGTTCTTGAAGTGCCGCGGCACGCTCTGCGGCGCCTCATGGCGGCCCGCCCCGGCCGGCATCGTGATCCCGCGGACCACCAGGAGCAGCAGGACGAAGAGCACCCCGCTGGCCACGAACGGCGCCCGGGGCCCCACCGCGAGCAGCGCCGCGGCGAGGGCGGGCCCGCCGATCACCCCGGCGTTCAGGAGCGCGTTCTCCATGGCGAACGCGCGGGACCGCAGGGGTTCGGGCAGCGCGGCCAGCATCGCGCTGACCGGCGCCTCGTAGATGGCCCCCACTCCGGCGAGGAACGCGGAGGCGATGAGCTGCCCCGTGCCGTGGCCGAGCCCGAGGCCGAGGAAGCCCACGCCGCGCGAGAGCGCGCCGACCGCCATGACGATGCGCGGGTCGTAGCGGTCGGCGAGCGGCCCCGCGACGACGGGCGTCAGCCGGGCGGCGAGCAGGAAGACGGTCAGGGTGGTGCCGATCTGCACGGCCGACGCGTGGTCGACCGTGGTGAGCTTCACGGCGAGGAGCGGGAAGGCCACGTAGGTCGCGGCGTTCATGACGAAGAGGGTGGCGAGGCCGAGTTTCACGGCACGCGGCAGTTCGGCGACGGCCCGGAGGCGGCCCGGCCTGCGCCCGCCCCCCTCGGCCGCGGGTCCCGCCGTGTGCGGCGCGGGTGGTTCCTGCACGCTCGTCATACCGTCCGCTCCAGGAACCGGTGGACCGCATGGCAGATGCGCCGCTGCTCCTCCTCGTCGACGAAGTACCAGCCGGGGGTGTTGTTGATCTCGACGATCCGGTAGCCGTCCGGGCTCGGCAGGAAGTCGAGGGCGGCGATGGAGATGCCCATGAGGCGGGCCGCCCTGCGGGAGACGTCGAGCAGTTCGTCGGTGGGTTCGAAGGGCACGGACCGCGCGCCCTGCATGATGTTGGCCTTCCAGTGGTCGCCGCCGACCGGCACACGGCGGCAGTTGAGCACCGGCTCGTCGCCGACCAGCGTGATGCGTACGTCCCCGTCGGGATGCGGCAGATAGGGCTGGCCGACCAGGATCGGATACGCCGCGAACAGCCGGTCGATCACGGCCCGGTCGGCCTTGACGTCGAAGACCCGCTCCACGTCCGTGCCGCCGTATCCGAACGACGGCTTCAGGACCAGCGGGCCCCACTCCTCCAGGGCGTCGGTGACGTCCGCGAGCGAGCCGCAGGACCGGGTGGGCGCGACGGGCAGGCCCGCGGCGGCGAGCCGGTGCAGGCCCTGCAGCTTGCACTCGGTGGTGAGGTAGGTGACGGCCGGGTCGAGCACGGTGACGCCGGGGACCTCGCTCAGCAGCGAGTAGCGCTCGTGATCGGCCTGGAAGGTGGCGGGCCGCAGCTCGGCCCGGGACACGATGACGTCGAAGTGCCGGACGGGGATGCCGAGTGCGGTGGGCTCCGAACCGGTGGCGGTACGGGTCAGCGCGATGTCGTCGAGCGTGAACAGCACGACGTCGTGCCCGCGCTCCTTGCCCGCGTGCAACAGTCCGACCGACTCCGTCTCCTCCCGGTCCCAGCCGAGGATTCCAATGCGCATGACGCCTCCAGGCGACAAGTTGAGATGGGGGGCCGCGCCCCGTCAGGGGCGCGGGGCTGTGACATGTGCGGCTCCGCCGCGTGGGCGCGCTCAGCCACAACGAACCCGCGGCTGCCGCGCCCACGAGAACGGTCAGGCGCCCGCCACGCAGCGCAGGTGCGCCTCGACCTCCGCTTCAAGCCCTTCGGCCTGCTCCCGGTCGACGCCGATGGAGACAAGCTCGACGGTCCCGGTCGTCTGCGTGCTGTCCGTGGCCACGATGACCCCATGACCCCGCTCCGCGGAGAACAGCCGCCCGCTCGCCCGCAGATGCGCGAGCAACTCCCCCAGACTCCGCGCGGGCAGCGAATTGTGGGAGACGACGACGTGCGTGCGCAGATAGTCCTCGCCGAGCAGCCTGCGGGCGATGACGTCGATGTTCGTGGCGCCGCCCGCCCGGCCGTTGAACTCGGTGTAGAGCATCCGTCCCCGCTGGTCGAGGACGGCGTCGATGTTGATGAGCCCGTGATAGCCGATGCGCTGGGCGAGCAGCGCGATCTGCTGGCTGTCCGCGCACAGTTGGGCGTGGTCGGTGCCCGCCAGGTCCTGCGGCGGGAAGACGTAGCCCTTCCACACCGGCTCCATGCGCATGTCGCCGTAGTTGAGCAGTACGGGCGCGGTGCGCGGCGGCACGTACAGCTCCGAGGAGAGCGTCTTGGCGTACGGGTGGTAGACCTCCACCACGATGCGCGCGCCCGCGGTGTAGCGGGGCAGCACCGGCGGCTCGGCGAGGCCCACTTCTTCGAGCGCGGCGCGGATCCGCGCCCGGTCCGTCCCGGTGATCCGCAGCACCCGGTAGGCGCCGAGGCCGACGACGTCGGGGTCGGTGGTCACCAGGACGTTGCCGTCGCCGCCGGAGTTCTGGTCCTGCTTGACGATCACCGATCCGGTGCGCGGCATCAACTCCGTGACGGCGTCGACGAGTTCCGCGCCGGGGTCGGTGACACGGCCCTCCGGGACCGGCACTCCGGCGGCCAGCGCGAGCGCCCTGAACACGGACTTGGTGTTGACCAGCTCGACCATGTTCTGCGCGAACGGCTGCGCGTCGACGTGGTTCACGCCGAGCAGGGTCTCCCAGCGGGCGACGTCCCGGTCGTGCAGATAGCAGGTGACGGTCCACGCGTCGGCGCCGACGCCGCTCGCCGCGATCCGGTCGCGCAGTTCCTCGACGAGTTCGGGGTTGCTGTCCGGGTACCAGCTCGCGGAGGTGTAGTCGCGCAGGCTCAGTACGGTGAATTCCTCCGGCAACAGGCCGAGCGTCGCGGCGAGATAGCCGAGGAAGTCCTTGTTGACGTGACCGGGAATGACGGCGATGTCACCGCTCTCCAGTGACCACAGGAGCCGGTCGCCGATGACGTCGTAGAAGGGCCGTACGTCGACGGGTATGTCCTCGGGGCGCGCCACCATGGCGCGGCTGTTGGGGTTGGCGAAGAGGATTTTCGGCATGCCCTGAATTCCTTCCGTACGGGGGCGGGGCGCGCTCAGGGGCGGTCGACGCTCTCGGGCCACTTCTGCTCTTCGGCCACCCGCGAGATCAGCGGGATGTCACGGATGTCGTCGTGCTTGAGGACCCACATCAGGAACCGCTCGACGCCCATCCCGAACCCGGAGGTCTGCATGGGGAATTCGTCCTTCATGTTCACGTACCAGGCGTAGTCGCGCTCCGGCACGTCGTGCATGGCGAGCGCCTTGCGCACGTCGCCGCTGCCGGTGTGCCGCTCCCCGGAGCCGACGACCTCGCCCATGCCGAACAGCAGGTCGGCGTTGTTGGCGCTGCGCTGGCTGCTGTCGGAGAACGCCTGGTAGAAGGGGTTGGACAGGTGGTCGAAGTGGGTGACCCAGACGAATTCGCTGACCCGCTCCATGAGCAGCTGCTCGCCGCGCTTGGTGAGCGTGCGCCAGTCGCCCTCGTCGCGGATGGTGCCCTCGTCGTTCCTGAGCAGCCGCGCGGCCTCGTCGAAGGTGAGCCGCTCGAAGCCGCCGGAGTGGGTGGCCATCCGCTCCAGGTGCGCGACGTCCCCGGCCCGCTCGGCCAGGCGCGCCCCGTACTGGTCGAGCATGCTGCCCGCGAGGTGGCGCACATAGCCCTCGACGTACTCGATCAAGTCGTCGAGCCCGCCCGGGATTTCGGCCTCGCTGTGCACGTACTGGCCCAGGTGGGTCCGGTCGGGCTGCTCGCCGCGGAACGACGGCAGGACGTTGTAGCAGCCGCCGGGCGCGAGCCGGCAGCCGTACTCCAGGAGGAACTGCATGGAGTCGGGCAGATAGGTGTCCACTCCGGAGACCGTCACCGGCACCGGCTCGGAGTCGCTGCCGAGCCCCGTCGGGCAGGTGATGGTCCGCGTCGTCATCGGCAGGTACATCGCCCGCAGCCCCCGGGAGTGGGCGTACTCCACGGTGGCCCGCAGGACGAGGTCCTCCAGATCGGCGACGAGGCCGTACCAAGGGGAGCGCAGTGCCCGGATGAAGGCGTCCGGTTCCGCGCCCCAGGTGCGCGGCGGTGCGAAGTGCCCGGCGGTTTCCATGATGCTCTTCTGCATGGTCCTCACTCCTTCTGAATCATGAATTTCTGACGCGGGGATTCATTCGCTGGGGCGGATGTTCTGATTGCCCCGGAAGAGGTTCTGCGGGTCGTACTTCCTTTTCACCTCGGCCAGTTGCCGGTAGCGGCGGTCGCCGTAGGTGTCCATGGCGCGGGAATTCCCGGCGTCCTCCTGGTAATTGACGTACACGCCGTGGTGCCGCCAGGAATCGAGCCGCCCGATGGTGCGCCGCGACCACGCGGCGTTCGGGCCGTCGTCGGCCGCGTCGGTCCAGTGCGCGGACGCGGTGCAGATGTAGGGGGCGTCGCGGTTGGGGAACGCGGAGCCTTCGCCGCCCTCGGAGATGGCGCCGCGCAGGAACTCGAAGTCGATGGTGGAGAGCGGTGCGGGGATCTCCGTCGTGGCCGCGGCGAGTTCGTCGGCGGCGGCCGCGATCCCGGTGAGATAGCAGGACTTGGTGTAGTAGCGGTGCCCGTGCGGCTCCGAGGTGTCGCCGAGTGCCTGGAGCGCGGCGTACGAAAGGACCTCCTCGGTGGCGCCCGCGGGGGCGACGGCGCCGTGCAGCGGCTGCGTCGCGGCGGGCCCCCGCTCCGGGTCGCCGAACCAGGCGGTGGACAGATACAGCGCGGGCCGCCCGTCCAGCTCCGCGGGCACCCAGGCGTTCGCCGCCGCGCGCCGCAGCGTGCCGACCGCGTGCAGATCGGTGCCCTGCCCCTCCGCGAACTCCTGGTAGGCGGCGAGCACGGGACCCGCCTGGGCCACCGGGTACACCGCGCGCCGGAAGTACCCGGGGGCGACCGGCCGCAGCCGCAGCGTGAAGCGGGTGACCACGCCGAAGTTCCCGCCGCCGCCGCGCAGCGCCCCGAGCAGCTCGGGGTGGGTGTGCTCAGTGGCCTCGACGACGCTCCCGTCCGCCAGGACGACCTCGGCGGCGATCAGGTGGTCGCAGGTCAGCCCCCACTTCCGGGCGAGCCAGCCATAGCCGCCGCCCAGGGTCAGACCGCCGAGCCCGGTGTGCGAGACCACCCCGGCGGGGCAGGCGAGGCCGTACGGCGTGGTGGCCGCGTCCAGGTCGCCGAGGAGACAGCCGCCGCCCGCCGTGGCGAGCCCCGCGGTGGCGTCGACCGTCACCTCCCGCATCGGCGACAGATCGATCAGGAGCGCCCCGTCGGCGACCGCGGTGCCCGCGACGTTGTGCCCGCCGCCGCGCACCGAGACGGGCAGCCCCTCGGCCACCGCGTACCGCAGGGCGGCACCGACGTCCCCGGCCGCCCGGCAGCGTGCGATCAGCGCGGGCCGCCGGTCGACCGTGCCGTTCCACACCCGGCGCGCCGTGTCGTACTCCGGGTCGCCGGGTCCGAGCACGACCCCGGTGAAATCTCCGCCAAGCCTGTTCGCCACCATGCCCGCCGTCCTCGTCCGACCCTCGGCGCGTCGCCGCCCTGTCCCGATCCATTGCAGGGACGCGGGCTATCGGGCGCCTATCAGCCCGCGATCGGGCGGACGGCGGCGGGGGACCCGTCCCCCGCCGGGCCCTTTCGCGGCTACGCGGGTGAGTGCAAGGGCCCGGTTGCGGCTTAAGCTCGTCTCTTGGCAACGCCGCACGCTGTTGCCCCGTTGTTGCCAGCAGACTGAGAGAGAAGAGTGAGCACGATGTTTTCGCAGGTCAGCGGGATGACCAGGAGTGCGGGGTAAAGGACAGGTGCACATCGTCATCATGGGCTGCGGGAGAGTCGGGTCCGCTCTCGCGCAGAACCTTGAACAACAGGGGCACACGGTCGCCGTGGTCGACCAGGACCCCACGGCCTTCCGCCGCCTCGGCTCCGGCTTCGGCGGCCGCCGCGTCACCGGTGTCGGCTTCGACCAGGACACCCTGCGCGAGGCGGGCATCGAGGAGGCGGGCGCCTTCGCCGCCGTCTCCAGCGGCGACAACTCGAACATCATCGCCGCGCGGGTGGCGCGCGAGATGTTCGGCATCGAGAACGTCGCGGCCCGCATCTACGACCCGCGCCGCGCCGAGGTCTACCAGCGCCTCGGCATCCCGACGGTCGCCACGGTCCGCTGGACCGCCGACCAGATGCTGCGCCGGCTGCTCCCGTCCGGCGCCGAACCGCTGTGGCGGGACCCCACCGGTGGGGTGCAGCTCGCCGAGGTGCATGCCTCGCAGTCCTGGATCGGGCACAAGATCAGCCGCCTCCAGGAGGAGACCGGCGTACGCGTCGCCTTCCTCACCCGGCTGGGCGAGGCGGTCCTGCCCACCTCCCAGACGGTGCTGCAGGAAGGCGATCTGGTGCACGTGATGATGCGCACCGGCGACGTGGACAAGGTCGAGGCGGCGTTCGCCGAAGGCCCCGAGGAAGGCGGTCACTGATGAGGGTCGCCATTGCCGGAGCAGGCGCGGTGGGCCGTTCCATCGCCGGTGAGCTCCTGGAGAACGGCCACGAGGTCCTTCTCATCGACAAGGCGCCGACCGCCATCTCGGTCGAGCGCGTCCCGCAGGCCGAGTGGCTGCTCGCCGACGCCTGCGAGATCACCTCGCTCGACGAGGCGGCGCTGCAGCGCTGCAACGTCGTGATCGCCGCGACCGGCGACGACAAGGTCAACCTCGTCGTCTCGCTGCTCGCCAAGACCGAGTACGGCGTCCCGCGGGTGGTCGCCCGCGTGAACAACCCCAAGAACGAGTGGCTCTTCAACGAGTCCTGGGGCGTCGACGTCGCGGTCTCCACGCCGCGCCTGATGTCCGCGCTCGTCGAGGAGGCGGTGAGCGTCGGCGACCTGGTGCGCCTGCTCCGCTTCAGCCACGGCGACGCGAACCTCGTCGAGCTGACGCTGCCGCCCGAGTCGGCCCTCGCGGGCACGCAGGTCGGCGACGTCCAGTGGCCCGAGGACACGTCCCTGGTCACGATCATCCGCGGCACGCGCGTCCTCGCGCCGACCGCGGACGACTCCCTGGAGGCGGGCGACGAACTCCTCTTCGTCGCGGCCCAGGCCCGCGAGGAGCAGCTCGAGGACCTCCTCTCGGTACGCCGCGACGACGTGGCCCCGTAAGGGCCCCGTCAGGGGCGCGGGGAACTGCGCGCTCAGCGCACGAAAAGCCGC
>NZ_JBHYJI010000015.1:0-177143 GCF_042740435.1 Streptomyces sp. NPDC059002 | reverse complement strand
GTCCCCCTCGTGACCGCGGCCGGACGGTCGGCGTTCCCCCCGCGCCGATCAGTCTGCGGGACGGCGAACACCGGTTCGGCCCGCGTTGACGCCGCCCTGACGCCGGTCGCCGCGGCCTTGACGGAGGCTTGACGCGGCCCGCCGAGCCCCCGTAAGAGAGCCGCAAATACCCCACTCCACAAGGGCTTCAACGGCCTCCGGAGCCTTAGATTCCCCCGCATGCTTCCCCCCGCCCCCACGGCAGCCCCCGTCGCTGCCCCTTCTCCCGCGCCCCCGGCAGGGCCGCGCTCCGCACGACGCCGCCCCGCAGGGGTGTTCCAGCCGCGGCATCTGATCGCCGCCCTGCCGGAGGCCGTACGGAAACTGCACCCCCGCGCACTGCTGCGCACCCCCGTCCTGTTCGTCGTCGCCGTCGGCGCCGTGCTCACCACGCTCTCCGCGCTGCTGCACCCCGCCGTGTTCACCTGGGTCATCGGCGGCTGGCTGTGGCTGACCGTGATCTTCGCCAATCTCGCGGAGGCAGTCGCCGAGGGCCGCGGCAGGGCGCAGGCGGCCTCGCTGCGCAAGGCGCGCACGGACACGGTGGCGCTGCGCCTGCGCGACAACTGGCGGGTCGGCATCGACCTCGACCGCGCCTCGACGGAGGCCGTGTCCGCGGCCGAACTCCAGCCCTTCGACTTCGTCATCGTCGAGGCGGGCGAGGCGATCCCGGCCGACGGCGAGGTCGTCGAGGGGGTCGCCGCCGTCGACGAATCCGCCGTCACCGGCGAATCGGCCCCGGTCATCCGCGAGTCGGGCGGCGACCGCAGCGGCGTCACCGGCGGTACGACGGTGCTCTCCGACCGCATCGTCGTGCGGGTCACCTCCCGGCCCGGCAACTCCTTCATCGACCGCATGATCGCGCTGGTCGAGGGCGCGGCCCGGCAGAAGACGCCCAACGAGATAGCGCTCAACATCCTGCTCGCCGCGCTCACCGTCATCTTCATCCTCATCGTCGTCTCGCTCCAGCCGATGGCCTCCTACGCCGGGGCGCCCCAGTCCACAACGGTCCTGGTCGCCCTGCTCGTCACGCTCATCCCGACGACGATCGGCGCGCTCCTGTCGGCCATCGGCATCGCGGGCATGGACCGGCTCGTGCAGCGCAACGTCCTCGCGATGAGCGGCCGCGCGGTCGAGGCGGCGGGCGACGTCAACACCCTGCTGCTGGACAAGACGGGCACCATCACGCTCGGCAACCGCGAGGCGGCGGCCTTCGTGCCGCTGCCCGGCATCGACGAACTCGCCCTCGCCGACGCCGCGCAGCTCTCCTCGCTGGCCGACGAGACGCCCGAGGGCCGCTCCATCGTCGTCCTGGCGAAGAACGCGTACGGCCTGCGGGAGCCCGCGGACGGGGAGTTGAGCCACGCCCGGTTCGTGGAGTTCAGCGCGCAGACCCGGATGAGCGGCGTCGATCTGCGCTGGGACAACGGGGCGCTCTGCGCGATCCGCAAGGGCGCGGCCGCCCAGGTGATCGCCTGGGTGGAGATGTACGGCGGGCGCGTGCCGACCGAGGCGCGCCAGTACACCGACGCGATCGCGCAGGCGGGCGGCACCCCGCTGCTCGTCGCGGTGCACGACTGGGACGGGCCGCGGGTGCTCGGCGCCATCCAGCTCAAGGACGTCGTCAAGGACGGGATCAGGGAGCGCTTCGCCGAGCTGCGCCGCATGGGCATCCGCACGGTCATGATCACCGGCGACAATCCGCTGACCGCCCGCGCCATCGCCCAGGAGGCGGGCGTGGACGACTACTTGGCCGAGGCCACGCCCGAGGACAAGCTGCTGCTGATCAAGCAGGAGCAGGAGGGCGGCAAGCTGGTCGCGATGACGGGCGACGGCACGAACGACGCGCCCGCGCTCGCCCAGGCGGACGTGGGCGTGGCCATGAACACCGGCACCTCGGCCGCCAAGGAGGCCGGGAACATGGTGGACCTGGACTCCAACCCGACCAAGCTCATCGAGATCGTCGAGATCGGCAAGCAACTCCTCATCACCCGGGGCGCGTTGACGACCTTCTCGATCACGAACGACGTCGCGAAGTACTTCGCGATCATCCCGGCCATGTTCACCGGGGCCTATCCGGGCCTGGAGGCGCTGAACATCATGGGCCTGCACAGCCCGACCTCGGCGATCACCTCGGCGATCATCTTCAACGCGCTGATCATCATCGCCCTGATCCCGCTGGCCCTGCGCGGAGTCCGCTACGTCCCGGCCTCCGCGCACGACCTGCTGCGCCGCAACCTCGCCGTCTACGGCCTGGGCGGGCTCATCGCGCCGTTCGTCGGGATCAAGCTGATCGACCTGCTGATCTCGACGGTCCCCGGGCTCGCGTGACCCGGGGCCGCCCGGACCTCAGACGGTGAGCGCGTGCCCCGTCGTCGCGTCCACATGGGCCGGGACCTCGTCGTGGCGATCGCCCACGGTGGAGGTCCCGGTGGGCTCGAAGAGCAGGATCCGGGCGCCCTTGGGGGCGCACGGCCGGTGCTCGGTGCCGCGCGGGACCGTGAAGACGGAGCCCTGCGCGAGGGTCACGCGGCGCTCCCCCGCGACCTCGCGCAGATCGATGTGGAGTTCACCGCCGAGTACGAGGAAGAACTCGTCGGTGTCGTCGTGGACGTGCCAGACGTGCTCGCCCTCGACCTTCGCGACGCGTACGTCGTAGTCGTTGACCCGCGTGACGATGCGGGGGCTCCACAGGGCGTCGAAGGAGGCGAAGGCGTGGTCGAGGGAGAGGGGTTCGGTGCTCATGAGGCGATCCTCGCCCGTGCCGGGCATCGCCGGTGAGTGCTAGAAATCGCACATGCCACAAGGATCCTCTCAGCCGTCGCAGGACGGCCGTCCGCACCGCGTCGTCGTGATCGTCGACGAGAACTCCAACCCCTTCGAACTCGGCTGCGCCACCGAGGTGTTCGGCCTGCGCAGACCCGAACTCGGCCGTGACCTGTACGACTTCGCGCTCTGCTCGCCGCGGCCCGACACCCCGATGCGCGACGGGTTCTTCACGCTCACCGGGGTCCGCGGGCTCGACGCCGCCGACTCCGCGGACACCGTGATCGTGCCCAACCGGCCCGACACCGACGTGCCGCGGCGGCCCGCAGTCCTCGACACCATCCGCCGGGCGCACGCGCGCGGCGCCCGGCTCGTGGGGTTCTGCAGCGGCGCCTTCACCCTCGCCGAGGCCGGGGTGCTCGACGGGCGCAGGGCCACCGCGCACTGGCAGTGGGCCGACTCCTTCCGGGAGCGCTTTCCGGCCGTGCGGCTCGAACCGGACGTGCTCTTCGTCGACGACGGCGACATCCTCACCGCCGCGGGCAGTGCGGCCGCGCTCGACCTGGGACTTCACCTCGTGCGCAGGGACTTCGGCGCCGAGATCGCCAACTCCGTGAGCAGGCGGCTCGTCTTCGCCGCCCACCGGGACGGCGGCCAGCGGCAGTTCGTGGAACGCCCCGTTCCACAGGTGCGGGACGAGTCGCTCGCCCCGCTGCTCGACTGGGCGCAGGAGCGGCTCGGCGACCCGCTCACCGTGCCGGGACTCGCGGCCCGCGCCGGGGTCAGCCCCGCCACCCTGCACCGCCGCTTCCGCGCCCAGCTCGGCACCACCCCGCTGGCCTGGCTCACCGGCGAACGCGTGGCGCTCGCCTGCCGCCTCATCGAACGCGGCGAGCCGCGCCTCGACGTCGTCGCACGGCACAGCGGCCTCGGCACCGCCGCCAACCTGCGGGCCCGGCTGCGCCGCGAGACGGGGCTCAGCCCGACGGACTACCGGCGCAGGTTCGGGCCCGGCGGGCCGTCCGGCGCGGCTGGCCGGATCCCGGCTGCCGACCAGGGCCGGACTCCGTGAAGACTGGCACCTCCCCCTGAGCCGGGCGGCGGGCGCCGACGCCGGACACCCGACGCATCCGGGCGCCCCCACCACCGGGCAGAGCCACCGAGCAGAGGCGGAGCGCCATGCCGAACGGAGCGCAGATCCTGATCGACGGCCTCGTGGGTGCGGGTGTCCGCGTCTGCTTCGCCAATCCCGGGACCTCCGAGATGCACTTCGTGGCCGCGCTCGACGACGTGCCGCAACTGCGGCCCGTGCTGTGCCTCTTCGAAGGCGTGGCCACCGGCGCGGCCGACGGGTACGGGCGGATGACGGGACACCCCGCGTGCACCCTGCTCCACCTGGGCCCCGGGCTCGCGGGCGGCCTCGCCAACCTGCACAACGCGCGCCGCGCCGCCACCCCGCTCGTCAACGTCGTCGGCGACCACGCGCTGCGCCACAAGCGGCTCGACGCACCCCTGGAGTCCGACATCGAGGCGCTCGCCCGTACGGTCTCCGGCTGGACCCGGCGCACGTACCACGCCGCCGAACTGGCCGGTGATGTCGCGGACGCCGTCGCCGCGGCGGCCGGGCCGCCCGGTGGCATCGCCACACTGGTCGTGCCCGCCGACGTGTCCTGGACCCGGGCGGACGGGCCGACCGCGGCCGCGCGGCCCCCCGTGGCGCGCCGCGGCCTCGTGTCCGTGGACGCGGTGACCGGCGCCGCCGACGCGCTGCGCTCCGGCGGGCGCACGGCCCTGCTGCTCGGCGGGGAGGCCGCGCGCGGGGCCGGGCTCACCTCCGCGGCACGGGTCGCGGCGGCGACCGGCGCGAAGCTCCTCTGCGAGACCTTCCCGGCCCGCCTGGAGCGCGGCGCGGGCCGCCCCGTCGTCGAGCGCCTCGCCTACCTCGCGTCCGGCGCACAGCGCCAACTCGCGGGCGTACGCCACCTGGTGCTCGCCGGGGCCGCGTCGCCGGTCTCCTTCTTCGCCTACCCCGGGCAGGACAGCGCCCTCGTGCCCGAGGGGTGCGCCGTGCACACGCTCGCGGCGGGCGCCGAGGACGTGACCGCGGCGCTCGAAGGGCTCGCCGAAGTGGTGTCGCCCGGCGCCTCCCCGGTACGGGCGGAGGCCCTCCGCCCCGCGCTGCCCACCGGTGAACTCACCGCCGAGTCCGCCGCCGCCGTCATCGGGGCGCTGCTCCCCGAGGGCGCCGTCGTCGTCGACGAGGCGAACACCTCCGGCATCTGGCTGCCCGGCGCGACGGCCGGCTCACCGCCCCACGACGTACTGACGCTGACCGGCGGGGCGATGGGGCAGGGGCTTCCGCTCTCCGTGGGCGCGGCGGTCGCCTGCCCCGGGCGTCCCGTCCTCGCGCTCGTCGGCGACGGGGCCTCGATGTACACGCCGCAGGCCCTGTGGACCCAGGCGCGTGAGTCCCTCGACGTCACGACCGTCGTCTTCGACAACCGCTCGTACGCGATCCTCAACCTGGAGCTGCGCGCGGTGGGCGCGGCCCCGCGCGGGCCACGCGCCCACCCCCTGCTCGACCTCTCAGGACCCTCCCTCGACTTCGTCGCGCTGGCCCGGGGCATGGGCGTCCCCGCGGAACGGGCCGCCACCGCCGAGGAGTTCGGCGCGGCCCTGAAGCGGGGCCTGTCGGAGCCCGGGCCGTTCGTCATCGACTGCGTGGTGCCTGCGCTGGGGTGAGGGGGGCAGTCTCCCTCCGGAGTTCACCCGTCCCAGAGGCCCTCGTGCCGACGGTGCACCTCCGTGAGCCCACCGGTGAAGAACCTCTCGTAGTACTCCTCCTCCACGTGGTGGACCTGCAACCACACCCCAGGGACGTGGATCGCGTCCGTGTGCGCGGGGAAGCGCCGGTGGGTGTCGTGGATGTACGCGCAGATGTCGCGCGTGCAGTCGATGACACGGTCCTCGTACGCGCCCGCCTCGGCCAAGTACCGCTGGCCGTAGTCGTTCTTGTAGATGCGGGCGAAGACGTCCTTGTCGGAGTAGACCCCGCCGGGGCCGAACTTGTCGCGGACGACCGCGTCGACGGCGGCGCGCATCGTGCGGTGGGCGGGCGGGCAGGACGCGACGATCAGGGGCTCGCCGTCGGGGGACGTGAGGCCCACGGGGTGGGAGCGCACCGTCGCGTACTTGGGGAGGGGGACGTGCCAGCGCCACAGGTCGGGCAGGCGCCAGCGCGGGGTGACGAAGGAGAAGCCGAGCATCCTGCCGTAGGCGCGGGAGAACTTCGGGTCGCCCAGGGCGATCTGCGGGTTGACGGAGGCGTGGATCCAGGCGCCGAGCCCCATCGCCTCGGCGGTCAGCATCAGGTTCTGCAGGAGCAGGTCCGCCTCGATCTGGGTGCGCAGCGGGCCGAGCGCGCCGAGCGGGAGCTTCAGGTCGCCGTTGAGGAAGCCGTTGCGGATCCACTTCTTCACCCCGGCGGGGCGGTAGAAGTTGCGGTCGTCGACGAGGGTGGGGCGGACGTCGTCGGGCTGGGTGAGCAGATACATCAGGGCGTTGATGTACTGGTGGGAGAGGTCGACCACGGGGAACAGGACCGTCGTTCCCGGGAGGTTGGACAGGAAGCGGTTCGAGTCGAGGTAGGCCGGGAAGTCCCGCAGCCCCTCGGCGACGTCGAGCCGGTGGTCGAGGACGCGGACCTTCGCCTGCCGGGCCCGCTCGACCAGGCTCGTCGCGTCGAGGGGCGTGCCGGGGGCCGGGGGCAGCCTGCGCAGGAAGTACGTGCCCGAGTCGTTGATCAGGAAGAAGTGCGTGGCCTGCGCGTTGTCGGGGCTGCCCGCGGTGCGGCCCGCCATGGTCATGTTGGGCTTGGCCATGATGGGCGTGCCGTCGCGCGGGTCGTCGAAGGGGCGGTCGGGCATCGTCAGACCGGTGCAGCCGGTCAGCGCGATGAGGACCGCCTCCTCCAGCTCGGACAGGGGACGCGGCTCATGCGTCGAGCGGTGGCTCATCGAGCCCGCGGGGACGTCGGCGCCGCGGCTCACACGGTGGGTGCGGCGCCGCCAGACGGTCTCCAGGAGGGGCCTGGCGAACAGGTCGGCCAGGCCCGGATGGCCCGCGTGCCCTTCGGCGGGCACGTGCCCCTCAGCCGGCACGACCGGCGCCGCCGTTCACCGGCTGCACCTGGCGCCAGGGGGCGAACGCGCTCGCGCCGCGCGGCAGGAGCCCCGCGAGTTCCGGGGCGTGCCGCAGCAGGACGGACTTCATGCCGCCCTTCTGGACCCAGTCGATGCCGAGCGGGGTGTAGATCTCGGGGCGGAAGTCGACGGTGAGGAAGCGGTCGCTCTGCAGCCGCCGGGTGGCCATGAGGATGAAGATGCGGAAGGCCGTGTCGCTGAAGCCGAAGCCGTGCGGCGGGTTCTCGGCGAACAGGCCGACGACCGTGTCGATCTCGTCGACCGAGTGGTAGACGTCCTTGAGCCGTGCCACGGTCTCGGGGTCCTCGGTGAGGTCCTCGAAGCGCCGGATGCGCGGCTTGTGCAGGCCCGCGCGGAAGTCGTTGTAGCGGGGCACGCCGCGCCTGCGGGTGCGCACGAGGTCGACGACGGACAGGTCGATGATCTCGCCGTCGCGCTCGAACTGCTGCAGTGCGCGCGGGAAGTTGTGGAGCGTGATCGCGCCCGGGTGGGCGATGCCGAAGGAGTACAGGGTGTCGGCGAGGCCCGTCTTGCGGATGGCCGCCTCGGCGGCGCCGCCCTGGATGTCGTGGAAGCCGAGGGTCTCCAGGCGCTGCCCGAAGTGGTGCTCGCGCATCTCGAAGTCGTCGGGGATCAGCGGGTGCATGCGGTAGACGGTGACGAAGTCCTCGGTCAGGGAGTAGGGCACGCCGTGGTGGTCGGGGAGCGTCTTGGGGATGCCGGTCAGCGAGTGGGACTCCAGGAGCCACAGGCCGAGCTTGCTGAGCCAACTGTCGGGCGGGCCGTCCCAGTTGGTGTGCAGGCCGAGGTCGATGGCCTCGGTGGCGAGGATCGCGGGGGTCCACTCCACGGTGTGGATCTTGGCGATGAGGGCGGAGACGACGAGGCGCGCCGTGTGGTAGCGGCTCTCCGCGCTCATCGACGGGTAGGCGCGCCGCAGCGCGTCGCAGACCGCGTTGTGCTCGCGGGCGAAGAGGGTGTGCATGGCGCTCAGGCCGAGCCACCAGCTCTCGGCGAAGCCGGTCAGCGGGATGCCGTTCTGGCTGATGGGCAAGTGCCCGTCCTCCAGGCGGAGTTCGGCGCCGCCGTCGGGCTCGCGCAGATACCGCGCGGTCTGCTCGCTCTCGCCGTACACCTCGGAGCCGTCCCACCAGTGCGACGCGACGTTGGCGAAGAGGAGCGGCGGCTGCTCGCCGGGCAGCTCGATGCCCTCGTTCTCGGCGAAGCGCATCACACGCTCGGCGGGCCCGCCGGGCGTGTTGTGCCAGGTGCTGCCGGGCGGCAGCGGCACCTCGACGGCCTTGCCGCCCGGCTTGTGGCGGCGGTGGTTGACCCAGTCGTGGACCTGGAACTGGATCCAGGCGGCGGCAAGCACGTTCAGCGAGGTCGCGGGCAGGAACGTGTCGCGGTACAGGAGTTGGCGGCTGACGGTGACCGGGTTCGGGGTGTCGAAGAGGTCGGGCCGGTAGTCCGGCTTGAGGTTGCGTCCGAAGGGCGCGCCGACGGCACCCATCCGGGGCGCGGAGAGATCGTTGTACGTCCCGTCGTACGACCGCGCGGTGCGCAGGCTCTCGTCGAGGGGCGCGGGAACGGGGACGGCCTTCGGCGGCGCCTCGTGCGGGTCGGTGTCGATGAGGTTGAGGCGGCGCAGTGCCTTCCGCAGGAAGACGAGGTTGAGCAGGCTCGCCTCCAACGGCAGCTTGTACCACGGCACATAGCGGTTCAGGAGCCGGAACGCGGCGCCGACGGGCACGCCGAGCACCTTGTTGCGCAGCGGCTCCTCGGTGACGAAGCGCAGTCCGTTGCGGTGCGCGGCGCTCGCCTCGTACGCGGCCTTGCGGGCGCGGTTGAGGTTGCCGAGCGGGCGGAACGCGTCGGTGGTGAACCAGGGGTTGAAGCCGAGCGCCTCGACCCGGCCGCCCGCCGCGCGTGCCTCCGCGGTGTCGAGGTCCTGGCTGGGGACGGTGAGCGTGGCGACGGGCACCGGGGGCGCGACGGACTCGAGCCACTCCACGGAGCCGTCCTCGACGGGGGTGCGCTGCTCGTCGACGTACCGCTGGACGCACAGGTCGAAGGCGATGTCCTGGCGGGCGAGCCGGGTCTCCAGCTCGCGGCGCAGATACTGCGGGTCGCGGCCCTCGGTGTCCGTCCTCGTGGTGTTGTTGCCCGCGGGGCGCAGCAGATAGCGGACCGGTCCCGCCTCGCCCCACAGGATGGCGCTGCGGCTCCAGTACGTCTCCCCCGCCAGGCTGTCGACGGCGTGCCGGGTGGCGGCCTGGACGTTGCGGCGCATGCGGGTGGCGGCGGAGAGGCCGACGGCGAGCGGGAGTTTGACGAGCAGTCCGATCGCCTTGCCCAGGGGGCCCGTGGCGCCCGCCATGGCCTTGGCGAAGGCGACGAACTCACGGGCGTCACGGGCGTGCGACACCGGGTGGTTGGTGGCGAGCAGGTCGTGGCTCTCCTCGCCGGACACCGTCACGCGCACGGCGGCGCCGCGCAGATCGGGCGCGCCGTCGGCCTGCCGTATGCCGCTCGCATTGGACAGCCGTACGGTCGCCGGGTATGCGGCGCCCGGCTGTGCGAAGCCGTGCCGCAGGGCGTCGGGCAGGTCGTCGCGGAAGCGCAGCCGGCCGTTCTCGACGCCGAGTGCGGCCTTGGCGTGCAGGGTGCGTTCCAGGCCGCCCGCCCGTGCCGCGCGCCGGTTCTTCTCCTGGACCTTCATCAGCTCCTGGGCGAGCCGCTCGAAAAGCCGCCGTTCCGCCTCGGGGCTGCCGCCCATGTAGCGCTCGTAACTCTGCTGGTGCTGTCCGGTGTCGGCCATCGGGCGCCACTTCCTTCGCACGGCGTACGGGACTGCGTACGGGACAGGGGGCAGGCAGACGTTACTGGCGGTGACGGTCGGCCGCAGCGGCGGTTCCCGCCATGTGCGGGGGCGTTCCCGCACCTCGAACAGGCGGGCGGGCCAGGGCATTTGGGCCCGTGGGCGGGGTTTCGGAGCGGGCGGTGGCCGGTGGCGGGCGGCGCGTTCACACCCCGTGTGAATCCATGTTTCCCACCAGCCCCACGCGCACGGTCCACGCGATGGCCGGGTCGCGACGGGTGCACGCCGGGGGCGTGCGGCGTGGTGCACGCTGCGCCCGGCCTTCGGCAGGTCCGGGATGCGCCCGCGCCCCCGAACCCGGCCGTGCCGCCCGTCAGTCGATGAACGTGCCGTCGACGTACACCCAGGCGCCGTCGGTCCGCTCGAAGCGGCTGCGTTCGTGCAGTGCGTCCTTGCGGCCGCTGTCCGTGTAACTGGCCCGGAACGTGACCGTGCCCGTCGTGTGGAACGCCGTGCCCTCGGTGGTGTCCTCGATCTCCAGGCCGGTCCAGCGCATCGCCAGGTCGAACTCCACGCGGGGCGGCCGGGTGGCCGGGTGCCAGGTGCGCAGCAGGTACGCCTCGTCCCGGACCGCGAACGCGCTGTAGCGGGAGCGCATCAGCTGCTCGGGCGTGGCCGCGGCGGCCTCGCCCCGGTGCAGGACGCCGCAGCACTTCTCGTACGGCTCGGGGTGGCCGCAGGGGCAGCACGTCGGGCGTGCGGTGCGTGCGGTGCGGGAGGAGCGTCGGGACATGGGGTCCATTGTCGCCGACCGCGCGGTGGGCCCCCGCCTCAGGGGGCGAGGATGTCCAGCTCCTGCAGCGCCCCTTCGGCGATCTCGCGGGTCAGCGCCTCGGCGCGGGCCGCGTCGCCCTCGCGCACCGCCTCGGCGACCCGCACATGCAGGGTGACGGCGGGCGGGTCCGGGTCCTCGAACATCACCTGGTGGGCGGTACGTCCGGTCAGGACCTCGGCGACGACGTCGCCGAGCCGGGCGAACATCTCGTTGCCCGAGGCGTTGAGGATGACCCGGTGGAAGGCGACGTCGTGCTTCAGATAGCCCTCCAGCTGGTGGCCGCGCGAGTGGGCGACCATGCCGAGGGCGCACGCGGTGAGCTCGGCGCACTGCTCGGCGGTGGCGTGGCGCGCGGCGAGTCCCGCGGCGACGGGTTCGATCGCGGAGCGCAGCACCGTGAGGGAGCGCAGCTGGCGCGGCCGGTCGGCACCGGCGAGGCGCCACCGGATGACCTGCGGGTCGTAGACGTTCCACTGCTCGGTGGGCAGCACGGTCACGCCCACGCGGCGCCGGGACGCGACGAGATGCATGGACTCCAGGACGCGGACCGCCTCGCGCATCACGGAACGGGACACCTCGAAGCGCTGGGCCAGCTCGTCCGTGCGCAACACGCTGCCCGGCGGATACTCGCCCGCGGTGATGGCGGGCCCGAGGCTTTCCAGTACGCGGGAGTGCAGCCCTCGGGCCTGTGCGGTCATGACGGAAGCCTACGAGGAGAGGACCGGGAACAATAAGTCAGACTTTTATGTCACAGACTCTTGAATTCGTCAGACCTAATGGGTTTCAGTGACGTGAACGAACCGACCGATGTCGATGAAGACAGCGAGAGCACGATGCGGCACCAGCACACCACTCACGTCGTCGTAGTCATGGGCGTGGCAGGGACCGGCAAGACCACGATCGGCCCCCTGCTCGCGGACCGGCTCGGCGTCCCCTACGCCGAGGGCGACGACTTCCACCCGGCGGAGAACGTCCGGAAGATGTCCTCCGGCACGCCGCTCACCGATGACGACAGGTGGCCCTGGCTCGACGCCATCGGCACCTGGGCGCACGGGCGTGCGGGGCGCGGCGGGGTGGTCAGCAGTTCGGCGCTGAAGCGGAGCTACCGGGACCGGCTGCGGGCGGCTGCGCCGGGCGTCGTCTTCGTCCACCTCACCGGTGAGCGGGCCCTCATCGAGGAGCGGATGTCGCATCGGCAGGGGCACTTCATGCCTACGGCGCTCCTTGATTCCCAGTTCGCCACGTTGCAGGAGCTCGGGGCGGATGAGGCTGGGGTTTCCGTCGACGTCTCGGGGGCGCCCGAAGAGATCGCCGACCGGGCCGTCGAGGCGCTTCGCGGCCTCGAACTCCACTGAGCAGTAGTTCTCCAGTTCTCCGTCTGCGGGCCGGTCGTGGCCCGTCGCGCCCACGCGGCGAAGCCGCACATGCAACAGCCCCGCGCCCCTGAAGGGGCGCCCACCCCGTACCCACGTACTAGGAACCCACCGTGACCCATCTCAGCGTCGAGATGCTGGCAGCGGAGTCCGTCGAGCCGATCACCTCTGCGGGCCATGCCCAGCTGGGGATCGCCGTCCTCGCGGGCATCGCCGTCATCGTCCTGCTCATCACCAAGTTCAAGCTGCACGCGTTCCTCGCGCTGACCGTCGGGTCGCTCGCGCTCGGGGCCTTCGCGGGCGCGCCGCTCGACAAGGCCATCACCAGCTTCACCGGCGGGCTCGGCTCGACCGTCGCGGGCGTGGGCGTGCTCATCGCGCTCGGCGCGATCCTCGGGAAACTGCTCGCCGACTCAGGGGGCGCCGACCAGATCGTCGACACGATCCTCGCCAAGGCGGGCGGGCGTGCGATGCCCTGGGCGATGGTGCTCATCGCCTCGGTGATCGGTCTGCCGCTCTTCTTCGAGGTCGGCATCGTGCTGCTGATCCCGGTCGTCCTGATGGTCGCCAAGCGCGGCAACTACTCGCTGATGCGGATCGGCATCCCGGCCCTCGCGGGTCTCTCCGTGATGCACGGGCTCATCCCGCCGCACCCGGGACCGCTCGTCGCGATCGACGCGGTCAAGGCGAACCTCGGCGTCACGCTCGCGCTCGGTGTCCTCGTCGCCATCCCGACGGTGATCATCGCGGGGCCGCTGTTCTCGAAGGTCGCGGCCCGTTGGGTGGACGTGCCCGCCCCGGAGAAGATGCTCCCGCAGCGTCCCTCGGAGGACCTGGACAAGCGCCCCGGCTTCGGCGCGACGGTCGCCACCGTGCTGCTGCCCGTCGTCCTGATGCTGGCGAAGGCGCTCGTGGACATCGTGGTCGACGACTCGGAGGCCACCGTGCAGCGGGTCTTCGACGTCATCGGCTCGCCGCTGATCGCGCTGCTCGCGGCGGTGATCGTCGGAATGTTCACGCTGGGCCGTGCGGCGGGCTTCACCAAGGACCGTCTTTCGACGACCGTCGAGAAGTCGCTCGCCCCGATCGCGGGCGTCCTGATGATCGTGGGCGCGGGCGGCGGCTTCAAGCAGACGCTCATCGACGTCGGCGTGGGCCAGATGATCCTGGACTTCTCCAAGGACTGGTCGATCCCCGCGCTGCTGCTCGCCTGGCTGATCGCGGTGGCGATCCGGCTCGCGACGGGTTCGGCGACGGTCGCGACGATCTCGGCGGCGGGGCTCGTGGCGCCACTGGCCGCCGACATGTCGACCACGCACACGGCGCTGCTCGTCCTTGCCATCGGCGCGGGTTCGCTGTTCTTCTCGCACGTCAACGACGCGGGGTTCTGGCTGGTCAAGGAGTACTTCGGTCTTGACGTCGGTCAGACGATCAAGACGTGGTCGGTGATGGAGACGATCATCTCCGTGGTCGCGGGCGGCCTTGTCCTGCTCCTGTCCCTGGTCATCTAGCGCACCGTCTTCCCGGGGCTCCGCCCCGGACTCCACTCCTCAGGCGGCGGAGGGGCTGATCCTTCAGCCCCTCCGCCCTTCAGTCCTTCCGCCGCCACAACGCGTGTTCCCGCTCCGCCCACCCCGGGTCCACGGACCCCGTCCGCATCCCCCGCCGCGCCTCCGGGTCTCCCAGGGCCATCCCCACATGCCCGGCGAGCACCACGCCGACGGCCAGGGCGAGCCAGTCGTGGACGAAGGTGCTGCTGGTGCGCCAGGTCAGCGGGGCGAGGTGGGTGAACCACATCAGCAGGCCCGTGCCGAGCATCACGAGGACCGCTCCGGCCAGCCACCCGGCGAACAGTTTCTGGCCCGCGTTGAACTTCCCCGCCGCGGGCCGCGGCCCGCGCCGCAGCACGGACCGCAGCCATGCCGTGTCGTGCGCGCCGAAGCGGTTCATCAGGCGCAGGTCGCCCCGGAAGGCGCGGGAGGCGAGCCCGGCGAGGAACGGGGCGGGCAGCAGCAGGCCCGACCACTCGTGGACGGTGACCACCAGGGCGCGGCGGCCCACGAGTTCGGCGAACTGGGGGATGTAGAGGCAGGCGGCCGTCGCGACGCACAGGCCCATGAGGGCGGCCGTGGTGCGGTGCACCCAGCGTTCGGCGCGGCTGAACCTGCGGACCCGGACGGGGGCTTGGGGCGGGTGCTCAGACAGTCGGCGCATCGTCCCGCCCGTTCGACCGGCCCACCCACGCGTCCACGTCGTAGCCGCGCCGCTCCCAGTAGCCGGGCACGACCTCGTCGGTCACCGTGATGCCGGAGAGCCACTTCGCCGACTTGTAGAAGTACATGGGGGCGACGTACAGGCGGACGGGTCCGCCGTGGGAGTGGCCGAGCGGCTCGTCCTGCATGCGCAGGGCCACCAACACGTCCTTCCTGCGGGCCTGTTCGAGGGTGAGGCTTTCGCTGTACGTCCCGTCGAAGCAGGTGAACCGGACGGCGCGGGCGGCGGGGCGCACCCCCGCGGCGTCGAGCAGGCGCGTGAGCCGTACGCCTTCGAAAGGCGTCCCGGGCACCCGCCAGCCCGTCACGCACTGGACGTCGCGCACCAGGCGGGTCTGCGGGAGGGCGCGCAGCTCGGGCAGCGTGTAGGTGGCGGGCCGCCGGACGAGGCCGTCGATCTTCAGGCGGTACGTCGACGTGCTCTTGTGCGGCACGGACGCGGCGACGGAGTAGTAGCGGAACCCGCCGCCGTTGGGCAGCAGTTCGGTCAGGCCCGTGGGGTCCTTGTCGGCCGCGGCGCCGAGGAAGGACTCCAGGCCGCGCTGGAGCGGGGGCGCCGCGGCGACGCCGAGGGCGCCGATGCCGAGCATGCCGAGCACGATGCGGCGGCCGACCGGCGCACCGCGCCCGTCGTCCGCCGTGGTCTCTTCTGTGGTCACGCTTCGATTCGAGCACCGGCGGCCCCCGGAGGCCAGGGGCCGCGTGCGGGCGTCAGCGTTCCGTCACAACTCGGCGCCGCCGGACGCCTTCTCCAGCTGGAACGCCTCGTTGCCGAGCCCGATGCGGGCGTGGGCCGCGGGGTTCCTGGAGCGCAGGACCGCGCCGTAGACCACGCCGACGAGGGCGGCGAGCAGGATGATGCCGGGCAGCACCCAGCTGAGCGCCGAGCCCTCGCCCGCGCCGACGAGGACGTCGAAGTCCTTGACGGTGTACCCGGCGATGACGAGCAGGCCGACCGTGGCGAGCGCGGATGCGGTGATCCGCCAGATCTGGGTGCGCGCGGCACCCCTGCGTACGAAGAAGACGATGACGGCGATCGAGGCGGTGGCCATCAGGAGGATCACGCCGAGGGCGCCGATGTTGCCGCCCCAGGTGAACAGGTGGAGGACGGGCGCGGTCGGGTCGCCCGCCTTGCCGTCGTCGGCGATGGCGAAGCCCACGACGACCACGACGGAGACGACGGTCTGCAGCAGCGAGCCGGTGCCGGGGGCGCCGGTGGAGGTGTTGGTGCGGCCGAACGCGGCGGGCAGCAGGCCCTCGCGGCCCATCGCGAAGGCGTACCGCGCGACGACGTTGTGGAAGCTGAGGATCGCCGCGAACATGCCGGTCACGAACAGGACATGGAGGACGTCGGTGAAGGTGCCGCCGAGCCGGGACTCGGTGAGGTTGAAGAGGAGTCCCGCGCTCTGTTCCTGCGCCGCGGGGACGATCCCCGAGGGGCCCGCGGCGACCGTGAGCGCCCAGGAGCTGAGCGCGAAGAAGACCGCGACGAAGCCGACGGCGAAGAACATCACGCGGGCGACGACGACCTGCGGGCGGCTGGTCTCCTCGGCGTAGACGGGCGCCTGCTCGAAGCCGGTGAAGGCCGCGATGCAGAAGCACAGGGAGGTGGCGACGCCCGCGCCGGTCAGCGTGTCCGGGTTGAACGCGTGCAGGGACAGCCCTTCCTTGGCCGGGTCCGCGATGGCCGCGATGTCGAAGATGACGACGAGCGCCACCTCGATGAGGAGCAGCACGCCGAGGACGCGCGCGTTCAGGTCGATCTTCAGCCAGGCGAGCACGGCGACGACGGCGACCGCGACGAGCGCCGGGATCCACCAGGCGACCTCGACCTCGAGGTACGTCTGGAGCAGCCCGGACACCTCGAAGCCGAGCATGCCGTACAGGCCCGCCTGCAGCGCGCTGTAGGCGACGAGCGCGACCAGCGAGGCGCCCGCGCCCGCGGTGCCGCCGAGGCCGCGGGATATGTACGCGTAGAAGGCTCCGGCGTTGTGGACGTGCCGGCTCATCTCGGCGTACCCGAAGCTGAACAGCGCGAGGACGACGCCGAGGATGAGGAAGAGCAGCGGCTGCCCGACGATGCCCATCACCCCGAAGGTGGTGGGCATGACCCCGGCGACGACCATCAGCGGCCCGGTCGCGGCGAGCACGGAGAGCAGCAGGCCCGCCGTGCCGAGCCGGCCGGCCCGCAGCGCGGTCTCCTGGCCCTTGTACGTGCTGATGCCGGTGTCACCCGTCGGTGCTCCGAGGGTGCTGCTGCCGCTCGTTCTCGAACGTCCCGTCGCCATGGCGCGGTGGTCCTTTCGGGGGTACGGATCGGGGGTACGGATGGTCAGGCCGATCCGAGCGCCGTGGCCCGCGCGGCGGTGAACGCCTCGTACGGGTCCCGGTCCGGGTACGACCAGGGGGCCGGGGTCGCGTGCCGTCCGATGCGGTGGAAGAGCGCGGCGGCTTCGGCCGCCCTGCCCTCGCAGGATTTCGCGTGGGCAAGGAAGTTGAGGTCGATCCAGCGGCGCGGGTGGGCGGGGGCGCCGGGCGTCTCCCACTCCAGCCACCAGTCGAAGGCGGCCTTCAGCACGCCCCGGGCGCGGCGTCCCGTCCAGTGCCCGGAGGCGGCGGGATCCGGCGGTTCGAGGCCCGCGGTGGCGAGGACGCGGTAGCGCTCGGCGTGCGCGACGACCGGCAGGACCGCCAACGGCGAGTCGACGGGCGCCTGTTCGGCCGCCCAGGAGGCGAAGTCGTACACCTCGTGCAGCGGGTCCTGCCCCGCGCCGGGGCGCCGCTCGGCGAGCCTGGCCACCATCAGGTGGTGGGCGTGGTGGTGCTCGGGGTGGCGGTGGCGGACCTCGTCGAAGAGGCGTACGACGTCCTCCTCGCGGCCCAGGGACCGTTCGAGCAGGAGCAGCGCGAGCCAGGGCGTCGGGTCGGCGGGCTCGCGCGCGGCCGCCTCGCGGCACACGGCACGCACCTTGTCCGAACGGGCCTTGCCGCGCAGCGCCTTGTGCACGTCAGCGAAGGCGAGCAGCACCTCGGCGTCGTAGCTCTCGGGCTCGGCGAGCCGCCAGTCGCGCACCCAGGCCGCCGTGGTGGGCTCCTGGGCGAGGACGTCGAAGCGGTGCCCCCTGCGGTCCCAGTCGTCGCCGGTGGCGGCGAGCAGGGCGCGGACCTCGGTCCACCGGCCCTGGGTCAACGCGGTGCGTGCGGCGACGAGTTCGGCGTCGTCGAGTGCGGCGTCGAAGGCGTGCGCCGTCCGCTTCTTGCGGGAACGGCCGAGCGGAGGTGGGGGTGGTGACACCGCGGGACGTCCTCCAGGCGCGGCTGCGTGCGGATGATCACGCACAGCAAAGCGGTAGGCGGCACGCCACGTCAAGGCCCAGTGCCACCCCACCCCTTCACCAACTCATTTCAAAATCTGCCGACTTCGCTCCTCACCTGGGACGACTCCCGCCACTGGATGTATGCGCTTTACTTCTACAAGACTTCTACAGTGCTCCCGCGGCGCCCCGGCGCCTACCGCACCGCGGCCGCCGCCGCCCGCCCCGCCGTACGCCCCGAGAAGAGGCAGCCGCCGAGGAACGTGCCCTCCAGGGAGCGGTATCCGTGCACGCCCCCGCCGCCGAACCCGGCGGCCTCGCCCGCCGCGTAGACGCCCGCGAGAGGCTCGCCGCCCTCGGTCAGGACGCGCGAGGACAGGTCGGTCTCCAGGCCGCCGAGCGTCTTGCGCGTGAGGATGTTGAGCCGCACGGCGACGAGCGGACCGGCCTTGGGGTCCAGGATGCGGTGCGGCGCCGCGGCCCTGATGAGCCGGTCGCCGAGGAACCTGCGGGCCCCGCGGATCGCCGTGACCTGGAGGTCCTTGGTGAACGGGTTGGCGATCTCGCGGTCGCGCGCGGCGAGGGTGCGGCGCAGCGCCGCCTCCTGGATCAGGGGCTCCTTGGTCAGGGCGTTCATGCCGCGCACGAGCGAGCCCAGGTCCTTCTCGACGACGAAGTCGACGCCGTGGTCCATGAACGCCTTGACGGGACCCGGCACTTCGGACCGCGCCCGGTCGATGACCCCGCGCACCGACTTGCCCGTCAGATCGGGGTTCTGCTCCGAGCCGCTGAGGGTGAACTCCTTGCCGATGATGCGCTGGTTGAGCACGAACCACGTGTAGTCGTACCCGGTGCCCATGATGTGTTCGAGGGTGCCGAGGGTGTCGAAGCCGGGGAAGAGCGGCACGGGCAGGCGTTCGCCGCGCGCGTCGAGCCACAGCGACGACGGGCCCGGCAGGATGCGGATGCCGTGCTTCTCCCAGATGGGGTGCCAGTTCTCGATGCCCTCGGTGTAGTGCCACATGCGGTCGCGGTTGATCAGTCGCGCGCCCGCGCCCTCGGCGATCCCGAGCATCCTGCCGTCCACGTGCGCGGGCACCCCGGAGATCATCTTCTCCGGCGGAGTGCCCAGGCGCTGCGGCCAGTTGGCGCGTACGAGATCGTGGTTGCCGCCGATGCCGCCGGAGGTGACGATCACCGCCTGCGCCCGGAACTCGAAGGAACCCGTCACCTCACGGCTGCTCGCCTTGCCGCGCTCGACGCCCGACGCCTCGAGGACCTCGCCGGTGACCGTGTCGACGGTGCCCGCGCTGCGCCCGAGACCGCTGACGCGGTGGCGGAACTTCAGCTGGACGAGGCCGCGCGCGACCCCTTCGCGCACCCGCCGCACGAACGGCGCGAGCAGTCCGGGTCCGGTCCCCCAGGTGATGTGGAAGCGCGGCACCGAGTTGCCGTGGCCCTGCGCGTCGTAACCGCCGCGCTCCGCCCAGCCGACGACCGGGAAGAACCTGACGCCCTGCCCGTGCAGCCAGGACCGCTTCTCGCCCGCCGCGAAGTCGACGTACGCCTCGGCCCACTTGCGCGGCCAGTGGTCCTCCGGACGGTCGAACGCGGCCGTGCCCATCCAGTCCTGCAGGGCCAGCGCGTGCGAGTCCTTGATCCGCAGGCGGCGCTGCTCGGGCGAGTCGACGAAGAAGAGCCCGCCGAAGGACCAGTGCGCCTGGCCGCCGAGCGACTGCTCGGGCTCCTGCTCGACGAGGATGACCCGGCGGCCCGCGTCGACGAGCTCCGCGGTCGCCGCGAGCCCGGCGAGCCCCGCCCCGATCACGATCACATCTGCGTCGTACGCCATAGAGGTCGTCCTCCTCGACAGGGTCCCGCAAGGTTACTGGTGGGTCAGATCCTGGATAGCTCCGTGACGGACGTCAACCGACACAGCGCACGAGTTCGTCAAGCGCGCGTGCGCGGAGCGGGACGAAGGGGACTATCGTCGGCCGGGTACCCTCCGGGCGCCGACCCCGGCGCGCTCGCCGTACCCCTCGTCCCACGGCTCCCCGCACGTCAAGTCCCCCTCCCCCGACCCGCCTTGAGCCCCGAGGTGCCTCACGTGCCGGTACTGGTCCTCCTCCTCGCCGTCGGCGCCGCCTGCTGCCTCGGCCTCGGCTTCGTGCTCCAGCAGAACGCCGCCCGGCACGCCCCGCTGAGCGACTTCCTCTCGCCGCGGCTGCTGCTCGACCTGGTGCGGGTGCCGCGCTGGCTCGCCGGGATCGGCCTGATGGTGTGCGGCATGGCGCTCGGCGCGGTCGCCCTCGGGCGCGGCGAGGTGTCCCTGGTCGAACCGCTGCTCGCCACGAACCTGCTGTTCGCGCTCGCGCTCTCCCGCCACCAGACCAGACAGCCGCTCGGCCGCCAGGGCTGGGCCGGGCTCGCGCTGCTCGCGGGCGGCGTCACGGCGTTCATCGTCGCCGGTGAGCCGCGCGGCGGGAGCGTGGTGACGGACCCCGTGCGGCACTGGCTGATCGTCGGCGTGATGGTCGGCGGGGCGCTGCTGCTCACGGCGTACGCGAAGCGGTCCCGGCTCGGCGCGGGGCCCGTGCTGCTCGCGCTCGCGGCCGGGCTGCTGTACGGCGTACAGGACGCGTTGACGCGGGTGAGCGGGCAGCGGCTGTCCGACGACGGCTGGGTGGCGCTCTGCACCGGCTGGGAGCCGTACGGCGTGCTGGCGCTCGGGATCGCCGGGCTCGTCCTGGTGCAGAGCGCCTTCGAGACCGCGCCGCTGCGGATGTCGCTGCCCGCGCTCACGGCGGCGCAGCCGCTCGCCGGGATCGCGTGCGGGGTGGGGTTCCTCGGGGACCGGGTCCGCACCGACGCGGGGGCGTTGGCGTGGGAAGGGGTGGGGCTGCTCGGGATCGTGGTGGGGGTGGTGCTCCTTGGACTGCATCCCGCCATGCCGCAGGGGCCCGCCGCTTCGCGGCGGAGTTCTCCCACCCTCCCGCACGCCTCTCGGCACCGGACCGCCCCGTAGGGGCACCACCCCTCGGCGCCCCACCCTCGCCCCCGCCCCTCGCTTTTAATAATGGCCAGCATTACAGTGGCGGCATGGCCAGGACATCAGGTCCCGAGACCCGGGAGAAGCTCATCCGGGCCGGGGAGGAAGTTTTCGCCGCGCAGGGCGTGGACGGGGCCCAGTTGCGGGACATCGTCCGGATCGCGGGGCAGAGCAACCCCTCGGCCGTGCAGTACCACTTCGGGTCCCGGGGCGGACTCCTCGACGCGGTGATGGCCGCACGGCAGCAACGCACCGAGGCCGTGCTCGCCGGCGAGCTGGACCGCGTCGGCGACGGCGCCGGTCTGCGCGAGCTGCTCGGGGCCCTCGTGGCCGCCGAGGCCACCGAGTTGCGCACGGAGCGCGGGCGGCGCTGTCTGCGGGTGTCCGCGCAGCTCAGCCACGAGAGCGGCGTACGCACCCGCACCCCCCACCCCACCATCGACGGCACCGTCTACTGGCAGCTGATCGGCCGCGTCGAGGACTGCCTCACCGTGGCGGGCCTGCCCGAGCCGGTGCGCCTGGAGCGGCTCGACCTCGCGCTCACGCTGGTCGGCGCCGCCATGGGCGACCGCGCCCGCCAGTATCTGGCGGGCAGCACCCCCCTGACCGACGAGCGGCTCTTCCTCGCCGACCTCGTCGAGACCACCGCGGCCCTGCTGCGGGCCCCGCAACCCCACCTTGGAGACACCCCATGACCGACCACGACCTCACCGGCAAGACCGTCGTCATCACCGGCGCCGCCCGCGGCCTCGGCGCCGAGGCCGCCCGCCAGGCGGTGGCCGCCGGAGCGAACGTCGTGCTGACCGACGTCCTCGACGAGGAGGACAGGGCCACCGCCGACGCGCTCGGCGAGCGGGCCCGCTTCGCGCACCACGACGTGACGTCCGAGGCGGACTGGCAGCGCGTCGCGGAGCTCGCGATCGCCGAGTTCGGCGGCATCCACGGCCTGGTGAACAACGCCGGGATATCCACCGGGCAGTTCCTGGAGTCGGAGTCCGTCGAGCACTTCCGCAGGGTCCTCGACATCAACCTCACCGGCGTGTTCATCGGCATGAAGACCGTCGTCCCCGCGATGAAGGAGGCCGGTGGCGGTTCCATCGTCAACATCTCCTCGGCCGCGGGCCTGATGGGCCTCGCCCTCACCGCCGGGTACGGCGCGTCGAAGTGGGGCGTGCGCGGCCTCACCAAGATCGGCGCGGTGGAGCTCGGCACGGCCCGCGTCCGCGTCAACTCCGTCCACCCCGGCATGACGTACACCCCGATGACCGCCCAGGTCGGCATCGAGAAGGGCGAGGGCAAGTACCCCAACACCCCGATGGGCCGGGTCGGCGAGCCGCACGAGATCGCGGCCGCCCTGGTCTTCCTGCTCTCCGACGCCGCCTCCTACGTGACCGGCGCCGAACTCGCCGTCGACGGCGGCTGGACGGCGGGCCCCACGGTCAAGTACGTCATGGGGCAGTGAGGTTGGATGGTCGGCATGAGTGACTCACACGCCGGACAGGCCGACCCCCGCGAAGAGATCCTGACCATCGTCGACGAGCACGACGAGATCGTCGGCGAGGCCCCGCGCGCCGAGGCGTACGCGCGGGGTCTGCGGCACCGCTGCGCGTTCATCCAGGTGCGGGACGCGCAGGGCCGCGTCTTCGTGCACCGCCGCACCCCGATCAAGCTGGTCTTCCCCTCGCTGTACGACATGTTCGTCGGCGGTGTGGTCGGTGCGGGCGAGTCGTACGAGGACGCGGCGCTGCGCGAGGCGGAGGAGGAGCTGGGGGTGCGTGGACTCCCGCGCCCCACACCGCTGTTCAAGTTCCTCTACGACGACGGCGCCGGGCACAGCTGGTGGTCGCACCTCTTCGAGGTGCGCTGCGACCTGCCGGTGAACCCGCAGGTCGAGGAGGTCGCCTGGCACGCCTTCGTCACCGACGAGGAGCTGGAGCGGCGGCTCGGCGAGTGGGAGTGGGTGCCGGACGGGCTCGACGCCTACCACCGCCTGAAGGCCTTCCGCGCGGGCTGACCGGCACGGCTTATGGTGCGGCCGTGAGCAATTTCGTACGGAGTCTGAGGCCCTGGTTCGCACCCGAGCGCATCCGCGAGGAGGGCGCCACCCCGGACTACCGCTTCTCGCTCGCCAACGAACGCACCTTCCTGGCCTGGCTGCGCACCGCGCTCGCCCTGATCGGCGGCGGCTTCGCGGTCGACCAGTTCCTGCCCGACCTGCGCTGGGCCTGGCGCGTCGGGCTCGCCCTCGCGCTGCTCGCGGCGGGCGTCCTCTGCTCGCTGCGCGCGGTCAACCACTGGGTGCGCTGCGAGCGGGCCATGCGGCGCGGCGACGACCTGCCCCTGAGCCGCTTCCCCATGCTCCTGAGCCTGGCGGTCGCGGCGGTCGCGCTCGCCATGGTGGTGGTCGTGCTCTTCGGGTGGGAGGGGTGACCCGAGAAGAGGCGGCGCACGGCGGGGCGCAGGTCCGGGACCCCGGGCTCCAGCCCGAGCGCACACGGCTCGCGTGGCGGCGTACGACGCTGTCGTGCACGGTCGCCGCGGTGCTCGCCGGACGGGCCGCGCTGCACCACGGCCCCACGGTGGTCGGCGTCCTCGCCTGCGCCCTGTGCCTGCTGCTCTGGGTGGGCTTCCTGACCGTCGCGCACCGCAGGATGGTCGCCCTGACCGCGTGCAGGCCGCGGGCGCTCACGGTCACCGCCGCGCGCGCCGCGGTCCTGTGCACGCTCGCGCTCGCGGTGTGCGCCGCGGCGATGGTGTTCTGAGGCGGCGGCGCGGGGCGGTCAGTCCGTCCACTCCACCGTGACGACGATCTTGCCCCGGGTGCGGCCCTCCGCGTTCAGGCGGTGCGCCTCGGCGGCCCGCTCCAGCGGGAACGTCTCGTCGACGTGCACGGTCAGGACGTCCTGCTCGGCGAGTTCGGCGAGCCGCTGCAGATCGGCCGCGTCCGGGCGTACGAAGCAGTAGTGGCCGCCCAGGCCGATCACCCCGCCGTCCGCGACGGAGGCCAGCCTGCCGCCCGGCGCGAGGAGTTCGGCCGATGCCTTGAGCGCGTCGCCGCCGACCGTGTCGAAGGCCGCGTCGACGCCCTCGGGCGCGAGCGCGCGCACCCGGTCGACGAGCCCGTCCCCGTAGGTGACCGGTTCCGCGCCGAGCTCGCGCAGATAGTCGTGGTTGCGCTCGCTGGCGGTGCCGATGACGCGGGCGCCCGCGTGCCGGGCGAGCTGTACGGCGAGCGAGCCGACGCCGCCGGCCGCCGCGTGCACGAGCACGACGTCGCCCTCCGCGACCGCCAGCGCCTTGGTGATCACCTGGTAGGCGGTGAGTCCGGCGAGCGGCAGGCCCGCGGCCTCCTCGAAGGTGAGGTTGCGGGGCTTGCGGGCCAGGGTGCGCACGGGCGCGGCGACGTACTCGGCGAAGGTGCCGCGCGAGAGGAAGTCCTC
This sequence comes from Streptomyces sp. NPDC059002, assembly GCF_042740435.1. Lineage (NCBI taxonomy): Bacteria > Bacillati > Actinomycetota > Actinomycetes > Kitasatosporales > Streptomycetaceae > Streptomyces > Streptomyces sp. NPDC059002. Next base: position 153,031 of record NZ_JBHYJI010000015.1, on the reverse strand, counting down.
GCGCACATAGCCGATGACCTCGTCGCCGACCGCGAACTCCGGGACGGCGGCGCCCGGCTGGACCACCACACCGGCCACGTCCCAGCCGGGGATCACGGGGAAGACCGGGTCGAGGGCGGCGTCGAGGTAGCCCTCGCGGCACTTCCAGTCGACGGGGTTCACGGCGGCGGCCCGCACCTTCACCAGGACGCTGTCGGGGCCGACCTTGGGGTCGCGCACCTCGCCGTACTCGAGGACTTCGGGTCCGCCGTAGCTGCGGTAGCTGATCGCCTTCATGGGGCCGCCTTCGCGGAGGTCGTGGAAACATCAACCAGGCTTCCATAACGGCATCAAAGGGGCATAGGGGGCTAGCCTGAGAGGGTCACCCACCCCTCTCCCCCAAGGTGTGCGCCATGACCACGCTCCACCACGAACACCCCGTCCACGACCACATCCACGGCCCGGCCTGCGGCCACCCCGAGGTGCCGCACGGCGACCACGTCGACTATGCGCACGACGGTCACATGCACCGGCTGCACACCGACCACTACGACGAGTGCGAGGCCGCCGGGCACGTGACCCACCAGGGGCATGACCACCAGCACGGCGACGGCTGCGGGCACGCCGCCGTCGCCCATGCCGATCACGTCGACTATCTGCACGACGGGCATCGGCATGCCGCCCATGACGGGCACTGGGACGATCACTGAGCGCAGTTCCCCGCGCCCCTGCGGGGCTAGACGGCATACCGACTGGTCGGCATCATGTAGTGGCACGCCACCACGATGCCGATCAGGAGTGATCCATGAGCGCTGACCACCCGCCGGGCCTCGGCCTGGAGACGTTGCGCGGCCATCTCGACCGCGAGCGGCCCGGCCTGGTGGGCGGGCCGCTCACCGCCCGGCTCATCGAGGGCGGCCGGTCCAACCTCACGTACGCCGTGACGGACGGCGCGTCCCGCTGGGTCGTACGACGCCCCCCGCTGGGCCACGTGCTCGCCACCGCGCACGACATGAAGCGCGAGCACCGGGTGATCAGCGCGCTGCACCCGACGGACGTGCCGGTCCCCGCGCCGCTGCTCCTGTGCGAGGACGACGCCGTGATCGGCGCGCCCTTCTACGTCATGGAGTTCGTGGACGGCACCCCGTACCGCACCGCCGAACAGCTCGCCCCGCTCGGCCCCGAGCGCACCCGCGCCGCGGTGCTCGGCCTCGTCGACACCCTCGTCGACCTGCACGCCGTGGACCCCGCGGCGGTCGGCCTCGGCGACTTCGGGCGCCCCGACGGCTTCCTCGACCGACAGCTGCGCCGCTGGGGCAAGCAGCTGGACGCCTCGCGCAACCGCGACCTCGCGGGGATCGACGAACTGCACGCCGCCCTGGGGCGCCGGCTGCCCGGCTCCCCCGCCGCCACCGTCGTACACGGCGACTACCGGCTCGACAACGTCCTGATCGGCGAGGACGACCGGATCAAGGCGATCCTCGACTGGGAGATGTCCACCCTCGGCGATCCCCTCACCGACCTGGGTCTCCTGGTGATGTACAGCGCCAGGCTCGAGGTGCCCGACTCCCCCGTCAGCACCACCGCGGGCGCGCCGGGCCACCCCGACCCCGCCGAGCTCATCGAGCGGTACGCCGCGCGGTCGGGGCGCGACGTCTCCGCCGTCTCCTGGTACACGGCCTTCGCCTGGTTCAAGCTCGCCGTGATCCTCGAAGGCATCCACTACCGCTACACGCTCGGCCAGACCGTCGGCGCGGGCTTCGACCGGATCGGCGAACTGGTCCCGGTCTTCATCGAGCACGGCCTCACCACCCTCCAGGGACGACAGGAAGGCTGAGAGACAGCCATGGACTTCGCATTCGACGCGCACACCGAAGAGCTGCGCGGCAAGCTGCTCGCCTTCATGGAGGAGCACGTCCACCCCGCCGAGCAGGTCGTCGAGGAGCAGCGCGCCCGTCTCGCCTCGCCCTGGGACACCCCGGCGGTCGTCGAGGAACTGAAGGCCGAGGCCCGCAGGCAGGGCCTGTGGAACCTCTTCTTCGTAGACCAGCACAGCCTTCCGGACGCGGAGCACGGCGCCGGGCTCACCAACCTCCAGTACGCCCCGCTCGCCGAAATCACCGGCCGCTCCCCGCAGTTGGCGCCCACCGCGCTGAACTGCGCGGCGCCCGACACCGGCAACATGGAAGTGCTCGCGCAGTTCGGCAGCGACGAGCAGAAGAAGCAGTGGCTCGAGCCGCTGCTCGCCGGTGAGATCCGTTCGGCGTTCGCGATGACCGAGCCCGAGGTGGCCTCGTCCGACGCCACGAACATCACCACGCGCATCGAGCGCTCCGCCGACGGCTCCGAGTACGTCATCACGGGCCGCAAGTGGTACATCTCCGGGGCGATGAACCCCGACTGCAAGATCTTCATCGTGATGGGCAAGACGGACCCGGACGGCGCCGACATCCGCCGCCAGCAGTCGATGGTGCTCGTCCCGCGCGACACCCCCGGCCTCCAAGTGCGGCGCGCCATGAAGGTGTACGGCTACGAGGACCACTACCACGGCGGGCACGCCGAGGTGATCTTCGACCGGGTGCGGGTCCCCGCGTCGAACCTGATCGGCGAGGAGGGCGGCGGCTTCGCCATCGCGCAGGCGCGGCTCGGCCCAGGGCGCATCCACCACTGCATGCGCCTGATCGGCATGGCCGAGCGCGCCATCGAGCTGATGTGCAGGCGCGCGGTGGCCCGCACGGCGTTCGGCAAGCCGCTCGCCCGGCAGGGCGTGGTGCAGGAGTGGATCGCCGACGCCCGCGTCACGGTGGAGCAGCTGCGTCTTCTCGTCCTGAAGACGGCCTGGCTGATGGACACCGTCGGCAACAAGGGCGCGCACACGGAGATCCAGTCCATCAAGATCGCGACCCCCCGCGCGGTGGTCGACATCCTCGACCGCGCGGTGCAGCTCCATGGCGCGGGGGGCGTGAGCCAGGACTTCCCGCTGGCGGAACTCTGGGCGGGGGCGCGGACGCTGCGCTTGGCCGATGGGCCGGACGAGGTGCATCAGCGGTCGCTGGCGCGGCGTGAGCTGAAGAAGTACCTGTAGGTGCGCCCCGTAAGGGGCGCGGGGAACTGCGCGCTCAGCCCCCGCCGGGGCGCGGTCGCGTCTGCCGCGGCAGGTTCCACGGCGGGTGCGGCTCTTCGAGGGTTGCTCGCGCAGTTCCCCGCGCCCCTGCGGGCGCCCCCTACGGGGCCCGCAGGGCCCTGAGGAGCAAGTCCGCCAGGTGGTCCGCCACCTGTTGAGGGGAGAGCGGCCCATCGGGCCGATACCACGTGGAGAGGTGGTGGACGGAGCCGAAGTGGTAGTCCACCACCAGGTCCGCGGGGGTCGCGGTGGAGAAGACGCCGGACGCCTGGCCCTCCTCGATCAGCGCGCGGAACCGCTCGTGGTAGCGGCGCCGTTCCGCGCGCACCTGCTTGTTCTTCTCCGGGCTGAGGTGGTGCATGGAGCGGAAGAAGATCGAGGCGTCGTCGAGGTTGTCGATGGTGGTGACCACGACGTCCGCGGCGGCGTCGCGGACCCGCTGCTCGACGGGGGCGTCCGCGTCCGCGATGGCGTCGAGCCGCTCCTGCTGGACGCGGAGCATGCGGGCGTAGACCTCGTGCAGGAGGTCGTCCTTGGAGCCGAAGTAGTGGTAGAGCGCACCCTTGGTGACTCCGGCCGCCTCCACGATCTCCTGGACCGAGGTGCGGTCGTAGCCGTGGTCGGCGAAGAGCCGGGTGGCGGCGGCGAGCAGCCGCTGCGGGACGGGCGTGCCGTCACCGTCCGTCGTCCTGGCCACTGCCGCCACCTGCCTTTCGCATCATTGACTGTTCCGTGCACGGGAACGCAGTTCCCGCCGGAGGATCTTCCCACTTGTGGTCTTCGGCAGCTCCGCCAGGATCTCGACCTCGCGCGGATACTTGTACGCCGCGAGCCGCTCCTTGCAGTGCGCGATCAGCTCGCCCGCGTCCGCGTCGCCGCCGGGACGCAGGCTGACGTACGCCTTGACGCTCTCCCCCCGGTAGCTGTCGGGCACCCCGACGACGGCCGCCTCGCGGACCGCGGGGTGGGCGTAGAGGACGTCCTCGACCTCGCGCGGCCAGACCTTGAAGCCGGACGCGTTGATCATGTCCTTCTTGCGGTCGACGACGTAGAGCCAGCCCGCGGTGTCCATGAACCCGATGTCCCCGGTGCGCAGTTCGCCGTCGGGGAAGGCCTCGCCGGTGGCGTCGGGCCGCTGCCAGTAGCCGGGCACGACCTGCGGTCCGCGGACGACGATCTCGCCCTGTTCCCCGAAGGGGACCTCCGCGCCGAGGTCGTCCACGATGCGTACGACCGTCTCGGGGCCGGGGACGCCGACGGCCAGCGTGCCCGACACCGGGTCGACCGGCGCGGTCTGCCCCGGCGGCACGGCGGCGCAGGGCGCGGTGCACTCGGTGAGGCCGTAGCCGTTGTGCAGATAGGGGCCGAAGGCGGCGCGGAACGTGTCGACGAGGGCGGGCGGCAGCGGGGCGCCGCCCGAGGAGATCATCCGGAAGGAGTCGAAGTGGGCGCGCGTCGCGTTCGGGTGGGCGGCGAGCGCCATGAAGGCGGTGGAGGGGCCGACCGTGTACGCGGGCCGGTGCTCGGCGAAGGCGTCGAGGACGACGCCGGCCTCGAAGCGGTAGGCGAGCGCGAGGGTGCCCGCGTTGGCGATGCACCCGGCGATCTGCGCGACCATGCCGGTGATGTGGAAGAGCGGCGCCATCGCGAAGTAGCAGGAGCCCGGCGGCATCGCGCAGCCGACGCGCTGGCGCTCGGCGTTGTAGGTGATGTTGCCGTGGGTGTTCATGGCGCCCTTGGGGGTGCCGCTCGTGCCCGACGTATAGCTGATCAGTGCGATGTCGGACGGGCCGAGTTCCCGGTCGGCGGGCGCGGGGAGGCCCTGTCTGGCCACCGTCACCAGGTCGTCGGCGTCGGCCGCCTGGGGCAGCCGCTCGAAGTCGAGGACCCGGGGGTCGTTGCGGGTCTGCAGGTCGAGCTGGCAGGCGGTGAGCACGACGCGGACCGGGGAGTCCGCCGCCGTCCCGCGCAGATACGTCTCCCAGGCGCGGTCCGCGCAGATCAGCGCGGTCACGCCCGCGTCGGCGATGACGTGCGCGACCTCCGCGGACTTGTACATGGGGTTGACGGGGACGACCGTCGCGCCCGCCTTCCAGGCGCCGAGCAGGGCGATCACGAAGTGCGGGGTGTTCTGCAGGAGGATCGCGACGCGGTCGCCGCGGGCGATGCCGCGCGCGGCCAGGTGTCCGGCCACGGAGTCGGTGAGCGCGTCCGTCTCGCGGTAGCTCAGGCGCCCGTCGAAGTAGGCGAGGGCGGTGTGCTCGGGGTCCCGTCCGACGGCCGCGCGGAAGGCGTGCACCACGGAGTCGGCGGGCCGTACGGGGCCGCGCTGGGCGTCGTTGAGGCGCGCGAGCCAGGGCTTGGCGGCGTAGATCGAGGTCGGGTCGCTCACCGCTCGGTCGCCTCCCACTTCTGCTGGAGGTGGTTCATGCCGGCCAGCCACTTGTCGGGGGTGGCGGCGCGCGCCTGGTAGTACGCGGCGACCTCGGGGTGCGGAAGGATCAGGAAGCGGTCCTCCGCCATGCCCGCGAAGAGCGCGTTCGCGACGTCGTCGGGTTCGATCGCGGTGGGCGCGAGCACGAGGTCGCCCGCGCTGCCGGTGGCGGCGAGCATGTCGGTGCGCACGCCCTGCGGGCAGATCGCGTGGACCTTGATGCCGCGGTGCCGGTAGGTGAGGGAGAGCCATTCGGCGAAGGCGTACGCGCCGTGCTTGGTGACGCTGTAGGGCGCGGCGCCGATCATGGTGAGCAGTCCGGCGGCGGAGACGGTGGAGACGAAGCGGCCGCTGCCGCGCTCCAGCCAGCCGGGCAGCAGCGCGTGCGCCGCCCGCACATGGGCCATGACGTTGACGTCCCAGGCCGCGGCCCAGACCTCCTCGGGGGCGGCCTCGCTGCCGCCGGAGCCGAGTCCCGCGTTGGCGCAGTACACGTCGACCGCGCCGCCGAGCGCGTCGGCGGCCTCCCGCACGATCAGGGAGGCGTCGCCCGGCACGGCGATGCCGCCCACCTCGTCGGCGACGGCCTTGGCCTTGGCGGCGTCCAGGTCGTTGACGACGACGCGCGCCCCTTCGGCGGCGAAGCGGCGGGCGAGCGCGGCCCCGATCCCGCCTCCCGCACCCGTGACGACAACTCCCTTGTCCTGCAGGGTTTCCACGATCGGTCTCCTTCGACCTGCGGCTCGGCCGGCTCGGCTCTGCTCGCAGACTAACCAGTCGGTATGTCGTGGCGAAAGGGGGGTGCACGGGCCGGGTTCGTTCCCCCGCGCCACCGCTGCCACTAGCGTGCGGGCCCATGAACCTCTCCCGACGAGGACTGCTCGCCGCCACCGCGGGGACCGCCATGACGACCTCGGCATCGGCCCCCGCATCGGCCGCCGCCCCGACCGCCCCAGGACCCGGATCCCGCACGCGCACCGGATTCGAGCGCCTGGCCGCCGACGGCTACCGGCTCCTCGAAGGGCAGCGGGTCGGCGTGGTCACCAACCCCACGGGCGTGACCCGCGACGTGCGGCACATCGTGGACGTGATGCACGCCGACGAGCGGGTGGACCTGGTCGCGGTGTTCGGGCCCGAGCACGGCTTCCGGGGGACCGCGCAGGCGGGCGGTTCGCAGGGCAGGTACGACGATCCCGCGACCGGCCTTCCCGTGTTCGACACCTACCAGAAGAGCGGCAAGGAGCTGGCCTCGGTCTTCACCGCCTCCCGCGCGGACACGCTCGTCTTCGACATCCAGGACGTGGGCGCCCGCTTCTACACGTACATCTGGACGCTCTACGACTGCATGGTGGCGGCGCGGCTCGCGGGCAAGCGTCTTGTGGTGCTCGACCGGCCCAATCCGGTGACCGGCCGGGACGCCTACGGGCCCGTCCTGCAGCGGGAGTTCGCGAGCTTCGTGGGCCGTGAGCCGATCGCGCAGACGCACGGCATGACGGTCGCGGAGCTGGCCCTGCTGTTCAACGGGGAGTTCCTGGAGCGGCCCGCCGAGCTGACGACCGTCCTGATGACGGGCTGGCGGCGCACCGACTTCCACGACGCCACGGGGCTGCCCTGGGTGCCGCCGAGCCCGAACATGCCGACACCCGACACCGCCCTCGCCTACGGCGGCACCTGCCTGTTCGAGGGCACGAACCTCTCGGAGGGGCGCGGCACGACCCGCCCCTTCGAACTGCTCGGCGCGGAAGGCATCGACCGCGCGTGGGCGGCGGCGCTGGGCCGGATCGACCTGCCCGGCGTGCACTTCAGGGAGGCGTACTTCTCCCCCACCTTCTCCAAGTTCCAGGGCAGGACCGTCGGCGGGGTCCAACTCCACGTCCACGACCGGGAGTCGTACGACCCGGTGCGCACCGGCATCGCGCTCCTGGTGACGGCGAAGCGGGCCTGGAGCGGCTTCGCCTGGCGGGACGACCACTGGATCGACCGGCTCACCGGGTCGGCCCGGGTGCGCACGTCGATCGACGCGGGCGCGGACACGGACGAGGTGACGGGCGCCTGGCAGGACGACCTCACGCGCTTTCGCGCGCTGCGCCGCCGGTATCTGCGCCACTGATGACGCCGTGGTGGTGCAGGCCCCACCGGCGACGGTGGAGCCTGCCGGATGGTGGTGTTCCGTGCCGTACGGAATCGTGATCTTCGGTTCTCTCAGGCCGAATCGAGGAGGCACGACATGGCACGGTCCGTACCGCGCAGGACCCCGCTCCTGCTCATCGCCGCGGCGGGGACGGGGGCGCTGCTCGCCCCGCAGACGGCGCAGGCGGCGGCGCCGCGCCCCGCGGATCCGGTCGCGGCGATCGAGCGCGCGGCCCATCCGCTGCGGTCGACGGACCCGGGCGGCAGCACGAAGGACCTGCGACCGCTCGGCCGGATGGTCGGCGGCGCCTCGGTGGTGGGCCTGGGCGAGGCGACGCACGGCTCGCACGAGTTCTTCACCATGAAGGAGCGGGTGTTCCGCCACCTCGTGGAGGAGAAGGGGTTCACCACCTTCGCGCAGGAGGTGAGCTGGACGACGGGGCTTCGCTTCGACGCCTATGTGCGGGGCGGCAAGGGTGACGTGCGCGCGCTCGTCCACCACGAACTGGCGAAGACGCCGTGGGACACGGAGGAGTACGTCCATCTGCTGCGCTGGATGCGCGCGTACAACGACAAGCACCCCGAGCGCCCGCTGCGCTTCATGGGCGACGACCTCAACTACCCCGAGCAGGGTGTCGAGTTGTTCGACGGCGTACGCGACTACGTGCGCGCGCACGAACCGGACCTGCTGCCCCGGATCGACGAGCTGTACGCGCCGCTGCGGCGTCTGACGGACGGCGACACCTACATGGGCCGTCCGCTCGCCGAGCGCAAGGCGCTGGCGAAGAAGGCGACCGCGGCGTACGACCTGCTGAAGAAGCACCGGCCCGCCGAGCAGGACGGCGCCTTCGAACTCGCCCTGCACCACGCCCGGTCGATCGCGCAGACCGGGGACACGTTCGCCTTCCCGCTCGACACGGCGGAGGGCCGGAAGGACGCGATGCTGTACCGCGACCGGCTCATGGCGGACAACACCGCGTGGTGGCAGCGGTACACGGGCGGCAAGGTGTTCCTCTCCGCCCACAACGCCCATGTCGCGTACGAGTCCTACGACCCGCGCTACCCGAAGATGCAGGGCGCGTTCCTGCGCGACCGGCTCGGCAAGCGGTACGCGAGCATCGGATTCACCTTCAACCAGGGGTCGTTCATGGCGCAGGGCGAGGACGACGAGACATGGAAGGCGATCCCCGTGGGTCCTGCGACGCGCGGCATGAACGAGTACACCTTGGACAAGGTGCGCCTGGACGACTACTTCGTGGACATGCGCAAGCTGCCCGCCGACACCAGGAAGTGGCTGAGCACGGCGCGCGTGACCCGCAGCATCGGCTCCGGCTGGCCCGACGGCCCGTACAAGATCCGCCTCGCGCCGTCCCACGACATCCTCATCCACCTGCACGAGGTCACCGCGGCCCATCGCCAGTCTCACTGACCGAGACTGGCCGTATCAAGTATTGACTGTCGCATGTATCCACCACGAGAGTGCCGCTCGTGCAGAGCGAAGCGACAGAAACAGCGAAACAGCAGGTCCAGGGCGAGATCGAGCCAACGGACGCGAGCGGCGAGAGCCTGCGTCGGGTCGCCGTCGCCTCGTTCATCGGGACGGCCATCGAGTTCTACGACTTCTACATCTACGGCACGGCGGCCGCGCTCGTCCTCAACGAGGCGTTCTTCCCGACCCTCGATCCGGTCAACGCCACCCTCGCGTCGTTCTCCACCTACGCGGTGGCGTTCGCGGCCCGGCCCATCGGCTCGGTGATCTTCGGCCACTTCGGGGACCGGGTGGGCCGCAAGTCGGTCCTGGTGGCCTCGCTGCTCCTGATGGGCCTCTCGACCGCGCTCGTCGGACTCCTGCCCGGATACGGCACGTTGGGCATCTGGGCCCCGGTCCTGCTGATCCTGCTCCGCTTCCTGCAGGGCATCGGGCTCGGCGGCGAGTGGGGTGGCGCGGCACTGCTCGCGGTGGAGCACGCGCCGAAGAAGAGGCGCGGCCTGTACGCCGCCTTCCCCCAACTCGGGCCGTCCGTCGGGTTCTTCGCGGCGACCGGCGTCTTCTGGCTCCTGTCGTCCGTGCTCTCCGACGACGCGTTCCGCTCCTGGGGCTGGCGCGTGCCGTTCCTGCTCTCGTTCCTGCTCGTCGGCGTGGGGCTCTTCGTGCGCCTGCGGATCAGCGAGACGCCGGTCTTCGCGAAGGTCATGGCGGCGCAGGAGGCCAGCAAGGTCCCCACGCTCGACGTGCTGCGCCGCCATCCGCGCGAACTGCTGCTCGGCGCGGGCGGGATGGTCGTCGCCTACGGCCTCTTCTACACCGCGACGACGTACTGCCTGGCGTACGCGACGGGCACCCTGCACGTCTCCCGCAACACCATGCTCGGCCTCTCCCTGGCCGCCTGCCTCTTCCTGGCGGCCGGCACCTGGCTCGCCGCGACCCGCTCGGACGGTGCGGGACGGCGCAGGCTCGTCCTCTCGGGCGCGGGGCTCGCGGTGGTGTGGGGTCTGGTGCTCTTCCCGCTCCTGGACACCGGACAGCCGGTGCTCATCGCCCTCGCGATCGGCGGCGCGCTGTTCTGCATGGGGGTGGTCTACGGCCCGATGGGCGCGTATCTGCCGGAGCTGTTCTCCACCAACGTGCGCTACTCGGGGGCCTCGCTCGCCTACAACCTGGGCGGGGTGCTCGGCGGCGCCGTCTCGCCGCTCGTGGCGACCCGGCTGCAGTCCGCGTTCGGCTCCTCGTCGGTGGGCTGGTACGTGAGCGCGATGGCGGTCGTGTCCCTCGTGTGCGTGCTCGCGCTGCCCGAGACACGGGAGCGGGAACTCGCCTGAGCCGCGCCCGGATTCACCGAATTCACACAATGCCAATGCGGGGCCGGACGCATTGCGCGCCGCACGGGAATTCTTCACACGTCTAGACCACTGCGGGAAGCCCTTCGCGAACTCCGCCGCCGGAAATCCCGGCGGCGGAATTCAACGGCTGAGCCACCAGCGTTCGTTCTCCTTGGACAACGCCTCCCACAAGAGATTCAACGGGTGCCCGGGACCGCACGACGCGCGGTCGCCGCGGCGCGTGAACACCCCGACGAGCACCTCGGTCCGCGGCCCGACGTCCCCCACGATGTCCAGGCGCCGCAGCCCGCCCGCCTCCGGCAGGCTGCCGCTCTCGGCGGCCTCCCCGATCCCCTGGGTGACCAGCATCGCCCCGCTGACCACGCCGGAACGCAGCAGCTCGAAGCCGTAGTGCGCGGCCTCTATCTCGGCGGCGACCGACAACTCCTTGCGGTAGTCGGTGCCGTACCAGGCGGTGAGGAAGCGGGCGATGAGCCCGCCCGCCGAGACCACCAGCGGCAGCCGGGTCAGCTCCGCCGCGGTGACCGAGGGACCCGGCAGCCGCTCCTCGGGCAGGTTCGTGAGCAGCGAGAGTCCGCTGCGGCGCCACTCGACGATCTCGTACGGATCGAGCTCGGCCTCCTGCCCCTCCGTCACCACGATGCTGCCGCAGACCAGATCGAGCTCCTTGGCCTGCAGCTTGGCGAAGAGGTCGCCGGTGCGGACGTGGGTGACCTTCAGGTCGACGCCGCGCCGTTCGTACGCCTCGCTCACGCGCTCCACGGCGTCCAGGAGAAATCCGAGCGTGTAGCGGGTCGAGCCCACGGAGAGGGTTCTGCCGAGCCGGCGTCTCGCGTCGTGGATGCCCTCCGTCCACTGGTCCAGGGTGCGCCGTGCCAGCTCGACGAGGGCCTCGCCCGTGGGGGTGAAAAGGACGTCCTTGCCGCGGCCCCGCTTCAGGACGAGCGCCTCTCCGCACAGCGCCCCGAACGTGCGGTTCATCGTGTCCAGTTGCTTCTGCACGCTGGACTGCTCGCGGCCGAGCTGGCGGGCCGCGGCCAGCGCCGTGCCGCTCTCCCGCACCGCGAGCAGGGTGCGCAACTGGTCCATCGTGGTGTCAAGGAGATCCGTGGGGTACTGCTGGGGCCCTGATAATGCCATGTGCGAGTTCTCGCTCTCCGACTCCCTCTGCTTTTACGGCAATGCAGCATAACCACAGCGGGAAACTGATCCGGAGTTCAGCAGAAATTATCTGGGGATTTCTTCCAGAAAATGCTGGATGCGTTCCCGGTACCCATGGAATGGTCGAGCCAATCCCACCCGATCAATCATCTCTGCAAGGAGAGTTACGCTCGTGAGCCATTACCAGGCCGCCCCCGCGCACACCGCACCGCCGGGTGCGGGCGCTCCCCCCACGCGGCGCGCGGCCAAGCGGCCCGGCACCCTCGCCGCCCTGTTCTGGACCGCGACGGCCTCCGCCGTCACCGCGGCGGTCGGCGCGGTCCTCGTCTTCGCCGGCGGCGAGGACATGGCCGAGGAGAACATCAACGACGTCATCGCGGACCACCCGGACGTCGTGGGGCTGCCGTCGGGGACGACCGCGGCCGACATCAAGGCCCTGTCGGGTCCGATCTGGGACGAGCTGGTCAGCGACCGGGCCGGCACGCTCAGCGCCCGTGCGGGATTCGCCGTGTTCACCGCGGTCTGCCTGCTGGTGTTCGCCCTGGGCGCGCGCCGCGGCGCGGCCGTCTGGTCACGGGTCCTGATCACCGTCTCGGCCGTCGTGGCGCTGTTCCCGCACGCCCTCATCCTCGGTGACTACGAACCCGATTCCGTCGCCATGCTGAGTCTGGCGGCGCTGCTCACGGCGATAGGCGCGGTCGTGCTGTGCTGGCTGCCGCCCGTGAACCGCTATGCGAAGCAGCGCACGTCCGGCGCGTAACCGCCGCGGGACCGCATGACGCGCGTCGGGACCGGTGCCTGCGGGGGTGGGTACCGGCACCGGCGCTGCGCGGTGTCTGGCCAGTCGCGCCGGGCCGCAGGAACATACCGGCGTGGAGCCCTACTGGGAATTGACCTTCGACGCCGACGGCGACGTCGACACCGCGCAGCGCGAAGAACTGCTGTCCGGAGCGGAACGCGAACGCGTCACCGATCTGCTGGTCTTCGCACATGGCTGGAACAACGAGCAGCGGGACGCCAGGCGCCTGTACGCGCGCTTCTTCGCCCCCTGCCAGGCCCTGTCCGGGGCGCGGGTGCGTCTCGGTTACGTCGGCGTGCTCTGGCCCGCCATCCGCTTCGCCGACGAGCCCATCCCCGACTTCGACCCGTCGGCCGCTGCTGTCGCCCCGGCCGCGGCGCCCGGTGGGCCCGCCCTCGACGCGGTCACCCGGCAGGCGCTCTCCCGGGCCTTTCCCGGGCACGAGGCGGAGCTCGACCGGATCACCGAGCTGCTCGCCGAGCGCTCCCAAGTGCCCTCGCGATGCTACGAGTTCGGGCGCCTCGTCCGGGACCTCGTGTCGCTGCGCGAGTCCCATCCGGCCCGGCACTTCGGCGAGGACACCGGGGACGGCGAGCCCGCGATGCTCACCGACGACGCGGTCCAGGTGTGCGAGATCCTCGCCGCCGCGCTCGACGACGAGGAGCGTCCCGAGCTCTTCGGGCGGCTGCGCAAACGGCTCTGGAACGGCGCGCACGAGCTGCTGCGGCAGGGCACCTACTACGCGATGAAGCGACGTGCGGGCGCCGTCGGCCAGTTGGGCCTCGGCCCGGCGATCGGGCTGCTCGCCCGCGACGTGCCCACGGTCCGCGTGCATCTGATCGGGCACAGCTTCGGCGCCCGGCTCGTCTCGTACGCGCTGCGCGGGATGCCCGCCGACGTGCGCAGCGTGAAGTCGGTGACGCTGCTCCAAGGGGCCTTCTCGCACTACGCGTTCGCCGAGCGCCTGCCGCACGACACCTCGCGCGGCGGCGCCCTGCACGGCGTCCAGCGGCGCATCGACGGGCCGCTCATCTCCTGCTACTCGCGGCACGACGCCGCGCTGGGCAAGCTCTATCCGCTGGCGTCGAAGCTGGCGGGCGACTCCACGAGCTTCCTCAATCTGTGGGAGCGGTGGGGCGCCATCGGCTACGACGGGATCCGCGCGGTGGACGGCACCGAGCGCATCAAGCTCGGCCAGGCGGTGCCCGGCAAGGGGTGCGTGAGCGTGGACGCGGCCTCGGTGGTGCGGCGCGGCGGTCCGCCCTCCGGTGCGCACAGCGACATCTGCCACGAGGAGCTGGCGCGCGTCGTGTTCGCCGCAGGGCGGATCGCCTCGGTCTGACTCCGGTCCGTCAGCGGTGCGCGGGGAACTCGACGACCTGCTGGTACGTCGGGCGGTTCTGCCACTGGATCGGCCGGTGCGTGATGCCGCCGAGCGCGCGGTGGATGACGGTGTCCGCGCACCACTGGTCGCCCGCCTTGCACGCGTCGTCACCGGGGTAGACCTCGGTGGCGGGCTTGGCGACGGCCTGGGCGAGGGTACCGAGCAGGGCGTCGCGGCAGGCGTCGAGTTTGCCGTCGCCGCAGTAGCTGTCGGCGAGTTCACCCTTCACGGGCTGCCCGAGGACCTTGCGCAGGTCCTTGTCGGCGTACCCCCACCAGCCGGACTGGAAGGCGGAGCCCGCGTGCGATCCTGTGGGTCCGTGGCCCGCGGACGGCGCCTCGTCGACGGGCAGCAGCCCGGTCAGGGAGTCGTAGAGGTCCTTGCCGAGGCCGGGCTTGAACTCGGCCTCGATGAGCAGCGGCCACCAGGCGTCCATGATGCGCACGGCATCGGGGTGGGCGTACGTCTTGGAGCCCGCCGCTGTCTGGTTGCGCTGTGCGCCCGCCGTGCGCCAGGCCTCCAGCTGCTGGATGGCCTTGGCCAGTTGGGGGTCGGTGACCGGCTTGCTGCGCAGCACCTTCAGGAGTTCGGGCAGCACCTGCTCGCCGCGCAGGTCTGTGACGGCGGCCTCCGACATGGCCTGGGTGAGCGAGGCGCGGGTGACGCCGCCCTCCTCGGTGAGCTTCCTGACGCGCCCGTCGAGCAGGTCGCCGCGGTGCACGGCGCTCATGCCGAAGCCCGCCGTGTTGAAGTCCTTGGCCTGCTTGTTGTTCCAGGAGATGTAGTAGTCCTGGTTGACGGACTGCGGGTGCTCGGCGGCCGGTGTCTGCGCGGAGGTGTTGTTCTCCGGGTCGAAGTCCCGCCATTCGTACGCCTGTTGTCCCTTGACGGGCAGGGCCGGGTCGACGCTGTCGGCGCGCTGCGGGTTGGCGCCGCTGTTGTAGTACGCGATGTCGCGCGCATCGGCGTAGAACCAGTTGAAGGCATAGCTGATGTTCTGCGCGGCCTTCTTGAACGACGCGGCGTCCTTGACGTACGCGGGGTCGTTCAGCATCTGGAAGCCGATGATCGAGTCGGCCTCGTGGCGGTAGGTGGAGCGCAGCGAGACATAGGCGACGGGTGTGCCGTCGACCGTGGCTCGGTGCGTGACGATGCCGTACTTGGTGCGGAAGACCTGCATGCGGTACGAGCCCGCGGCCGTGGAGTCGGCGAGCGTCGGCTTCCAGGCGTTCTTGCGCTCCAGCTTCTCCATCGGGGTGCAGGTGCCACGGTAGAGGTAGCCGGTGGACTGCTTGGTGGGTGTGCCGCCGCCGGGCTCGCACAGGTCGACGGCGTACGTGTCGGTGATGTCCTGTCCCGCCGAGGTGGCCGACCAGGCGTAGTCCTGGCCGCGGCCCAGCTGGACGTACATCCCGACGCCCGCGAAGGAGACGCCGCGGGCGCTGATGCCCGGGCCCTGGAGTTCCTGCTGCATGAGGAGCTGGGGCGCGAAGTAGCCGGTCTGCGGGCCGAACACGGCGACGGGGTTGCCGCTCGCGGTGTGCTTCCCTGAGACGAGCAGGGCGTTCGACATGCCCTTCTTGTGGCCGTCCCGCTTGAACAGGTCGGCGGGCAGCACCCCGTCGTCGTACATGCCCTGGAGCGGCTTGAGCTTCTTGGGCGCCTTCACCGGGTCCTTGGCGCCGCTCTTCGCGCCGCCCTCGCGGTCGTAGACGAGCTGTTCGCGCTCGACGGATCCGGCGTCGGGCAGCGCCGTGCCGCGCGCCGTCTCCGGCTTGCCCGCGTACGGGAAGCTCGTGCCGTCGTGGATGGTCTGGACGGCCTCGGGGTCGTTGCGGGCGCGGAAGGACTCCCAGACCTTCGTGCCCTTCTCGACGCCGTACTTCTCCTGGGACTTGAGCAGGGCCAGGGCCCCCTCGACCTCTCCTCCGCCGCCGTTGCCGAACAGGCCGCCGACGACGGAGGCGAGCGCGATCATGTCGGTGACCTTGAAGGGTTCGATCTCACCGATGTTGGTGATCGCGTCGATCTTGCCGGTGAGCACGTACTCGCCGGGGAAGTAGCGGCCGTTCTTGGACTTCACGCGGTAGTCGTTGAGCCCGTCGACATAGGCCTGCGCGTCCTCCATGGCCTGCTTGCCGCGCTCGCCCTGCGTCGACTTGATGTACTCGACCTGCTTCTCCAGGTCCTGTTCCGTGTACGGGGCCTGCGGCCAGAACTGCTGCTCCAGGCCCTGGTTGGCGAGCGCGCCGCCCGCGAACGAGGTGAGCTGGCCGCGCCCGATGT
The DNA here is from genome assembly GCF_042740435.1 of Streptomyces sp. NPDC059002. Lineage (NCBI taxonomy): Bacteria > Bacillati > Actinomycetota > Actinomycetes > Kitasatosporales > Streptomycetaceae > Streptomyces > Streptomyces sp. NPDC059002. Next base: position 136,893 of record NZ_JBHYJI010000015.1, on the reverse strand, counting down.
GCCGGAACAGGTCGATGAGCCAGAGCCGGTCCTGCCCGGCGGCGAAGCCCGCGCCGAACTCGGTGCCGTAGCGCGTGCTGCCCTTGATGTGCGGGACGCCGTACTTCTTGTCCCGGGTGATCGTCACGTCGTCGCGCGGCTTGGTGACGGAGGCGACCTGGTCGGCGGGGACCCCGAAGGAGGCGTCGTTGAAGAACTCGGTGAGGCGGTCGTCGGTCAGCGAGGGGTAGCCGGAGGACAGCGCGTCGTAGGGTCCCAACTGGTCGTCGGCATGCGGGGGTTGGGTGCCGAAGACGCGGTGGGCGAGGATCTCGGCGAGGGTCGCGCTGCCGTTGGTGCCGGGCGGCAGGACGTCGGCGCACTGGCCCTTGCAGTAGTCGGTGCTCTCCTCGGCGACCGGTTCCCGCGGGGCGGCCCCGGCCCCGGGCAGGGGCGCGACGAGGGAGGCGCCGAGCGCGAGCGCCGCTCCCGCCGTGAGAGTTCTGAGTCTGACGATGCGTCGTCGCATGGGTGCTCCTCCGGGTCCTGCGGAAGGCCGATGCGGCGGAGGTTACTGGCGGGTCGTCGAACCCGAAAGATGAGCATGCGTCGCCTTTTCCGAATCACCACAACGCGCCCCCCTCCAGGAGGCATCACCCCTGCTCAAGCGGGCAGGCGAAAATCGGTCGCCCGGGAAGGGAGCCGAATCGCGTGTCGATACGTCTACTCGGCGACGTCGTTTCGACCTCGACTCGACTTCGACTCGACTTCGACAACGGCGGATACGGAACACGGGGTACCAGTACGGAAGTACGTGTGACGGAGGTGCAGGGCGATGGCCGGATTCCGGAGTCTCGCGAGACAGGTGCGTGATCCGCAGAGCGATCTGGCACTGCGGCGCTACTCGCTGCGCAAGTGCCTGGAGAGGTTCGCCCCCTATGGCCACCGGGCGACCTGGGACCATCTGAGCTCCCGGGCGGGCTTCGGCCCCGAGGACCGGTCGCCCGATCCGGCGCGGCTGGTGGCCGCGCTCGAGGAACTGGAGGCGGCGCGCGCCGTCTGGCTCGCCTACGAGGCGGGATTCGCGGAACGCCGCCGCAAGGAGAAGCACGACGGGCTCAGGCGCCCCGGCAGCGTCGACGACTGGCACCGCTGCACCTGGGGCGGGTTCGGGGTCGCCTGGTGCGACGACCCGAGCGTGCACCCCCATGCCCCGCTCGCCGAAGTCCTGCACCGGCTCATCGCGGCACTGGAGCGGGAGCCCGGCACGGCCTGCCCCGTCTGCGCGGACACTTCTCTCGTCTGGCAGCACGGTCTGGCGCACGAGCCGTCGTGCGGAGCGGTCTGCACCGGCTGCGGCATCGTCGTGCCGGGCCCCGTGCTCACGCCGGACGCGGTGGCGCAGGCCCGGGCGAGGCGGCTGAGGCCCCTGGTGTCGGCGTGAGGGGCGGCGCCGTCAGGGCGTGCCCACCTGGGTGTGGATGGCGAGCTTGAACTCGGCGAGCGTCAGCGGCGTGGCGATGCGCACGTCCCCCACGCCGCGTGCCGAGATCTTCAGCCCCACGGGCGTGCTCGGATGCACGAACATCTGCCAGGTGTAGGACCTGAACTGGCCGCCCCTGGTGGGCGCCGAGTCGGTCGTCGCGGTCGAGTCGTACCCGGTGGAGAGTCCCAGCGGATCACGGACGAAGCGCGCCCGGTACTCGCTGGGGTCGGTGTCCGCCGCCCAGAAGACCAGCGCGCAGAGCACGCCCCAGCCGTCGTGGCTCGGCCAGATGAGACCGGACCTGGCGTCGGGGAACTGCGAGGGGCTCGTACCCCCCTTGGACGGGTCGTGCATGTTCCACGGGTCGTACGACTCCTCCCCCGCCTCGTACGGGAACCGCACGAGGTGATAGCCGTCGGTGTCGTAGGTGACGGTCTGCTGTCCGCTCAGCGCGGCGTCCCACTTCAACGAGCAGATGGCGAGTGACATCGGCCCTCCCCCGGATTGATGTCGACGTCGGGACTCGGCCTCCTTGTGCTGCATACACGCCGGGGGACGGCGCGTGGTTGCGTCACTTCGCGGTGCGGCGCTCCGCGAGGAGCCGGGAGCCGGTGAGGCGCTCGCCGAAGACGTCGTCGGGGTTGGAGAGCACACAGGTCTCCAGGGAGAGGCAGCCGCAGCCGATGCAGTCCGTCAGATGGTCGCGCAGGCGCCCCAACTGCTTGATGCGCTCGTCCAGTTCGGCGCGCCAGTGCTCGGAGAGGTGCGCCCAGTCCTCGCGGTTGGGCGTGCGCTCCTCGGGGAGCGAGTCGAGGGCCTCACGGATGGTGGCCAGCGGGATGCCCACGCGCTGGGAGGCGCGGATGAAGGCGACCCTGCGCAGCGTGTCACGGTGGTAGCGGCGCTGGTTTCCCGAGGTGCGGCGGCTGCTGATGAGGCCCTTGGACTCGTAGAAGTGCAGGGCGGACACGGCGACGCCGCTGCGGTCCGCCAGCTGGCCGACGGTGAGTTCATGGATCTTCTCTGGAATCTGGGGCACCCCTCGAACCCTAATGGCTGGTGCGTTGACACGCGTCGGCGCACACCGCATGCTGAGCAAGCGCTTAGTCGCATACGTCGATGACGTTGTCGCACACGTCTGGGAGGACCAGGGACATGGCGGAGCCGAGGATCTTCACGTCGGCCGGGGAACTGCGCGCCGGGGTCGGCGAGCAACTCGGGTACAGCGACTGGCTGGAGATCGACCAGAAGCGGATCGACCTGTTCGCCGACGCGACCGGCGATCACCAGTGGATCCACGTCGACGCGGAGAAGGCCGCACGGGGCCCCTTCAAGTCGACCATCGCGCACGGCTATCTGACGCTGTCGCTGCTGCCGAGCCTGGTGCCGCAGATCATGCGCGTCGAGGGCATGAAGATGGGCCTCAACTACGGCACGGACAAGGTCCGTTTCCCCTCACCGGTGCCGGTCGGCTCGCGGCTGCGCGCCACCGCCGTGCTCACGGACGTCACCGACACCAAGGACGGCGGCGTGCAGGTGACGGCCACGGTCACCGTCGAGCGCGAGGGCGGCGACAAGCCGTCCTGCGTCGCGCAGTCGGTGTCCCGCTACTACTTCTGAGCCCCCACCATCCGCAGCACGAGGTCGGCGTAGAGCGCGCCGACCTCGTCGGGCGTCCGGTGCCCCGACGCGTTGAACCAGCGGGCGACGTCGATGCAGAGCGAGAGCACGGCGAGCGTGGTGCCCGGCACGTCGGGGACGTCGAACTCCCCCGCCCGCACACCGTCGTTGATGATGTCCCGCACGGCCGCGTCCGACCTGCGGCGCAACGCGACGATCTCCGTGCGGTGTTCCTCGCCGAGCGCGTCGAGTTCGTACTGCACGACGCGCGCGGTCATGTGGTGCGCGGCGTGCCAGCCGACGAAGGAGCGCACGGCGGCGGCGAGCCGCTCCGCCGCCGAGCCCTCGGCGTCCGCCGCGGTCCGCAGGATGTCCAGGGCCTTGTCGTGGCCGATCCTGCTGATGCGGTGGAGCAGCTCTTCCTTGGTCTTGTAGTGGATGTAGAGCGCGGCGGGGCTCATGCCTGCGCGGCCCGCGATGTCCCGGGTCGTCGTCGCGTGATAGCCGCGCTCGGCGAAGGCCTCGACGGCGGCGATCAGCAGCCGCCTGGCCGCGTCGGGGCTCACCTCGCCCCACGGCTGCTCCTCGCCGCCCGTCTCCTCCGCCGTACCCATGCCCACTCCTTCAGCCTTCGGGAGGGACACCATACCCCTGACGGTGAGCAAGCGCTTAGGGCACGGGGTCGGCTCGGGCCAGGTCAGGGCTTGGCGAAGGGGTCGTGCTCGGCGAGCAGCCGGTCGACGCGGGCCTGGTCGACCCTGCTGACGATCTGGTCGGCCTCCTGCCGGTCCCTGATCACCTTGGCAAGGGTGAACGCGGAGGTCGTCAGATAGAGCACCGAGATGGCGAGGAAGCCCCGCACCCAGGCGGAGGCGTCCAGGTAGCCGATGCCGACGGTCACCGCGGCGAGGGCGACGGCGAAGGACGCGATGGCCTGGCCGTAGAAGGCGGTCGTCGTCTGCTGCTTCACGGAGGGCTCAGTCATGGACGCAGCATCGGACAGCGGTGATCGGGGCCGCATCCGCTCGGATACTCACGCGTGTACTCAGAAGGCCGAAACCCCCGTCAGCGCGCGGCCGATGACGAGCTTCTGGATCTGGCTCGTGCCTTCGTAGAGGGTCATGACGCGGGCGTCGCGCAGCAGTTTGCCCGCCGGGTACTCGTCGATGTAGCCGTAGCCGCCGAAGACCTGCAGGGCGTTGTTCGCGGCGCGCACCGCGGCCTCCGAGGCGAACAGCTTGGCCTTGGAGGACTCGGTGGTGAAGGGCTGCCCCCGGTCGATGAGGTCGGCGACCCGCCAGGTCAGCAGGCGGGCGGCGTCCACGTCGACCGCGATGTCGCTGATCAGCTCCTGCACCAGCTGGTGGTGGGCGATGCTCCTGCCGAACTGCTCGCGCTCGCCCGCGTACCGCACGGCGGCGTCGAGCGCGGCCTGCGCGATGCCCACGCAGCCCGCGGCCACCGACATCCGCCCCTTGGCGAGGGCCGACATGGCGACGGCGAAGCCCTTGCCCTCGGGCGCCATCATGGCCGACGCCGGGACGCGGACGTCCTCCAGGACCAGCTCGGCGGTGGCCTGGCCGCGCAGGCCGAGCTTGCCGTGGATGGTGCGGCGGGTCAGGCCCGGCGTATCGGTGGGGACCAGGAAGGCGGAGACGCCCTTGTGGCCCGGGGTGTCGTTCGTGCGGGCGAAGAGGAGCACCAGGTCGGCCCAGGTGCCGTTCGTGATGAACATCTTGGTGCCGTTGATGACGTACGAGTCGCCGTCGCGCACGGCCTTGGTGACGAGGTTGCCCGCGTCGGATCCCGTGCCCGGTTCGGTGAGGCCGAAGCATCCGACGTACGCGCCGGAGGTGAGCCCGGGCAGCCACTGCCGCTTCTGCTCCTCGCTGCCCCAGGAGGCGATGGTCTTGGCGACGAGCCCGAGGGAGACCGAGACGATGCCGCGCACGGAGGAGTCGCCGCGGCCGAGCTCCTCGGTCACCAGGCAGTACGCGAGGTGGTCGCCGCCCGAGCCGCCGTACTCCTCGTCGATGGTGAGGCCGAGGAAGCCGACCTCGCCGAGCTTCTTCACGACGCTCTTGTCGACGCTCTCGGCGCGGTCCCACTCGACGACGTGCGGGGCGATCTCACGCGTGACGAAGTCCTTGGCCAGCTGCCTGACCGCGGTCTGCTCCTCGCTGAGCTCCAGGTTCATCGTGGGCACCTCTTCGCGTCGAGATTTAAATTAGCACTGCTAGTTTCTGGCGGCAGCCCTACTATGTGCCGCATGGCCCGACCGCGCAAGCCCCTGCTCAGCCGAGATCGCATCGTCGACACGGCACGCGCCCTCGTCGACGCGGAGGGCCTCGCGGCCGTCTCCACGCGCCGCCTCGCGGCCGAGCTCGGGGTCAGCGGGCCCTCGCTCTACAACCACTTCCGCACCAAGGACCAGATCCTGGAGGCGGTCGCGGACTCGGTGAGCGCACAGGTCGATCTGTCGATGTTCGATGCGGACGACGCCGCCGACGCCCGCGACTGGCGCACCGCGCTGCACGACTGGGCGGTCTCCTACCGGGCGGCGCTCAAGCTGCACCCGAACATCGTCCCGGTGCTCGCCAGCGGCCCGGGGCGGCGCCCTGCCGGACTGCGGCTCGCGGACGCGATGTTCGGGGCGATGGTCGACGCGGGCTGGCCGGCCGCGCAGGCCACCTCGATCGGCGCGCTGATGCGGTACTTCATCATGGGCTCCGCGCTCGGCTCCTTCGCCGGGGGCTTCGTGGACGACGAGACCGCCTACGACCCCGCCGACTATCCCCACCTGGGCCAGGCCCATCTGCTCGCCGAGCGCCAGGAGGTCATCGACGAGCGGGCCTTCGAGGCGGGCCTGCGGGCGCTGCTCGACGGGCTCGCGCTGCAGTACGAGCAGCTGACCGCGGGCCGCACGGCCAGCGCCTGACGTTTCGGCCCCCGCCGCACTCGCCAGGGTTTCGGGACCATCCTGGTGGCATGACCCCCGGCCACACGAAGAACGCCACCGCACCCGCCCTCGCCGCGCTCGCCGGACTGTTCGCCGACGAGACCCGGGCGGCCTGTCTGCTCGCGCTGCTCGACGGGCGGGCCTGGACGGCCGGTGAGCTGGCCCGGCACGCGGGGGTCGCGGCGTCCACCGCGAGCGAGCACCTGGGCAAGCTGGTCGCGGGCGGCCTGCTCGCCGAGGAACGCCAGGGCAGGCACCGCTATGTGCGGCTCGCCGACGCGCGGGTCGCCCAGCTCGTCGAGGACCTCGCCGCCCACGCGGCACCCGCGTCGCAGGCCGCGCCGCGCACCCTGCGCGAGTCGAACGCCCGGTGCGCGATGGCGCGCGGGCGCACCTGCTACGACCATCTGGCGGGCCGGCTCGGCATCGCGATCACCGGGGCGATGACGGACCGGGGGCTGCTCCGGCAGGACACGGGCTTCGCGCTGACCGACCAAGGCGTCGACTGGTTCGGGGAGTTGGGGATCGGTCTTGTACTCACCGGACGGCGCCCGCTGGCCCGCGCCTGCCTCGACTGGACCGAGCGCAGGCCCCATCTGGCCGGTGTCGCGGGCGCCGCGCTCTGCCGGCACGCGCTGGACGCGGGGTGGTGCGAACGGATCGGCTCGGAGCGCGCGGTGCGGGTCACTCCGGCCGGGGCGCGGGCACTGGCCGTACACCTGGGCCTCGACAGCCTCTGAGGCGGCCTCTGAAGCGGCCTCTGAGGCGGCTACTCCTCGACGATGCGCTGGACCGCCGCCTCCACGAGCCGGTCGCGCTCGTCCTGCGAGAGCACGTCCGGGAGCGTGAGCTGTTCGACGATGAGCCAGTTGAAGGCCAGATAGAGGAGCTTGACGGCCGTCGCGTCGCCGGGCAGGCCGGATGCCTCGTGGTACGCCAGGTTGGCGGCCAGGTCCGCCTGGACGCGTTCGGTGAGGACCGCGCGCAGTTCCGGGCGGCGGGTGGCCTCCAGACGCAGTTCGAGCAGGGCGAGGTAGCCGGTGCGGAATCCGCTGACCCGGCCGACGACCTCGCGCATCAGCTCGACGTAGGTCTCCTTGTCCGGCTTCGCCGTGCGCTGCCGCTCGACCTCCGACTCGTCGGGCGTGAGGCGTTCGTAGACGCGGGCGCCTGCCTGGGTGAGCAGGTCGTCGCGGTTGGCGAAGTAGTTGGAGGCCGTGCCCGTGGGCACCGCGGCCTCGGTGTCCACGGCGCGGAAGGTCAGGCCCCGGGCGCCCTCCCTGGCCAGCACCTCGATGGCTGCGTCGACCAGGGCCGCCCGTCGCCCGTCATTCCTGCGCACCATTGCCACCACTCCGTACGTAGTACTACGTCCCAACCACTACAGAGTGAGCACTATAGGGGGCGCCGCCCGTGGCGCAAGCCCGCCCACGCATCGGCGCCGGGATAATTCGGTGGGGGCCGAAGCGTCCCCGCCCTAGCCTCTGACCATGTCTTCTCCCCACTCCGCAGCCCGCCCGTGGCACCGTCGTCCCGAGCTGCTCGCAGCCGCCGCCGCGACCTTCACCGTCATCCTGTGGGCCTCCGCCTTCGTCTCCATCCGCAGCGCGGGCGACGCCTACTCGCCCGGTGCGCTCGCGCTCGGCCGGCTGCTCGCCGGGACGCTCACGCTCGGGGTCATCTGGGCGGTGCGCAGGGAGGGTTGGCCGCCGCGGGCCGCCTGGCCGGGCATCGCCGTGTCCGGGGTGCTCTGGTTCGGGGTGTACATGGTCGTCCTCAACTGGGGCGAGCAGCAGGTCGACGCGGGCACGGCGGCGCTGCTCGTGAACGTCGGACCGATCCTCGTGGCGCTGCTCGGCTCGCGCCTGCTCGGCGATCCGCTGCCACCGCGCCTGCTCGCCGGGATGGCGGTGTCCTTCGCGGGCGCGATCGCCGTCGGCTTCTCGATGTCCGGCGAGGGGAAGGCGTCCGTGCTCGGTGTGGCGCTCTGCCTGATCGCCGCCGTGGGGTACGCGGCGGGGATCGTCTCCCAGAAGCCCGCGCTGGACAGCGCGAGCCCGCTGCAGGTGACGACGTTCGGCTGCCTGGTGGGCGCGGTCGCGTGCCTGCCGTTCGCGGGCCGCCTGGTGGACGACATGAGCCGCGCGCCCGCGTCCGCGACCCTCAACATGCTGTATCTGGGCGTCTTTCCGACCGCGCTCGCCTTCACGACGTGGGCGTACGCGCTGGCCCGGACGACCGCGAGCCGGATGGGCGCCACGACGTACGCCGTGCCCGCGCTGGTCGTCGTGATGTCGTGGCTCGCGCTCGACGAGGTGCCGGGCGCGGTCACGCTCGGCGGCGGGCTGCTCTGCCTCGCCGGGGTCGCGGTGGCGCGCTCCCGGCCCCGTGCGCGCGCGGTGGCCACCCCGGAGGCCGCGACGTCGGGGAAGTAGATGTAACCTGCATCCGTCCTGTCGGACGAAACATGGACGTAACGCGGGAGTGGCCGTGGGGCACGCGACGGATGCACTGGACACCGAGGGCCCAACGGCCGCCGGAGAACCACCCGTTGGGCTCGCCCGCGCCCGCGGCTTCGCCGCCGCGGTGCTGCGCGGGCAGGCCCAGGTCACCTTCCTGCCGAGCGTCGCCGCGGGCGCGGTCTTCTGCGCCGCGCTGTTCGCCGCGGGCTGGCGCTACGGCCTCTACGCCCTGGTGGGGACCGCCGTGGGCACGGCCACCGCACGGCTCCTCGGCGCGGACCGCGACCGGGTCACGACCGGACTCGAAGGCTTCAACGCCTGTCTGACGGCGCTGTGTTTCGCGGTGTTCCTGGGCGCGGACCACCTCTCGACGGCACTGCTGGCCATCGGCGGCTGTGTGGTCGTCACGGTGGTGACCGCGGCCGTGGTCCAGCTGCTCGGCGTCTGGGGACTGCCCTCGCTCACCCTCCCGTACTGCCTGGTCGCGAGCACCACGACGATCGCGGCGCCCGGCTTCGAACGGGTCTGGCACCACGGCGAGGCGCTCGCCTCCCTCACCCGCGCGGCGACGGGCCCCACCGCCCCGCGCCCCGTCGAACTGGCCAAGGGGTTCTTCGCGGACTTCGCCCAGATCTTCTTCATGCCGCAGTGGTACGTGGGCGCGCTGCTGCTCGCCGGACTGCTGATCGCGGGCCGCCGCACGGCCGCCGTCGCCTGCCTGGGCAGCGCGGTCGGCATCGCCACGGCCTGGGCGCTCGGCGCCCCCGCCGCACAGATAGCCGACGGCACGATGGGATACAACTCCGTGCTGGTGGCGCTCGCCCTGTGCGGCGTCTTCCTTCCGGTGCGGGCGGCGACGCTCACGTACGCGCTCGTGGGCGCCGCCACCGCCACCGCGGTCGGCGCGGCCCTGTCGGCGCTCTTCGCGCCGTCCGGCGGGCACACCTTCACCTGGCCGTTCGTGCTCACCACGGTGGTGTTCCTGGCGGGGGCCAAGTCCTTTCCGCGGCTTGCCGGTTCGGGCGCGCCCGCGGCCTGACCGGGGCGGCTCAGAAGGTGATCAGCGCCCGGCCCCCCTTGCCCGCCACCATGTTCTCGAACGCCGCCGGGATGTCGTCGAGGCCGATCCGGTCGGTCACCAGGGCGCCGAGGTCGAGGCGGCCCGCGCGGACGTGGCCCGCCAGGACCGGCAGGTCCACCGCCGGGTCGGAGTTGCCGTACACACAGCCCGAGAGGGTCCTGCCCCAGTGGAACAGCTCCAGGGCGTTGAAGGTGACCTGCTGGTCCTTGCCGCCGATGCCGACCACCGTGGTGCGGCCGCCGCGGCGCGTGGACTCCCAGGCCGTACGGATGGTCACCGCGCGGCCCACGCACTCCACCGCCACGTCCACGCCGTGCCCGCCGGTGAGCCCCCGGATGTCGCGGGCCGTCGTCTCCGAGGCCACCACATAGTCCGTGGCGCCCGCCGAGCGCGCCAACTCCTCCTTCTCCGGGGAGACATCGACCGCGACGATCTGTCCGGCGCCCGCGATCCTGGCCGCCTGCAGCGTGGCAAGACCCACCCCGCCGACGCCGTACACCGCGACCGTCTCGCCCGCGCGGACCTTCGCCGAGTGGTGCACGGCGCCGTACCCGGTCAGGACGGCGCAGCCGAGCAGGGCCGCGTCGGTGAGCGGGACGCCGTCCGGCACCGGCAGGACGCAGCCCGCCGCGACCACCGTCTCCTCGGCGAACGCGGCGACGTTCAGGCCCGGATGGAGGTCCGTGCCGTCCGTGCGCCTGGCGTACACCTCGGCGGCGCCCGCGAGCGCGTTGCCGCACAGCCACACCTCGCCGATCTCGCAGGCGTGGCACTTCCCGCAGGACGGCGCCCAGTTCAGTACGACGCCGTCGCCGGGCGCGACGTGCGTGACGCCCTCGCCGACCGAGACCACCGTGCCCGCGCCCTCGTGGCCGAGCACGGCGGGCACCGGGACCCGCATCGTGCCGTTGGTCAGGGACAGGTCGGAGTGGCAGACCCCGGCGGCCGCGAGGCGCACCCGGACCTGTCCCGGTGATGGCTCCGGCAGGTGGATCTCGGCGATCTCCAGGGGGGAGCCGACGGCGGGGAGGATGGCTGCGCGGACCACGTTCACGTACTCCTTAGGTGGGTCAAGAGGAGGTCGGGCGGCTCGGAACCGGGCGGTTCAGAACTGCAGCGACTTGGTCTGGAGGTACTCGGCGAGGCCGTGCGAGCCGAGCTCCCTGCCGACGCCCGACTGCTTGTAACCGCCGAACGGGGCACGGGGGTTGAAGCTGCCGCCGTTGATGTCGACCTGGCCGGTGTCCATGCGGCGGGCGAACGCGATCGCCTCGGCGTCGTCGGCCGCCCACACCGCGCCCGCGAGGCCGTACACGGTGCCGTTGGCGATGCGCAGGGCGTGGTCCTCGTCCTCGTAACGGATGAGGGAGACCACCGGGCCGAAGATCTCCTCCTGGGCGATGGTCATGTCGGGGGTGACGTCGGCGAAGACCGTCGGCCGGACGTAGTAGCCCTGCTCCTTGGGGGACTCGGGGCCGCCCGCCACGATCCGCGCGCCCTCCTCGACGCCCTTCTCGATGTAGCCGCGCACGCGCGCCTGCTGCTTGGCGTTGACGACGGGGCCGATGCGCGGGCCGTACTTCGCCGCGGCCGCGGCCGCCAGCTCCACCGCCTCGTCGTACTGGTCGGTGTGCACCAGCATCCGGGTCCAGGCGCTGCACGTCTGGCCGGAGTTGGACATGACGTTCGCGACGCCGACGTTGACCGCCTTGGCGAGGTCCGCGCTCGGCAGGATGACGTTGGCGGACTTGCCGCCGAGCTCCAGGGCGACGCGCTTGACGGCCGCGCCCGCCGTCGCGCCGATCCGCTTGCCGACCGCCGTCGACCCGGTGAACGAGACCAGGTCGACGTCCTCGTGCTCGGCGAGCGCCTGCCCTGCGACCGGGCCGAGGCCGGTGACGAGGTTGAAGACCCCGGCGGGAAGGCCCGCCTCGTGCACCGCCTCCGCGAAGAGCTGCGCGGTCAGCGGGGTGTCCTCGGCGGGCTTGAGCACGATCGTGCAGCCCGCGGCGAGGGCGGGGGCGACCTTGTTGACGATCTGGTGGAGGGGGTAGTTCCACGGCGTGATCGCGCCGACCACGCCGATCGGCTCCAGGTAGACGGTCGAGTTGCCCACCTTCTCCTCGAAGGGGTGCGTGGCGGCGAGTTCGGCGTACGACCCGGACACCAGGATCGGTACGCCCGCGTGCACCGCCTGCGAGAACGGCAGCGGGGCACCCAGTTCGGCGGTGACCGTCTCGGCGATCTCGTCCTTGCGGGCGACGAGCCGGTCGCGCAGGGCGCCGATCAGCGCCGCGCGTTCCGCGGGCGGCGTCGCGGACCAGGACGGCAGGGCCGCGCGGGCGGCGCGGACCGCGGCGTCGACGTCCTGGGCGTCGCCCGCGGGGACCTCGCCGATGGGCTGCTCGTCCACGGGGTTCAGGACCGTGATGCTCCCGGTGCCCGCGGCCGGGCGCCAGGCGCCGTCGATGTACATCCCGTCGTGGGGCTTCATCGGATTCCTCCAGGTTGTCGTCCGCGCCTCAAACTAGCGCTGATAGTTTTCTGGCACCAGGGGGGTCCCGCGTTCGGCTCCGCCGGTCGCCGCCCATGCCCGTACCGCGGTGCGGGCCTGCCGACCGTAATGCGCCAATCCGGGTTCGGGCCGGGGGGAATCGGTCAACTTCGGGTGCGGGTCGACGCGGGCTGGGGGTGCAGGCCCCCGCATCCCTCACGGGGCCCGACCGCATCGCGAGACACCACCCTGCTCACGGGTCTCTTCCAGCCCCAGACATTCCCCCAGCATTCACCACGAAATCGATTTCATTTACGTGACAGCCACATGACAAGGCGTCAACTCCCTTGATCTGCCCCAGGAGAGCCGCCACGCTACTGAACGCGACGGGAGCGGCACTGGCCGCTCCCATCTGTGTGTGCGATCACGCGCACACCCCCCACAGTCGCGACGCCCGACCCCGGGCGCGCCGCCTATGAGGAGGACTCCCTCGTAATGGCCATGCTCCGCAGCAAGAAGACTGTGATCGCCGCGGCGATCTCGACCGCCACCGCCGCCGTCATCGGCACGGTCGCCGCTCTGCCCGCCCAGGCCGCCGCCCCCGCCGAAGGCACCGTGATCGCCGCCGGCTCCGCCGACGCGGTCAAGGGCAGTTACATCGTGACCCTGAAGAAGAGCTCGGGCCTCAAGGCCGCCACGAGCCAGGGCAAGGACCTCATATCCGAGTACGGCGGCTCGGTGAAGAAGACGTACAAGTCCGCCCTGAACGGATACGCGGCCCGGCTCAGCGCGACCGAGGCGAAGAGACTCGCCGCCGATCCCGCGGTCGCCTCCGTCGAGCAGGACCAGAGACTCCACGCCACCGCGACGCAGTCCAACGCCCCCTGGGGCCTGGACCGCATCGACCAGGCGAAGCTCCCGCTGTCCGGCACCTACACCTACCCGGACAGCGCGGGCGGCGGCGTCACCGCGTATGTGATCGACACCGGTGTGCGGATCACGCACACCGAGATCAGCGGCCGTGCGGTCAACGGCTACGACGCGGTCGACAACGACAACACCGCCCAGGACGGCAACGGTCACGGCACGCACGTCGCCACGACCATCGCGGGCAAGACCTACGGCGTGGCCAAGAAGGCCAAGATCGTGGCCGTCCGCGTGCTCGACAACAACGGCTCCGGCACCACCGCCGGTGTCATCGCGGGCATCGACTGGGTGACCAAGAACCACGCCGCCGGAGCCCCGGCCGTGGCCAACATGTCGCTCGGCGGCGGCGCCTCCACCACGCTCGACAACGCGGTGAAGAACTCCATCGCCGATGGCGTCACCTACGCGGTCGCGGCGGGCAACGACGGCGCCAACGCCGCCAATTCCTCGCCCGCCCGGGTCCCCGCGGCCATCACGGTCGGCGCCACCAGCAACACGGACGCCAAGGCCAGCTGGTCCAACTACGGCTCGGTCCTCGACATCTTCGCGCCCGGCGTGAACATCAAGGCGGGCTGGAACACCGGCGACACCGCCACCAACACCATCTCCGGTACGTCGATGGCCACCCCGCACGTCGCGGGCGCCGCGGCGGTCTACCTGGCGGGTCACACCTCGGCCACCCCGGCCCAGGTCTCCTCCGCCCTCGTGAACGGCGCCACCCCGAACGTCGTGACCAGCCCCGGTTCGGGTTCCCCGAACAAGCTGCTCAAGATCGTTCAGTAACTCTTCCCGTACGACGTGTGCGACCTGTTCCCCGGGGGCTGCCGGCGCCCCCGGGGGACGTGCGCGCGCCGAGCCCCGCCGCGACCAGAAGCAGCCCGCCCAGCATCACGAACGGCGCGGCCACGCCCGCCACTCCGGCGATCAGGCCCGCCGACGCCGGGGCCGCGACCTGGCCGAGGCGGTTGCCCGTGAGGCGCAGGGCCAGGGCCGTCGAGCGGGCGGCGGGCGGCGCCGCCTGGACGACCGTCGTCATCGACAGCGGCTGGCCGACCCCCAGGCAGAAGCCCAGCAGGACGAGCATGACGCCGAGCCCCCAGACGGGCACCGGCAGCGCGATGCCCGCGCACAGCAGCGCGGCGAGCACGCAGGTGACGACGATCAGGGCCGCGCGGCCGAGCAGATTGATCAGCGGCGTCATCACCAGACGGCACGCGATGGTCGACGCGGCCCGCAGCGAGAGCAGCAGCCCGACCGTGGCGGGCGCGATGCCCCGGTGCTCGCCGACCACCGGCAGATAGGCCGTGAGGATGTCCGTCGCCGAGAGCACCGCGAGGCTGATGAAGATGCCCGCGGGCACGCCACGGGTGCGCAGGATGCCGAGGACAGGAACCCGTGCGGCCCGCTGCGCGGAAGGCCCCGACCGCATGTGCTCGATGCGCCACAGCGAGGTGAGGGAGACCGCGGCGACCCCCGCGGAGACGAGCAGGGCGAGGGCGCTGGTGCGGCCCATGTCGGCGCCGATCAGGGCGCCCGCGGCGATCGGCCCGATCAGCTGGCCGAGCGAGGCGCCGATGGTGAAGTGGCCGAAGTTGCGGTCCTGTTCGGCGGGCGCGGACTGGCGGGCCACGATCGACTGCGCGCCGATCACGAAGCAGAGGTGGCCGAGCCCCATGACGCCGCTCCACGCGGCCATCGCGGCAAGGGAGTTCGCGGTGCCGCTGAGCGCGCAGCCGCCGGAGATCAGGACGACGCCGACGGGCAGCAGGGGCGCGCACCGCCCGTGGTCGGTCCTGCGTCCGAGCGGTACGGCGGCGAAGAGCGGAAGCAGCGCGTACACGCCCGCGATGACGCCGATCGCCCGTTCGTCGGCGCCAAGGGCGAGGGCCCGGTAGGAGACGGCGGGCCGGGCCATCGACACCGCCCCCTGCGCGAAGCTGAAGGCGATGACGAGGCGCAGCAGCCAGCCCCTGCCACCGGGCCCGGTTGGTGCGTCGGGCATCAGATGATGCCGAAGAGGATTCCGGCGCCGAGCACCACGAGCGAGGTGAGCACGGCCCATTTGACGGTGAACTTGGTGTGGTCGCCGAACTCGACCTTGGCCATGCCGACCAGGACGTACACGGCGGGCACCAGCGGGCTCGACATGTGCAGGGCCTGCCCGGCGATGGAGGCGCGGGCGATCTCCAGGGTGCCGACGCCGTGCGCCTGGCCCGCCTCGGCGAGGACCGGCAGGACGCCGAAGTAGAAGCCGTCGTTGGACATGAAGTAGGTGAGCGGGATGGAGAGCAGTCCGGTCACCAGGCCCATGTGCGGGCCCATGCCCTCGGGGATGGCGTCGACGAGCCAGTCGGCCATGTGGTCGACCATGCCGGTGCCGGTGAGGACGCCGGTGAAGACCGCGGCGGCGAAGACCATGCCGGTGACGTTGAGGACGTTCTCCGCGTGGGCGGCGATGCGGGCCTTCTGGTCGGGCATGTGCGGGAAGTTGACGGTGAGGGCGAGCGCGGCGCCGAGCAGGAAGAGGACCGGGATCGGCAGCCACTCCATGATCATGGCGGTGAGCAGCAGAACGGTGAGGCCCGCGTTGAACCAGTAGAGCTTGGGGCGCAGGGTGGGGCGGTTCGGGTCGAGCCCCTGGAGGCCGTCATCGCCGTCCTCGTCATCGGATGCGGCGTCGGCTTCGGCGTCGGTGCCCGCTCCCCCGGTGGATCCGGTCGCCTTCTTCGTGAGCTTCGTCCGGCTCTCGTCGCCGCCACCGGCACCGACCAGGACAGTCTCGTCGTCCTTCGTCGTCTCCTTGGTCAGGACGTCGTCGAGGGAGAGGATGCCGAGCCGCTTGCGCTCGCGCAGACCCAGGGCGTACGAGAGGAGGAACACGGCGACCAGGCCCATGGCGAGCGCCGGGATCATCGGGACGAAGATGTCGGAGGCGTCGACCTTGAGGGCGGTGGCGGCGCGGGCCGTCGGGCCGCCCCACGGCAGGGTGTTCATGACGCCGTTGGCGGTGGCGGCGACGCCCGTCATCACGACGAGGCTCATCTTGAGGCGCTTGTACAGCGGGTACATCGCCGAGACCGTGATCATGAAGGTGGTGGAGCCGTCGCCGTCGAGGGAGACGATCGCGGCGAGCACGGCGGTGCCGACCACGATGCGCACCGGGTCCGCCTTGCAGAAGCGCAGGATGCCCCGGACGATCGGGTCGAAGAGGCCGACATCGATCATGACGCCGAAGTACACGATGGCGAACATGAGCATGGCCGCCGTGGGCGCCAGATTGCCGACGCCTTCGAGGACGTAGTCCCCGAGATGGGCTCCCTTTCCAACGAACACGCAGAAGAGCGCGGGGATCAGCACCAGTGCCGCGATCGGCGACATCTTCTTCATCATGATCAGCACCAGGAAGGTGGCGATCATGACAAATCCGAGGATTGTCAGCATGGGGGCTACCTAACGTTCACCATCGAACTCCCACCAGGTCTGGCGGTCCGGATGACGTTAGGACTCGCTCCGAAGCGTTAACAAGATGTTGACGTGCGAGCAATAAGCGCAAAACTCCAGGTCAACGCGGTACGGCCGGGTCCAGGGCGGTGACCTGCACGGCAAAGCCGTTGAGCACCGCGGTCCCGGACAGCGGATCGAGCAGCGTGCCGTCCAGAAGCTGGTTGACGTTGGCGCCGGGCTCCTCGGCGGCGACGGAGAGGCGGGTCCCCGGCCGGTCGTGGCCCCAGCCGTGCGGCAGGCTCACCACGCCGGGGCGCACCGCGTCCGTCACCTCCACCGGTACGTCGATCCGCCCTCCGGGCCCGGACACGCGCGCGTGCTGCCCGCCCGCGAGGCCGGTGCGGCCCGCGTCGTCGGGGTGGATGTGCAGGGTGCAGCGGTTCGAGCCGCCGACGAGGGTGCGGACGTTGTGCATCCAGCTGTTGTTGGACCGCAGATGGCGCCGGCCCACCAGGACGAGTGCGGCGGGCGCCTCGGTCATCGCGCGGGCCAGGCGCGGCAGTTCGGCCGCGAGCGGTGCGGGGAGCAGTTCGATGCGCCCGCTGCGGGTCCTGAGCACCTCGGGGACGCGCGGGGCGAGCGGGCCGAGGTCGATGCCGTGCGGGTGCGCGAGGAGCCGTTCCAGGGTGAGTCCTTCGGGGCGTGCGCCGAAGCCGTCGCCGTAGGGGCCGAGGCGCAGCATCAGGTCGAGCCGCCGCTCGGGGCCGTCCGCTCCGCTCAGGAGTCCGGCGAGTTCCTTGGGAGCACGGCCGTACACCGCCGAGTGCGGCTGCGCGACGGCCTTGCCGAGCGTGTTGTCGACGACCATCGTGTCGACCGCCGCGGGATCAGCGCCGTGCATGCCGCTCGCTGCCAGGACGAGCCTGGCGAGGATCTCGGTCTCGGCCATGCGGCCCTCTTCGAGGGGGATTGCGGCGCGGGTGTAGCGGACCTGGTTGCGTACGGCGAATCCGTTGAAGGCGAAGTCGTGGTGTGCGCTCTGGGCGGGCGGGGGCGGCGGGAGCACGACGTGGGCGTGGCGGGACGTCTCGTTCAGATAGGGGTCGACGCTCACCATGAAGTCGAGGGACTCGAGGGCCCGGTCGAGCCGGTCGCCGTCGGGTGCGGAGAGGACGGGGTTGGCGGCGATGGCGACGACCGCGCGCAGCGCGCCCTCGCCCGGCGTGTCGATCTCCTCGGCGAGCGCGGCGAGCGGCAGTTCACCCTTGGCCTCCGGGTGTCCGCTCACGCGGCTGTGCCAGCGCCCGAGCGCGAAGCCCTTGCCGGGCCCTGCGGGGCGGGGCGGCTGTGCGGTGGCGGCGAGCGGGAAGAGGGCGCCGCCCGGCCGGTCCAGGTTCCCGGTCAGGACGTTCAGTACGTCGACGAGCCAGCTGGTGAGGGTGCCGAAGGCGACGGTGCTCGCGCCGACGCGGCCGTACACGGCGGCGGTGGGCGCGTCGGCCAGCTCGCGGGCGAGCGCGCGGATGGTGTCCGCGGGCACGTCGCAGGCCGCGGAGACGGCCTCGGGGGTGAAGTCCCGTACGGCTTCGCGCAGTTCGTCGACGTCCTGTACGTGGTCGGTCAGCGCGCCGAGGTCGGTCAGCTTGCCGTCGAAGAGGACCTGGGTGATCGCGGCGAGCAGCAGGGCGTCCGTGCCGGGCCGGATCGCCAGGTGCCGGTCGGCGATGCGGGCGGTGCGGGTGCGGCGCGGGTCGACGACGGTGAGGGTGCCGCCGCGCTCCCGGAGTGCCTTGAGCCTGCCGGGGAAGTCGGGTGCGGTGCACAGACTGCCGTTGGACTCCAGGGGGTTGGCGCCGAGGAGCAGCAGGTGGTCGGTGCGGTCCAGGTCGGGCACGGGGATGGCGAGCGCGTCGCCGAAGAGCAGTCCGCTGGAGATGTGCTTGGGCATCTGGTCGACGGTGCTCGCGGTGAAGAGGTTGCGGGTCCCGACGGCGCCGAGCAGGACGGGCGGGTAGAGGGCGCCGGCCATGGTGTGGACGTTCGGGTTGCCGAGGACGATGCCGACCGCGTCCGGCCCGTGCCGCTCGATCAGCGGCCGCAGCCCCGCCGCGACGGCGTCGAACGCCTCGTCCCAGCTTGCCTCTTGGAGGCGCCCTTCCTTGCGTACGAGGGGCCGCTTCAGGCGGTCGGGGTCGGCGTCGGCCTCTCCGAAGGAGGCGCCCTTGGGGCAGATGAAGCCGCGGCTGAACACATCGTCCAGGTCGCCGCGCGCACCGGTCACCCGGGTGCCTTCGACGGTGAGCGTGAGGCCGCAGGTGGCTTCGCAGAGCGGGCAGATGCGCAGGGCGGTGCGGGGCATGAGCCCTCCCCGGGGCGTGGGCGTGCGAACACATCGAGCATACCGACCGGTACGCACGGTGGGGAGCCCCTGCGGAAGGTGCGCACGGCACGCGGGGGTTCCAGTACGCCGCGCCCGCCCTACTCCGCCCCGCCGAGCCGGTGCGTCAGATACGCGTGCACCAGCTCCCGCGCCTCCACGATCAGCGCGCCGTCCCCCGACGGGTCGGTGCGGAAGGCGAGTTGGAGGATCGCGTCGACCGCCTCGACGGCGACCACGACGGCGCGCCGCAGGGACGCGTCGAGCGGACGGCCGAGATGGGCGGCGAGGAGGTGGCCGACGCGCTCGGCGACGTCGAGGTTGGCGTCGGGCATCGCGTCCGGCGCGGAGGGGATGCCGAAGTCGACGAGGCCGAAGCCGGGGACCGAGCGCTTCATGGCGAGGTACTCGTCGAAGGCGATGTCGACGGCGCCGCGCCAGTCGCCGGGCGTGACGTCGGCCATCCGGGCCGCGACGCGCTCGCCGTACCGGTCGAGGTTGCGGCGGGCGAGGGCGTCGGCCATGGCGCGCTTGTTGCCGAAGAAGCGGTAGACGGAGCCGATCGGGACGTCGGCGCGCTGCGCCACGGCGCGGGTGCTGAGTCCTTCGTAGCCGACCTCGTCCAGGAGGGCGGCGCAGGAGTCGAGGATGCGGGTCAGACGTTCGGCGCTGCGCTGCTGCACGGGCGTGCGGCGCAGGGCGCCCAGGGGGCGGGGGCCGGCCAGGGGGCGGGGGTCCTCGGGCGGGTTGGGGTGGGGCATCCCGGGAGGGTAGAGCACCGCTCACATTCCTGGCTCCCCCTTGCGGAAGGAAAAGTCGAATCCTACGGTGTGCCATAGGAATCATGACGAGGGAGCGACGATGAGCGGGGACCACGCAAGCGACGCCCGGAAGACCGCCGAGGGGCTGGCCTATCTCACCGGCTTCGGCAACGAACACAGTTCGGAGGCGGTGCCCGGCGCCCTGCCGCACGGCCGCAACTCGCCCCAGCGCGCGCCCCTCGGGCTCTACGCCGAGCAGCTGAGCGGCTCCGCCTTCACCGAGCCCCGGGCGCACAACCGCCGCTCGTGGCTGTACCGGATCCGCCCCTCGGCCGCGCACCCGCAGTTCACCCGCGTCGACAACGGCGCGCTGCGCACGGCCCCCTTCACCGAGTCGGTGCCCGACCCCAACCGCCTTCGCTGGAACCCGCTCCCCGAGCCCGCGCCCGGCACGGACTTCCTCGCGGGCCTGTGGACGCTCGGCGGCAACGGCGACGCGACGCAGCGCACCGGCATGGGCATTCACCTCTACCACGCCAACTCCCCCATGCGGCACCGGGTGTTCAGCGACGCGGACGGCGAGCTGCTGATCGTCCCCGAGCGCGGCGGGCTGCTGCTGCGCACCGAGCTCGGCCTGCTGCACGCCGAGCCGGGCGAGGTGGCGCTGATCCCGCGCGGCGTCCGCTTCCGCGTGGAGCCGACCGACGCGAGCGCGCGCGGCTACGTCTGCGAGAACTACGGCGCCCCCTTCCAGCTCCCCGACCTCGGCCCGATCGGCGCCAACGGCCTGGCGAACGCACGGGACTTCAGGGGGCCCGTCGCCGCGTACGAGGACGTCGAGGGCCCGGTGGAGGTGGTGAACAAGTTCTGCGGGAACCTGTGGCGCGCGACGTACGACCACTCCCCGCTCGACGTGGTCGCCTGGCACGGCAATCACGTCCCGTACGTCTACGACCTGCACCGCTTCAATGTGATCGGCTCGATCAGCTACGACCACCCGGACCCGTCGATCTTCACGGTCCTCACCTCGCCCTCGGACACCCCGGGCCTGGCCGGTGTCGACTTCGTCGTCTTCGCGCCGCGCTGGCTGGTCGGCGAGAACACCTTCCGGCCGCCGTACTTCCACCGGAACGTGATGAGCGAGTACATGGGCCTGATCGAGGGCGCCTACGACGCGAAGGCGGAAGGCTTCGTGCCGGGCGGCGGCTCGCTGCACAACATGATGTCGGCGCACGGACCCGACCGCGAGACCTTCGAGCGGGCCTCGGCCGCCGAGCTGAAGCCGCAGAAGATCGACGACGGCCTTGCCTTCATGTTCGAGACGCGCTGGCCCGTGACCGCGACGGAACAGGCAGCTCAGGCACCCCACCTGCAGCGCGGGTACGACGACGTGTGGCAGGGTCTGGAGCGCCACTTCCGCAACTGACGCAGCGCCGCGCACGTGACTGATTCGGAGAGACCGTGACCGCTTTCGCCCCGGACTCGATCGTCCTGAATCGGAAACTGCCGCTCTGGTACCAGGTTTCGCAGTCGCTGCGCGCCTCGATACTCGGCCGCACCCCCGACGCCCCGCTCCGGCTGCCCACCGAGGAGCAGCTGGCGGGGCACTACGGGGTGAGCGTGCTGACCATGCGGCAGGCCCTCAAGGAGCTGGAGGACGAGGGCCTCATCTCCCGGCACCGGCGGCGCGGCACGTTCATCGAGCCGAGCGCGCAGCGCGGCTCCCCCGTCCGGCTGCTCGGCTCGGTCGACGCGATCGTGGCCCAGCAGTCGGGCATGAGCACCCGGCTCCTGGAGCACGGCACGGCACCCGTGCCCGCCGAACTCGCCGAGTACTTCCCGGACACGGCCGAGGTGGCGACGTACCACCGGCTGCGCGGCGACGAGATATCGGGCGAACCCACCAACCACGCCCGCAACTTCATCCGCCCCGAGCTTGCCGCCCGCATCGACGTCGACGACCTCGTGCGCTGGCCCATGACGAAGGTCCTGCGCGACGTGGTGGGGGTCAGGATCGGCCGGATCACCGACACCGTCGAGGCCACGCTCGCCGACCCCGAGACCGCCCGCCTCCTCCAAGTGCCGCTGCTCAGCCCGATCCTGCACTACACCGGCATCACGTACGACGAGGAGGGGCGGACCCTCGACGTGGTCCGCATCCACTACCGCGGCGACCGCTTCTCCTTCACGGTCACGCTCGACGCGACGTGACACCCGGCGCGGGGTACGTCGTACGATGCCGGGCGTGACGCACGACGAAGCGCCGCTGCTCGGTGACCTCATGCCGTGGTCCGTCGCACCGCTCCGGCCGGGCCGCGGGTGGCCGATGGGCCCCGACTCCGCATCCCTGAAGGCCCGTTGGGACACGCTGGTACGGGAGCGGGGCCCGGCCCGCGAGGCCCTGTTCGGCACCACCCGCGCCCGCACCCCGCACGCCGCCGTGGGCCAGCTCCCCGGCCACCCGGGCGGCACGGGCCGCCTCGCCAGGGAGTCCGGGCCCTGCCCCGAGCCCGTGCGGATCCTGCACGGCCCATTCGACGAACAGTGGCTGATCCCCGACCACCGCCTCATCGACGTCGCCCGCCCCGAGCTGTGGCGGGTCGCGGGCGAGGGCCAGCTCTTCGCCGTCGAGCAGGGGTACGTCCCCGGGGCCGCGGGCCCCGCCGTCCTCGCGTCGTCGGTCCTGCCCGACGGGCGCTCACCGGCCGGGCGGCCCGGGCGGATCCGGCCGCTGTTCCGTCGCCCCGGGGGCCTGGAGCCCAATGTCGCGCCCGGGCTGCTCGACCATCTCTCCGGCGTGCTCGGCCACCAGGTCACGGCGCGGGCCCTGCTCGCCTGGGTGCTCGCGACGGGCGCCGGTTCGGCGGCGGGCTGCCGGGTGCCGCTCACCTCCGACGGCGACGTCTGGGCGCGCGGCGTCGACCTGGGCGGGCGCCTGCTCCGGCTCCATCTGCGCGGGGACGGCGAACGCCCCAAACTTCCCGGCGGCCGCAGGCCCTACGTCCGCGCGCCGCTGCCCGCGAGGCCCGCGTCGCTGTCGTACGACGCGGAGGAGCAGATCCTGTGGGTCGGCGACGAGGGCGTCATCTCGCCCGTGCCGCGCGAGGCGTGGGAGTTCGAGGTGAGCGGGGTACGGATCATCGAGCGCTGGTTCGCGCCGCGCACGGCGGGGGCGGCGGCGGAGGCGGGCGGCCTGGCGGCGATCGGGCCCGCGGCCTGGCCGCAGACCTGGACGTCCGAGCTGCTCGAACTGATCACGGTCCTGGCGCTGATCGCGGAACTCGGCCCGGCCCAGGAGGAGTTGACGGCATCACTCGGCGCCCCGATCACCGGGAACGAGCTGCGCCGGGCAGGCGTCCTGCCCGTGCCCGACGCGGCGCGCCGCCCCGCCTCGGTGCTCGATCACCACGAGGAGGGCCCGGACGGACAGTTCGCGCTGCTCTGATCCGGGCCCCGTAAGGGGCGCGGGGCTCTGACATGTGCGGCTCCGCCGCGTGGGCGCGACCAGCCACAACGCACCCGCAGACGTGGACCGCACGCCCCCGCCCCGCGGAGCGCTTTCAGCGAAACGCGTCGAGGAGCCTGCCGAGCGCACGCTCGAAGCTCTCCTCCGCGTCCCCGGCCGGAGGCCCCTCCGTCACCATCTCCGCGAGCCGCGGATACCGTCCGCCCGCCAACTCCCCCGCCATGTAGGCGGACCGCACCTGCTGCTCCTGCTCCTCCGACCAGGGCAGGCCCCGCGCCCGCTCGGCGACGGCGAGCTCATTGGCCACGGAGACCATGGCCGTGCCGTTGACCAGGGCGATGAGCTCCATCTTGGTGCCGTAGGGCACGTCGAGGCCCTCCAGGAGGCCGAGGCAGTGCTCCAGGAACCGCAGCGCGTTCGGGCTGAAGCCGTAGACCGTCGACATCACCCGCGTCATCCACGGGTGCCGGTGCAGGATCCCGCGGGCCTGCCGCCCGATGCCGAGCATCTCCGCGTACCAGTCGCCGCCCAGGGCCTCGTCGGACAGCTCGTACTCGCCGCTGACCGCGTCGACCATCAGCTCGTACAGGTCCTCCTTGCGCGGCACGTAGTTGTACAGCGACATGGTGCCGCAGCCCAGTTCACCGGCCACGCGCCGCATGGACACCGCGTCGATGCCGTCCGCGTCGGCGATGCGGACGGCCGCGGCCGCGATGTCCGCCCTGCTGTACGCGGGCTTGGGGCCGCGGCCCGCACGCTCGGGGCGTGCCCAGATCACTTCGGGAGTGGCCGCTCGGCCCGCCATGGATCATCACCTCGCCCACCATGTTAGTTACGTACAGCGTACGTAGTGAGGTACGGTGACCGCATGACTTCTACGTACGCTGTACTTAGTGAAGGTCTGGAGAAGCGCTACGGCTCCGGCGCGACGGCCGTCGAGGCCCTGCGCGGCCTGGACCTGGCCATCGCCGAGGGCACCGTGTGCGGGCTCCTCGGCCCCAATGGGGCGGGCAAGACGACCGCCGTGCGCGTGCTGACCACCCTCCAGACGCCGGACGCGGGCACGGCGCGGGTCGCCGGGCACGACGTGGCGCGGGAGCCGGAGGCCGTGCGGCGCGCCATCGGGGTCACCGGGCAGTACGCGTCGGTCGACGGCGACCTCACCGGACGGGAGAACCTCCGGCTCTTCGCCCGGATCCTGCGGGCGCCCCGCGCCCGCGGCGACGAACTCCTGGAGGAGTTCGGGCTCTCCGATGCCGCGGACCGCCCCGCGCGGACGTACTCCGGCGGCATGCGGCGCCGCCTCGATCTCGCGGCGAGCCTGCTGATCCGGCCCAAGGTGCTCTTCCTGGACGAGCCGACCACGGGCCTCGACCCGCACAGCAGGAACGGCATCTGGGACGCCGTGCGGAAGCTGGCGGGCGAGGGCACGACGGTGCTGCTCACCACCCAGTACCTGGACGAGGCCGATCAACTGGCCGACGACATCGTCCTGATCGACGGAGGGCGGGCCGCGCACCGGGGCACACCGGCGGAGCTGAAGGCTCAGATCGGGAGTTACGCGGAGGTCGTCGTGGCGTCGGACGCGGCGATGCCTGCGGCCGCGGTCGTCCTGGATCAATTGACCGGTGCCGAGCCCGCCCTCGACGCGGGTGCGCGGACCGTGGGGGTCGTCTCCCTCGACCCCGGGCTCACGTTGCCTCGGATCGTCCGTGAGCTCGATGCCGCGGGGGTGCCTCTTGTCGATGCGAGTCTGCGGGCCCCGACGCTCGATGAGGTTTTTCTGCGGCTCGTCTCGTGAAACTCAAGCGCCACTTCGCGGCGCATTCGTCCCACCCTCCCGCCCAACTCCCCTCCCCGGAAGGCTGATCCATGAGTGATGTCGTTCATGACAGCGCGGCCATGTTCGGTCGGCAGCTGCAGCGTGCCAGGCATGCCCCGGCGATCCTGGTCATGACCCAGACGATGCCGATCGTCTTTCTGCTCTTCTTCGGCTATGTCTTCGGCAGCGCGCTCGCGATGCCGGGCTCCGACTACCGCGCGTATCTCGTGCCCGGCATGCTCGTGGCGACCGCCGCCAACGGCATCATGACCGGGATGTTCGCGGCGGCCCAGGACTCCCACCGCGGGGTGATGGACCGGCTGCGGACGCTGCCGATGAGCCGGACCGCCGTGCCGCTCGGGCAGGCCGTCGCCGACCTCGTGACGACCGCCGTGGGGCTCGTGCCGCTGATGCTCGTCGGGCTCGCGATGGGGTGGCGGATCGAGGGCGGCGCGCTGGAAGCGACCGGGGCCTTCGGCCTGTTGTTGCTCTTCCGGTTCGCCACCACCTGGATCGGGATCCTGCTCGGGCTCGCCTCGCAGAGCGAGGAGGCGGCGGGACAGCTGGGCAGCGCGACCTTCATGCTGCCGCTCCTGTCGAACGCCTACATCCCGACCGACGGCCTGCCCGGCTGGCTGCGGACCGTCGCCGAGTGGAATCCGATCAGCGCGGTCGCCACGGCGGTCCGCGACCTGTTCGGCAACGCTCCGGTGCCGACGGACGCCGCCTGGCCGGTCGCGCACCCGGTGGCGGGGTCGCTCGTCTGGTCCGTGGTCCTGCTCGCGCTCTGCGTGCCGCTCGCCGTCCGCCGCTACGCGCGCGGCGGGCGGTGAGCCGGGCGCGGTCGAGGGCCGGGGGGAGCGTCGTGGGGCACTGCGACGTCAACAGGGGCGCATGACAAGGGTGTTACGGGACGGGTGGGGCGACCAACCGTGCGGCACGCAGTGGTGTACGGGAGGGTGGGAGTAAATCCGCCGCGAAGCGACGGTTCAGTACTCCCAACCACCAGAGATCAGCGACGCCCTCCGAACAGCGAGCGCCGCAGCCTCCGCAGCGGCGCGAAGAGCGAGACACGCCTCACTCGGGCACCCCTGCTGCTGCGGGCGTGCGCGGCGTCACGTGAGGTGAGCTCACGCATCAGCAGCGTCGCCTCGTGCGACTCGCGCTGCGGGACGGCGGGACCGCCCAGCACCGAGAGATGGCGGTCGAGACGCGAGCTGGTCGCGCTGCTCCCACAGGTGATCGCAGGGACACGCGCCCTGCTGCGCACCGTTATCTGTTCCATGTCACTCCCCACCCGTACGAGGGCACCCGGCCCAGGGCAGGTTAACCCTATCGCCCCGTCATGACACGCGTGTATCCCGGTCGCAGGATTCACCTCCCCCACAAGGAGGTTGACGATTACTCTCCGAATACAACTGATTCCAGGGCGAGTTGGACATCCCTCCTGACGCCCGGTCCGGCCGAGGCCGCCGCCCCGTCCTTGCGGCGGCCCGGGCGGGCACGGCGGGCGGGCGCGCAATCCCCCAGGTCCCGGGGCCGCGGCGCCGACGTGGCCTATCTCACGTGCGCCCGATCCAGGAGCGGCGTCTGCCGCGTCCGTCGTACCCGGCCCGTACACCTGTCGCACGGAGCGGACGACAGGAGGCCGGTGCCTGCCGCGCGCCCCCAATCCGCCCGGTCCGCCGCCCCGAATGGCCTGTGTCAGGCGGCCCCCGCGCACCGGGCGCGGGTGGTCGCGCGCAGCACCACCGCACAGGTACACAAGGACGGACGCGATGACAGCAATCGCCAGGACCGGGACGGGGCGCCGCGGGCTCGCCACCCTCGTCTGCGGTGCGCTGGCCGCCGGGGGGCTCACGGCCGCCGGGGTGAGCGCACTGCAACCGGGGGCCGCGGATGCCTCAAGCCACCGGGAGGCCCCGCTGATCTCGGGGCAGCCCCAGTACGACAACACGGACGTGTACGCGTTCGTCAGCCCCGACAAGCCGGACACCACGACGCTCGTGGCGAACTGGATCCCCTTCGAGGAACCCGCCGGCGGGCCCAACTTCTACCTGTTCCCCGAGGACGCCCAGTACGACATCCACATCGACAGCGACGGCGACGCGCAGGGCGACCTGATCTACCGGTGGACCTTCGACACCCAGACCAAGAACAAGGACACCTTCCTCTCCAACACGGACCAGGTGACCAGCCTCGACGACCCCGACCTCAACATCACGCAGACGTACGACATCGATCTGCTCAAGCTCGACGACCAGAAGGTCGTCTCCACCAAGAAGATCGCCGACGACCTGCCGGTCGCGCCGTCGAACGTCGGCAAGGCGTCGATGCCCGACTACAAGAAGCTGCGCGACCAGGCCGTGCGGCAGGTCTCGGGCGGCGGCACCTCCTACGTCGGGCAGGCCGACGACCCCTTCTTCCTCGACCTGCGGGTCTTCGACCTGCTGTACGGCGGCGACCTCTCGGAGGTCGGCAGGGACACGCTCAAGGGCTACAACGTGAACACCGTCGCCCTTCAGGTGCCCAGCGCCGACATCCGCCAGTCCGCGAAGCAGCCCACCGTCGGCGTCTGGTCGACGACCCAGCGCAAGAACGCCAAGGGCGACTGGACGCAGGTCTCGCGGCTCGGCAGCCCGCTGGTCAACGAGGTGGTCGTGCCGCTGCGCGACAAGGACAAGTTCAACGCATCGGCGCCGTGGAAGGACGCCGACTTCCTCAAGTACGTGCAGCGTCCCGAGCTGGCGAAGCTCCTGGAGAAGATCTACGGGATCAAGGCGGCCGACGAGCCGCGCAAGGACCTGGTCTCCGTCTTCTTCACCGGTGTGAAGGGCCTCAACCAGCCGGCCGGTGTGCGGCCGTCGGAGCAGCTGCGCCTCAACACCTCCGTCAAGCCCGCCGCCGACCCGAAGCGGCTCGGCGTCCTGGACGGCGACAACTCCGGGTTCCCCAACGGACGGCGGCTCACCGACGACGTCGTCGACATCGAACTGCAGGCCGTCGCCGGTGAACTGGTCGGCAACAAGAACGACCTGGGCGACGCGGTGAACGCCAACGACCAGGCGTTCAGCGGGACCTTCCCCTACCTGGCGCTGCCCACGGCCGGGTCGCGGGGACCGCTGGCGGGCAAGGGCAAGGGCGACGCCTCCGGCAGCTCCGCGCGCGACGCGCTCGTCGGCGGGGCCGTCGAGAAGTCGTCCTCGTCCGGCGGCACCAGCGACGCGGTGCTGATCGGCTCGGCGGGCGCGGGCGCCGCGGGCGTGCTCCTGCTGGGGCTCGGGCTCCTGTGGTGGCGCAGGCGGCGGACCACTTGAGCACGGCACGTGACACGGCGCGCACCACCGGGGTCGTGGTGGCCCTGGCGCTCGCCCTCACCGGTGGTGCCGTCGTGCTCGGCGGCGGCGACGGGGCCGAACGGCCGCCCGTCGCCGCCGGGCCCGCCGTGCCGGCCCCCTGGCTCGGCGGCGGCGACCTGGACCGGGGCGTGAGCGCCCTGCGGGCCCATCTCCGCGCCCAGCCCAAGGACTTCACCTCCTGGGCCACGCTCGGCACGGCCCTCGTGGAACAGGCCCGCACGCGCGGCGACCCGGCGCTCTACGACGGGGCCGACCGCGCCCTCGACCGCTCCCTGAAGCTGCGCCCCGGCAACGACGCCGCCCTCGCGGGCCGCGCGGCGGTGGCCGCCGCCCGGCACGACTTCCACGGAGCGCTGCGGCACGCGTCGGCCGCCCTCGCCGAGAACCCGTACAACGAACGGGCCCTGGCGTCCCGCGTGGACGCCCTCGTCGAGCTCGGCCGCTACGCCGCCGCGGCCAGCGCCGTCGACACGGCCGATGCCCGGCGGCCCGGGGTGCCGGTGTTCACGCGGTACGCGTACGTACGAGAGCTGCGCGGCGACGTCAAGGAGGCCCGGCGGGTCCTGGACCGGGCGCTCGCCGGTGCCACGGCACCCGGCGACGTGGCGTATGTGGCGACCGCCCTTGGCCAACTGGCCTGGCGCCAGGGCGAGTACGCGACCGCCGCGCGGCACTGCGGAACCGCGCTGCGGGCGGACGCCGCGTATCTGCCCGCGCTGGAGTGCCGGGCCAGGGCCCGGGCAGGGCGCGGCGATACGGCGGCGGCGATCAGCGACCTCCGCGAGGTCGTGGCCCGTCAGCCGCTGCCGGGCCCGGTCCTTGCCCTCGGCGAACTCTACGAGGCACGCGGCGAGCGGGGCCCGGCCCGGGACCAGTACCGCCTCGTGGACGCCTGGACCGCGCTCGCCCGTGCGCACGGTGTCAACGCCGACCTGGACACGGCCCTCGCCGCGGCGGACCACGGCGACAAGGCGGCGGCCCTGAAGGCGGCCCGGGCCGAATGGGCACGCCGTCAGACGGTCCACACGGCCGACGCCCTCGGCTGGGCGCTCCACGTCAACGGCCGGGACGAGGAGGCCCTGCCCTATACGCGCCGCGCCACGGCCACCGGCTTCCGCGAGGCGTCCTTCCTCTACCACCGGGGAGTGGTGGAGCGGGCCACGGGCGACACGGCCGCGGCCCGCGGGTCGCTGCGGGCGGCCCTGCGCCTGAATCCCGGGTTCTCGCCGCTGGGGGCGGCCGACGCACGGGACGCGGCACGGGAAATGGGGGGTTGAGCCATGAGGTTCGGGACGGTGCGGGGTGCGGGAAGGCGGGGCAGGCGGTGGGGGCCGTGGGGGCTCGTCGCGGGCCTCGTTCTCGTGCTCGCGGGCATCGGCGGGGGTGAGGCGCTGGCTCATCCCTTGGGGAACTTCACCGTCAGCCGGTACGACGGCATCGTCGCCGCGCCGGGGCGGCTGCGGGTCGAGCATGTCGAGGACCTCGCCGAGATCCCGGCGACGCAGGCCAGGCCGCGGATCCGCGCGGTGGGACAGGGGCGTTGGGCGAAGGAGCGGTGCCGTGCGGCCGCCGGGGACGCGCGCCTCAGTGTGGCGGGGCGGCGGGTGGCGCTGCGGGTCCGGGACGCCCGCGTGCGGGTCAGGCCGGGGCAGGCGGGGCTCGACACCCTGCGCGTGGAGTGCGCGCTGACCGCTCCCCTGCCGAAGGACACCGCGGTCGAGGTCCGCTTCCGTGGCGGCGCGAGCGACTCCACGGGCTGGCGGGAGATCACCGCCCGCGGCGACCGGATGACCCTCGCCCGCTCCGACGTACCCGAGGACTCCCCTTCTCAGCGGCTCACCAGCTATCCGAAGCGACTTCAGTCCGACCCGCCCGCCACCGTGTCCGCCACGCTGCGGATCGTCCCCGGCGGCCCCGCCATCGGCAAGGAGGCCGACCCCGAGCAGGCCGCCTCCGTGCTGCCCCGCGGCGCCGACCGGTGGACGCGGGCGCTCACCGGACTCGTCGGCAGGCATCAGCTCACCCCGGGGTTCGCCGCGCTCGCCCTCGGCACGGCCGTGCTCCTCGGCGCCCTGCACGCCCTCGCGCCCGGGCACGGCAAGACGCTGATGGCCGCCACCGCGGCCGCCCGGGGCCGTGCGTCCGCCCGTGACGTGCTGCCCCTCGCCGCATCGGTGACGGTCACTCACACGCTGGGCGTCCTCGCCCTGGGGCTCCTGGTGAGCGGGGGTTCGGCCGCGGCGCCCTCGGTCGTCGCCTGGCTCGGCGTGACCAGCGGGCTGCTCGTCGCGGGCGCGGGCGTGCTCCTCGTACGAAGGGCGTGGCGGCGCAGGCACCGGAGCGCGGCCGGACACACGCACCACCACGACCACCCGCACACCCACGACCATCCGCACCCCCACGGCCACGCCCACCCCCACGCCTCCGGTCACCCCCGCGAACCCCGCCGCGCCACCAGCATCCGGGGCGCCCTCTTCCTCGGCTTCGCCGGTGGGCTCGTGCCCAGTCCCTCCGCCGTCGTCGTCCTCGTCGGCGCCGCCGCGCTCGGTGCGGCCTGGTTCGGGCTGCTGCTCGTGGTGGCGTACGGCGTGGGGCTCGCCGCGACGCTGACGGCGGCCGGGTTCCTCGTGGTGCGCGCGGGCGCCTTCGCGGGCGGGCGGCTCGGCGGTGCGGTGCCCGCGGGGCTGCGGCGGCTCTCGGCTCGTTTCCTGCCGCTCGGCTCGGCCTGCATGGTGTTCGTCCTCGGCTGCGGATTGGTGTTCAAGGGGGCGGCAACGGCGCTCGGTTGAGCTACCTTTGGGCTGAATCGCACCGCTGCGAATGGGGGCGCCCGTGAGCGAGGCAGAGCGCGTGATCGCGGGGCGTTACCGCCTCCTGACCCCGCTGGGCGAGGGCGGCATGGGCACCGTCTGGAGAGCCAGGGACGAGGTGCTCGGGCGCGAGGTGGCCGTCAAGGAGGTGCGCGCGCCCGCCGGGCTGCCCGCCGGTGAGATCGAGCGGCTGTACGCACGCCTGGAGCGGGAGGCATGGGCCGCCGCCCGCATCCCGCACCGCAATGTGGTCACCGTCTACGACGTGGCGAACGAGAGCGGGCGCCCGTGGATCGTGATGGAGATCGTGCGGGGCCTCTCCCTGTCCGACGTGCTCGACGCCGAGGGCCCCATGCCCCCGCAGCGCGCCGCGCACATCGGCACGGAGGTCCTCGCGGCGCTGCGTGCCGCGCACGACGCGGGGGTGCTGCACCGCGACGTGAAGCCCGGCAACGTACTGATCGCCAATGACGGCCGCGTCGTCCTGACCGACTTCGGCATCGCCATGGTGGAGGGCAGCTCCGCGCTGACGATGACGGGTGAGGTCGTCGGTTCGCCCGAATTCCTCGCCCCGGAGCGGGCGTTGGGGCAGCGGCCGGGCCCCGCGTCCGATCTGTGGTCGCTCGGCGTGCTGCTCTACGCCGCCGTGGAGGGCAGTTCGCCGTTCCGCCAGGACACCCCGCTGAGCACGCTGCGCGCGGTCGTGGACGAGGAGCTGCCGCCCGCCCGCGACGCGGGACCGCTGACGCCGGTCATCGAGGGGCTGCTGCGCAAGGACCCGGACGAGCGGATGTCCGCCGAGGACGCCGAGCGCGATCTGCGGCTCGTGGCGTCGGGCGCCGCCCCGCGCACCGAGACCTCGGTCCCGTACGCGCCGACTGTCACGGCCGAACGCGAGCCGTCCACGCCGACGCCCTCGGTACCGCCGCCCGTCGTCTCGTACCAGCCCGCGCCGACCGCCACGTCCGACACCGCGGTGACGGAGCCGCAGCGCTCCCGCCGTACGGTCGTCGTCCTCGTGGCGGGCCTCGTCGCGCTCGCCCTCGCGCTCGGCGGACTGACGTACGCCCTGATGAACCGCGACGACGGCGGGGGCAACGGCGGCAGTGCGGGCGGCGCCGACAGCGGCGGGGGCACGTCCGGCGGCAAGACCGGGGGCGGCAGTGGGAACGGCGGGAACGGCGGCGGGTCGAACGGCTCCACGGGCGGAGGCGGCTCGACCGGCGGCGGGAGCGGGAACAACGGCGGGAACGGCGGAGGCGGAACCACCGGGGGCAGCGGAGGCAACGGAGGGACCTCCACGCCCGCGCAGTCCGTGAAGGTGCACGTCTCCGGAGTCAACACCCAGTACGAGGGGCCCTGTCCGCCCGCCGCGGGTCAAGCGCCCACGTTCACCGCGACGTTCACGGTCGGACGGGTCCCGGTCGCCGTCGAGTACCGCTGGGTCACGGCGTCGGGCGAGCCGGGCGAGCCGGGCTGGAAGACGCTGTCCTTCTCCTCGGGGACCGGGAAGACGCGGCAGGTCAACCACACCGAGACGGCGTACGACGAGGAGGGCGGGACGTACGAGAACTCGATCAGCGTCGAGGTGCGCAGCCCGGTGAGCGTCTCGTCCAACTCCGTGGCGTACTCGGTCACCTGCGAGAAGGAGACCCCGACCGACGGGGCCTCCTCCTATGAGCCGGGTGCGTACGGGCAGCCGGGCGGGATCAGGCAGCCGCGGTGAACACCGGGAGGTAGGCGCCCGAGTGTCCGGGGGCCGTGGGGTGGTAGGACTCGCTGGGGTTGAGCCATTCCACGCTGTGCAGCCAGGGGCTGCCCGAGCAGATCTCGTGTCCTGTGAAGGCGGGCGTGACGTCGGCGAACGTGAAGCCGTGGTCGGCGGCGCGCTTGGCGGTGGCCGCGTTCAGGTAGTCGGCCGCGTCGTTGATGGCGGACCGCTCCTTCTCCGAGAGACCGGCGGCGCAGGTGCCGTTGAGCTTGTAGAAGCGGGGGTAGCCGAGGACCACGACGTGGGCGGCGGGGGCCTTGGCGTCGATCGCCGAGTAGACCTTGTCGAGGTTGCCGGGCAGCGTCGAGTCGACGAAGGCACGTGCTTCGTTGATCCGTGCCAGGCAGTTGGCCTCGGACTGGAGCACACAGGTCGTCATGACGTCGGAGAAGCCCGCGTCGTTGCCGCCGACCGAGATCGACACGAGTCCCGTGCCGGAGCCGAGCGGGCCGAGCTGGTTGGCCAGGACGTCACCCGTACGGGCGCCGGTGCAGGCCGTGAAGTCGAAGCTGGCGGGTGAGTTGGCCGCCGCCCACAGCACGGGGTAGGCGACCTTGCTGCGCTTGCAGTTGCCGCTCGCGCTGTCGTAACTGCCGGCGCCGACACCCGACGCGTAGGAGTCGCCGAGGGCCACATAGCCGGTGGCGGCGGCCCGTTGGTCGGTCGACTGGTCCGCTTGAGCCGCTGCGGCCCCGGTGAGGGCGAAGGCGACGGCGAGGAGGAGCGAGGACATGTATGCCGTGATTCGGGACAATCTCATGGAACCTCCCTTAGCAGGATTTCTGCCTCGTCAGTGATAGCACGCACCACCGGTAACAGGTAGTGGGCATGTCAATGAATTCGTCAACAAGTCCCTTTCCCGTAGGCGGAGTTCATCCGCAGAACAGGGCCCCTGACAGGAACATCTCCACACTCCCTCCGCATCTTGACGGGCCGCCCGGGACTGCGCGACATTGAAGCCCGGCATCCGGTGCTTCAGGGGGCAAAGTCACCAATGCAGACCATCAGGATCAAGGCACCGGCATCAGACACCGCGCGACAGGCCGGGCAGGGCACCGGAAATGACCTGCTGTCGCTGCTCACAGGGGTGGCGGTCGCCGTGGGCGGCGTCGGCGCGACGCTCGCGCTGATCGACCTCGACTCGCCGCTGCGCGGCCCCTTCACGCTCTTCTTCCTGCTCGCCGCGCCCGCCGCGGCCATCGGGGCCGCGCTGCGGGGGCTCACGCCATGGGGCCGGATCGTGGCTTCCGCATCGGGTGCGATCGCGGTCAACCTGCTCGTGGCGCAGGCCATGCTCGCGCTGCACATGTGGTCGGTGCGCGGCGGGGTCGCCGCCGTCACCGTGCTCAGCTCGCTCACCCTCCTGCTGGTACTGATACGGCGCTCGCGCCGCCGTACGGCGAGAAGGCGGTCCCCCTGACGTGAACATCACCGTGCACCGACCGGGCGAACTCACCGCGGCCGACCGGCTCGCGTGGACCGCCCTCCAGTCCAAGGCGCACCTCAACGGATCCCCCGAGCTCGCCAACCCCTTCCTCTCCCCGGAGTTCGCACTCGCGATGGGCCAGGCGCGGCGCGGGGTGCACATCGCCGTGGTGCGCGAGGACGGCGAGCCGGTGGCGTTCTTCCCGTTCCAGAGAACCATCACCGGCGTCGGCCGGGCCATCGGCCTGGGCCTCTCCGACTGCCAGGGCCTGGTGCACCGGCCCGGCTTCACGTGGGACGCCCGGGAGCTGCTGCGGGCCTGCGGGCTCGCGGTCTGGGAATTCGACCACCTGACGAGCGGCCAGGAGCCGTTCGGGGCGGGCGCCTCCGGCACCTTCCCCTCCCCGGTCATCGACCTCGATCAGGGGTACGAGGCCTACCTCGCCCAACTGCACGAGAACCACGCGAAGTTCATCCGGCGGACGCTCACCAAACAGCGAAGACTCGTCCGGGACCACGGCACGGTGCGCTACGTGCACGACGAGCGCGACCCCGAGGTCCTGACCACCCTGATGCGCTGGAAGTCCGCGCAGTACCGCAGGACGGGCCGCAGCGACCGCTTCGCGCACCCCTGGATCACCCAGCTGGTGCGCCGCCTCTTCCACACCAGATCCGACTCGTTCGCCGGGATCCTGTCCGTGCTCTACGCCGCGGACGTGCCCGTCGCCGCGCACTTCGGTTTGCGCACCGAACGCATCATCGTCAACTGGTTTCCCGCGTATGACCCGTCGTACGCGAAATATTCGCCCGGCCTCGGACTGCATCTGCGCATGGCCGAGGCCGCCGCCGCCGACGGCATCGCGCATCTCGATCTCGGCCGTGGCCAGAAGGCCTACAAGGACTCCCTCAAGACGCGCGAACTCGCCGTGTCCGAGGGGTGGGTGGCGCTGCGCCACCCGGTGGCATTCGGACACAGGGCCCGCCGCGCCCCGCTGCGCGCACTGCGCAACACCGTGGTGTCGAGGCCGGAACTCTTTGCACCGGCCGACAAATTGCTGAAGAGGATGGGCAAAATTCGATCATTGGGCCGCGAATAAGGCAGTCCGAATGTGACCGCATAGATTGCCCAAATCATCAAAAACGTGAGGCCACGTTCCAGGTCTTGCCATACAGTCTCAATCGTCAATACCGTCGTACATCCACCCGCATACGGACCGTCATGCAATGCGATCTAGGGGAGGGCTCAAGGTCGCGACGGTTCCCGTGCGGGGCGCGGTAGGGGGGTGCCGTGCCCGGTGATCGCTCTTCAGCCGGGTCACGTCCCGCGCAATGCCAGCTCACTCGGCATGCACGGAGATCGATTTCGTCATGCGTAAGTGAGAACCCCCCTTTCGAACCGGATCAATTGCCGGACCGCCCGGGGGCGGGCGGTCCACCGGACGAGAGGGACCAACAGACTCATGAGTTCTTATCTGCGCCCGGCGGACGCCGGACAGGAAGACCCGTTAAACAAGATCTCCAGGGACTACCGCCCGATCTCCACCCACTTGGCGATCACGCCGCCGGTCAGCGTGGTGATACCGGCCATGAACGAGGCGGAGAATCTTCCCTACGTCTTCAAGACCCTTCCCGACTGGATCCACGAGGTCGTCCTCGTGGACGGCAATTCCACCGACGACACCGTGGCCGTCGCCCGCGAGCTGTGGCCCGGCGTCAAGGTCGTCAGCCAGCTCGGCAAGGGCAAGGGCGACGCCCTGATCACCGGCTTCGCCGCGTGCACGGGCGACATCATCGTGATGGTCGACGCCGACGGCTCGGCCGACGGCAGCGAGATCGTCTCCTATGTCTCCGCCCTGGTCTCGGGCGCGGACTTCGCCAAGGGCTCCCGGTTCGCCAACGGCGGCGGCACGGACGACATGACCCCCATCCGCAAGCTCGGCAACCACGTCCTGTGCTCCGTCGTGAACGCCAAGTTCGGCGCCCGCTACACCGACTTGTGCTACGGCTACAACGCCTTCTGGCGGCACTGCCTGGACAAGATCGAGCTCGACTGCACCGGCTTCGAGGTCGAGACCCTGATGAACATCCGGGTCGTCAAGGCCGGCCTCAAGGTCCAGGAGATCCCCA
Source organism: Streptomyces sp. NPDC059002 (assembly GCF_042740435.1). Taxonomy (NCBI): domain Bacteria; kingdom Bacillati; phylum Actinomycetota; class Actinomycetes; order Kitasatosporales; family Streptomycetaceae; genus Streptomyces; species Streptomyces sp. NPDC059002. Next base: position 100,523 of record NZ_JBHYJI010000015.1, on the reverse strand, counting down.
GCCACGAGTACCTGCGGATCCACGGCGCCAGCAATCTGCGCGCCGTCAGGGACGGCATCCGCGTGCTGAAGGTGATCCTCGCCGAACGCTCCAACCGCCGCAGGCAGCAGGCGCGTTCACGCAGACTCCCCTTCCGTTCGGGCCAGGGAGAGGCGTCTTGAGCGCAGCGATATCCGCTGTCGTCTGCGTGTACACCGAGGACCGCTGGGAGGACATCCTCGCGGCGGTCTCCTCGGTGCGCGCCCAGTCACTGACGGCCCTGGAAACCCTTCTCGTGGTCGACCACAACCCCTCGCTCCTGGACCGCCTGACCAAGGAGTACAAGGAGACCGGCGAGGTGCGGGTGCTCGCGAACGCGGGCCCCCGCGGTCTGTCGGCCGGACGCAACACCGGGATCGCCGCGGCCCGCGGCGAGATCATCGCCTTCCTCGACGACGACGCCGTCGCCGAGCGGGACTGGCTGCGCCACTTCGCCGAGGGGTTCGAGGACCCGCGGGTCCTCGCCGTCGGCGGCCGCACCATGCCCGCCTGGGAGTCAGGGCGCCGCCCCGTCTGGTTCCCCGAGGAGTTCGACTGGGTGGTCGGCTGCCTCTACAAGGGGCACCCCCGGGGCCGTGTGCGGGTGCGCAACGTCCTCGGCGGGAACGCCGCGTTCCGCCGCTCCGCCTTCGATGTGGCGGGCGGCTTCGCCACCGGCATCGGCAGGGACGGCGGCAAGCGGCCGCTCGGCTGCGAGGAGACGGAGTTCTGCATCCGCCTGGGCCGGGCCAGACCGGACGCGATCCTGCTCATGGACGACCGCGCGGTGATCCACCACCGGGTGCCCGTGGCGCGGGAGCGGTTCCACTACTTCCGTACGAGGTCGTACGCCGAGGGCCTCTCGAAGGCCCTCGTGTCCCGAAGTGTCGGTTCCGACAAGGGACTTGAGTCCGAGCGGCGCTACACCACCCGGGTGCTGCCCGCCGGGATCGCCCGCGGTCTGCGGGACGCCGCGCTCGGCAGGCCGGGCGGCGCCGGCCGGGCGGGCGCCATCGTGGCGGGAGTGTTCGCCGCGGCCGGGGGGTACGTAGTGGGAAGCGTCCGTGCGCGCAGGGGAGGCACCACGTTCTCCGTCGTGGAGATCGGGGAAGGCACGGGCGGCGAGGGGGCTCCGGCATGAGCACAGGACCCGTGCCGATACTGATGTACCACGCGATCTCCTGCGTCCCGAACGAGGCGACGCACGACCTTTCGGTGTCGCCCGAGGCGTTCGCGCGCCAGATGGAGATGATCGGCGAGCGGGGCTTCACCCCGCTCACCACCGATCAACTGGCCGCCGTCTGGCGCTCGTCGGGCCGGACCCTGCCCGACCACCCGATACTGATCACCTTCGACGACGGCTATGAGGGCGTGCACCGGTACGCGCTGCCCGTGCTCACCAAGCACGGCTTCGCCTCCACCATGTTCGTCGCCACGGGCTGGCTCCGCGGGGAGTACGACACCGGGGGCGGCCTCGACCGCATGCTCGACTGGGACCAGGTGCGTGAACTCGCCGCCGCGGGCACGGAGATCGGCGGACACAGCCACACGCACCCCGAACTCGACCAACTCCCCGACGACAGACTCGGGTTCGAGCTGCGGTCCTGCCGGGACATCATCACCGCCGAGCTGGGCACCCGGCCCCGCTCCCTCGCGTACCCGTACGGCTACTCCAGCCGCCGGGTGCGCGAACACGTGCGCGAGACGGGCTTCGCCCAGTCGCTCGCCGTCGGCAACTCCCTGGCCCGGCGCGCCCAGGGCCCCTACGCGCTGCGGCGCGTCACCGTGCGCCGCTCCACCGGGGACGAGGAGTTCGAGCGTCTCGTGGAAGGCCGCGCCATAGGGCGTAACTTCGCCAGGGACCGTGCCCTGACCAAGGGGTACGCCATGGTCCGCAGAGCCCGACAGATCCGCCGGAAGGCCATTCGTTCCCGTGTCTGACACGAGCACCGCCCAGGCCGACGTCGCCGGGTCCGCGCACACCGGGGCGCGGCAGCCGTCCGGCAAGTCCGGCAGGCCCCGCAGAATGCGCCTGCCCGGGAGAGGCGACGGCGGCGGCAGCCCGCTGTTCCGCAACGCCTACGCGCTGATGCTCAACACCGGTATCTCCGGCGTGCTCGGCGTCGGCTTCTGGCTGGCCGCCGCCCGGTACTACTCGGAGTCGGCGGTCGGCCAGGGCTCGGCGGCGATCGCGGCCATGAAGCTCCTCGCGGGCCTCACCGCCCTGACGCTCACGGGCGCCCTCGTGCGCTTCATCCCCGTCGCGGGCCGCGCGACGGGGCGGCTCATCTTCCGTACGTACGCGGGAAGTTCGGCGGCCGTGGCGCTCGCCGCGGTGGTCTTCCTGCTCACGCTCAACCTCTGGGGCCCCTCGTACCGCTTCCTGCACGGCCCCGTCCACGGCATCGGCTTCATCCTCGCCGTCGTCTTCTGGTCGGTCCTGACCCTCCAGGACGGCGTCCTGACCGGGCTGCGCAGCGCGCTGTGGGTGCCCGTCGGCAACACCGTCTTCTCCGTCGCCAAGCTCGGACTGCTCATCGCGATGGCCGCCGCGATCCCCACCGCGGGCGTCTTCGTCTCCTGGGTGGCCTCGATCCTGGTGTCGGTGATCCCGCTCGGCTGGCTGGTCTTCCGGCGTTTGGTGCCCCGCCATGTGAAGGCCACCGACGGCAAGGCGCATCCGCCGACGCTGCGCGAGATCGGCCGCTTCCTCGCCGGCGACTACACCGGCTCGCTCTTCTCGCTCGCCGTGGTCTATCTCGTCCCGGTGATCGTCGCCTCTCAGGTCAGCTCGGTCGACAACGCGTACTTCTACATCGCCACCACCATCGGCGGCACCGTCAACCTCCTCGCCATCAACATGGGCGCCTCGCTCACCGTCGAGGGCGCGCACGACCCGGCGCTGCTCGCGGCCAACACCCGCTCGGCGCTGCGCCGGATGGCGATGATCATGCTGCCGGTGTGCGGGATCCTCTTCCTCGCGGCCCCCTTCGTACTGAGCATGTTCGGCCAGGGGTACGCGGACGCCGCCACTCCGCTGCTGCGCTGGTTCGCGGTGGGCGCGCTCCTCAGGGTCGTCATGGAGACGTACTTCGCGGTGCAGCGCGCCCAGAGCAAGACCTCCGGAATCGCCTGGCTGCAGGGCCTGTTGTGCCTCCTCGTCCTCGGCCTCACGCTGATCCTGCTGCCGCGCATGGGCCTGACGGGCGCGGGCGTCGCGGAAATATGCAGCCTCTCCGTGATCGTGGCGATCGCGGCGCCGAAGCTGTACCGCGTGGCACGGTCGGCTCCCTCGGCACGCTCCGCCGAGGACACGGCTCCGGACGGGGACCTGGCCGACCTGGGGACGCCGGAGGCGCCCTTGGAGCAGGTGCGGGCGGAGGCCGCCGGGGCCACCGCCCGGGCCAGGGAGCGGCACGGACCCGCGTGGGCGCTGCGCGAGTCCCTCGACTCGGACACCCTGCACCTCGCCGTACAGCTCGACTTCGAACATCAGGAGCGCAGGCCGGACATGCGGCCGGGGCCGGGAACGCCCGCCGCGGGTACACCCTCGGTGACGAGCGAGGGGGACGCCATGGACCACCGGCCCACATGGGCACTCAGAAGCCCCGTTCCAGGGCCGTCCTCCTCGGTGAAGTCGGCTCCGCCGAAGGAACCGGCGAAGGAACCGGCGAAGGAACCGGATACCCCGCAGGCGTCGGCCGTGGGCGCGCCCCCCGACGTCCCCGCGCCGCCGTCCGAGAGCCCGCTCCCCGCGGGCCCGCCGCCCGAAGAAGCACTCCCCCAAGAACCGCTCCCCGAAGAGCCCGCCGCCCCCACGAGGACCCCGCGCCGTCGCATCCTCGTCATGGCGCTGCTCCTTGCCGCCGCGCTGCTCCTGTACTGGCTGCCGGTGTTCGGCCTCGGCGAGCAGGACCTGGACCGCATGGGCGGCCTCGGTCTGATCTCCATCCTGCCCGCGCCGACCCTGATCGGTGCCGCGCTCCTGATCGTCGTGTTCGCCGCGCTGCTCTGGATGGACCGGCCGATCAAGGGCCTGCTCCTGGCCACCCTGCTCGCCACGGTCGTCTCGCTGCACGCGCTGCCCGCGGTCATCGAGAACGAGCCGCGGTTCGCCACCGCCTGGCAGCACCTGGGCTTCATGGAGTACATCGACAGGACCGGCTCGGCGGTGCCCGACCTGGACGCGCGCTGGAGCTGGCCGGGCTTCTTCGCCGCGGCCACCTTCGTCGCCGAGGCGTGCGGCGTCTCGGACATGACCGAGGTGATCCGCTGGTGGCCGCTGGCCATGCAACTGCTCTATCTGGCCCCGATGCTCCTGCTCGTGCGCTCCATGCGGGCGTCCTGGCGCGCCAAGTGGGCCGGACTGTGGATCTTCGTCCTGAGCGGCTGGGTCGGCCAGGACTACTTCTCCCCGCAGGGCTTCACGTATCTGCTCTACATCGTCTTCGTCGCGGTGCTCCTGGTCTGGTTCAGGGCGCCGCGCGTGCTGTGGGCCAAGCGGCGCCCCGGCGAGTGCGAGGTCGAGCCGACGGGCCGCAGGGAGCGCGCGGTGCTGCTCCTCGTCCTCGTCGTGCTGTTCGCCGCGACGGTCCCCGCGCACCAGCTCACGCCGTTCGTGATGCTCGGCGTCCTGGCCGCCCTTGTCCTGTTCGGCCGCTCCGAACTGCGCGGACTGCCCATCCTGTTCGCGGTGCTTGTCGCCGTGTGGCTGGGCTTCCTGGCCGAGCCGTACTGGTCGGGGCACTTCGACGAACTGTTCGGCGGGGTCGGCGGCGTCGGCGGCAATGTGTCCTCGTCCGTCTCGGGACGCATCGAGGGCGGCAGTTCGACGCACCGGCTCGTGCTGTACGCGCGCGTGGCGATGGCCGGCGGCGTCCTCGCCTTCGCCTGCTGGGGCTGGTGGCGGCGGCGCTTCTACAAGTACAGCGAACGCTCGCTCCTCATCCTCGCCTTCGTGCCGTTCCTGGGCTTCGGCATGCAGTCGTACGGCGGCGAGATGGCCCTGCGCGTCTTCATGTTCGCGCTGCCCGGCGCGGCGCTGCTCGCGGGCCTCGCGCTGTTCCCGCGCGCGGGCATCACCGCGGAGGAGCGGGACAAGGACCGGGTGAGCCTCGCGCCGCTCGCCGCGCTGATGGCCGGGCTCGTCCTGATGGGCGGCTTCCTGGTGGCCCGCTGGGGCAACGAGCCCTTCGAGCGCATCAGACAGGGCGAGGTCGCGGCCATGGAGTACGTGTACGAGCACGACGACCCGACGGTGCGGCTGCTCTGGATGAGCAACGACACGGTCAACAACGTGACGCCCGCGATGCCGTGGGGCACCCGCGACATGGAGAAGGTCGAGTACGTGCCCACGCTCGCGCCCGCCGATCCCGTCCTGGTGTCGGGCCTGGTGAAGGCGCTCAGGGACGCGGGCCCCAACTCGTATCTGATGGTCAACCGCAGCCAGACGGTCTACCTCCAGCTGGACGCGGGCTACGCGACCAGCTGGGAGCCCCGGCTCATCCGCAATCTCGACAACCGCCAGGAGCTGAAGAAGGTCCTCGTCAACGACGACGCGACCCTCTACACGCTGCGTGAACAGCCGGAGGGGAAGGCCCCGAAGGCCGCTCCCGGGCCGATCGGGCCCCAGGTGACCTGGACGCCGTGGTCGGTGGTGGGGGCGCTCGCCGCCGTCGCGCTCGTGCTGCTTCTGACGGCGCGCGAGGTGGTGCGGGTCGCCGCGGCGCCGAGCGTGCGGCAGCAGCGCCGGCTGCAGAGCAGCTTCTGGTTCTCGCTGCCCCTGCTCGCGGTGCTGCTCGCGGCACTGATCCAGCGGTTCGTGACGATGGCGTGAGCGGGGCTTATGGCGTGAGCGGGCCTTCGGGCGGTGAAGTGGCCGGTGCGGTCTACCGCTTGAGCCACTTCACCTCGTATCCCTGCATCTCGAACCGCTTCCCGTCGATCTTCGCGCTGATCGGCCGGTCGAGGGTGTTCACCACGAGCGCCACCTTGTCGTCGGCGATGACGCGGACGTTCGGCCGGTCGTCGGCGGCGACGGAGACCTTCTCGTACGTCGTGCCGGGACCGAACTCCTTGCCGAACCGGTCGATCAGCTCGGCCATGGGCAACTCACCGCCGCCGTCGTCCAGTTGTGTGGCGGTCCACAGGCAGCCCGCGCACTTCTCGCCGCGCTTCTGCGGGTTCCAGTAGAAGCCGCTGGTGGCGCCGCCGCGGGCCATCGCCATCAGGCCCGACGCCTGCACGGCGACGCGGTGCGTCTCGGACCAGTCGTCGCGGTCGTCGTTGCGGTCGGCGGGCTCCACGTAGTACTCGGCCCACCACAGCGGCAGGCCGCCGGTCCGCGCCCGCACCCACTTGCTGACGGCCGTGAACTTGTCGGTGGCCTTGAACTCGTCGGGGAGCATCTCGTCGTCCTCGGTGTAGCTGGAGCCGTCGACGACGACGAAGTCCGCGCCCGCCTTGTTCTTGTTCCAGTAGTCGAAGGCGTCGAGGGGCCGCTGGTCCATGCGCCCCCACTCACCCTTGACCTTCGCCGAAGTGCCCTGGGTCTGGCGGGGGTCGAGGCTGTCCATCACGAGGTAGGGGCCGCCGACCATGATGTCCTTGTTGACCTTCTTGAGCTCCTTGTAGACGAGGTTGTAGAGCTCGGTGTACCCCTCGTAGTCCCAGCGGGCCTTCTCGTCGTTCCAGAAGCCCTTGAACTCGTTCCAGACGATGAAGTGGCGTACGTCGGGGTAGCGCTTGGCGACCGTCGCCGCGAGCTTCGCGAAGTCCTTGTAGTGCGCGCGGTCCGGGGCGGTCTCCAGGGACTGCTGGCTCCAGTCGGTGTTGTCCGTGCCGGACTCGCCGCCCTTCATCCAGTCGGGTGCGCAGCACAGCGTGACGACGGGCGTGCCGTCACTCGCCCGGATGAAGTCCATCCTGCGGTCCATCGCGGAGAAGTCGAAGCGGCCCTTCACCGGTTCCGGATTGCCCGCGCCCCAGCCCATGATGTGCTGGATCTGCGGGACGGACCGGCCCTGGCGGGCGAGTTCGGCGCGGACGCGCTCCGTGGCGGCCGCGTTGCCCTCGTCCGCGCTGTACTGGGTGTGGGTGAAGCCCCAGCCCACCTCGGACTTCGCCTCGTCCGGCGGGACCGCGGGGGTGCCGTGCACCTTGTCGCCGTCGGCGGTGGTGCCGCGCGTGCTGCCCTCGTCGCCGGGCAGCGTATTGATCAGTGTGATCACCAGGGCCAGTGCGGCCATGCCCACGCCGAGCAGCGCGGTGAGTCGCCACCGTCGTGCCCCCGAGTCCCACCCATGACGTCCCATCAGGAGCAAGAATATCGGGGCAAGTTGCCGGTAGGACAGGTTCCGGTCGACAGGTGTGTAACGACGCCCGGACCGGGACACAAGGGACGCACTACGGAAACCGGATGCACGAGGGCGCATGAGTGCCGGATCATGGCGGCATGTCTGCGAACCCTCAGGACACCCTGCCGATCCGGCTCAACGTCGACGACAGCGACTCTCCGTCGGATGTCGTGGACGCCCTGTTCCTCGGCCGCTTCGCGACGGGCGAGCAGCCCTTCTCGCACAGCGCCAACATCGACCGCGTGAAGTCCGGTTCCACGCTCCTGCCGCCCGGCGCGACGGTGCTGCGGGCCGCGCGCGACGACGACCGCAGTGCGACGCTCGCCGAGGGCGACGGCTGGACGCTGCTCATCTCCCGCTGGAACCGCGGCGCGGACGTCACGGTGACGGCGACCACCGCCGAGCTCGCCGAGAAGGTCCTGAAGCAGGCCACCGACGGCGCCCAGGACGATCCCGAACCCCAGCCGGAGAACGTGACCATGGGCTTCTGGTACGTCTCCCCCCGGCGCGGCCCGCACCGCACGACGCGGCAGATCTCGGCCGGGACCTGGGACGAGGTGCGGCCCAACTACACGGCGCCGGTCGCCGACGCCATGGACAAGCTGATGAAGACCACGCCCGAGGACATCTCGGGCCGGCTCCTGCTCCTGCACGGCCCGCCCGGCACCGGCAAGACGTCGGCGCTGCGCACGCTCGCGCGGTCCTGGCGCGACTGGTGCCAGGTGGACTGCGTCCTGGACCCGGAGCGGCTGTTCAGCGACGTCGGCTATCTCATGGACATCGCGATCGGCGAGGACGACGGCACGGCGAAGGGCCGCTGGCGGCTGCTGCTCCTGGAGGACTGCGACGAGCTGATCCGCGGCGAGGCCAAGCACACGGCGGGTCAGGCGCTCTCGCGCCTGCTCAACCTCACGGACGGCCTCCTGGGCCAGGGGCGCAACGTCCTGGTCGGCGTCACCACGAACGAGGACCTGGAGCGCCTGCACCCCGCGGTCGTCCGGCCCGGCCGCTGTCTGGCCCGCATCGAGGTCGGCCCGCTGACCCGCCCCGAGGCGGTGGAGTGGCTCGGCACGGAGGACGGCGTCTCGCGCGAGGGCGCCACCCTCGCCGAACTCTTCGCCCTGCGCCGCGGCACGGCCCCGACGTCGGTCCCCGAGCAGCGGGAGGGCGCGGACGCGGGGCTGTACCTGTAGCGCTCCGCGCCCCGAAGGGGCGCGGGGAACTGCGCGACCAGCCACCACGCGCCCGCAGGTGCCCAACGGCATGACGCGGCACATCGAGCGGAGCGCTCAGCCAGAGCTCCCGTAAGCCGCACGCAGTGCATCCCGCACGGCGGCGAGCGCGTCAGCCTCGGAGAGCCCGAGCCGCCGAGCCCGCTCGGCGAAGGCCTGCGCCTCGGCAGAGGCGACCCGAGCAGCAGAATCCCCCGCGGCGGCGACGAACGTCCCGTTGCGTCCCCGGGTCTCGATGACCCCGTCGGCCTCAAGTGCCCGGTACGCCTTGGCCACCGTGTTGGCCGCGAGCCCGAGCGACTCCGCGAGGCCCCGCACCGTGGGCAGCTTGTAGCCGACCGGCAGCGCCCCCGACCTGGCCTGCCCGGCGATCTGGGCCCGCACCTGCTCGTACGGCGCTTCGCTCGCGCCCGCGTCGATGTCGATCTTCAAAGTCACGCGACGATTGTCCCGCACGGTCCCGGTGCGAGGGGCCATTCGAAAATGGGAGGCACCCCGGCGCGTCCCGCGCGTACCGTGCGGCCTCATGACAGTGATCGTCCGAGCCCTCAGCCCCGAGCTTCCGGGGGACGCCGCGGGATTCGCCGCCGTGCGCAGGGCCTGCGTACCCGCGATGCTCGCCACCCCCGCCTCGGTCGCCTTCGACCGCGCGCACGCCCATCCGGACTCCGGATACCGGCAGTTGATCGCCGAGGCCGACGGCGAGATCATCGGCACGGCGCAGGTGGGCCTTGCGTACGACAGCCCGGAGCCCGGCCAGGGCTTCGCCAACGTCTACGTGCACCCGGACCGGCTCGGCGAGGGCGCGGGAACGCTCCTGCTGCGCACGGCCGAGGAGTATCTGGCGGGCGAGGGCGCGACCACCGTCTACTCGTGGGTGATGGACGAGCCCGCGAACCTGGCCTTCGCCGCCCGCCGCGGCTACCGCGCGAGCCGCTCCGCGCACTTCCTCCGCCTCGACCTGGTGAACGGCGCGCTGCCGCCCCGCCAAGAGCCGCCCGCCGGGGTGGAGCTGGTCGCGGGGTCGGTGTACACGGACGACGCGCGGCCCCTGTTCGACCTCGACGCGGAGACGGTCGCGGACGAACCGAGCGACGTGGCCGCGGAGTTCACGGACTACAGGCACTGGCTCGCCGAGACCTGGCACCACCCGCTGGTCAGCCAGGAGCTCACCACGGTGGCCCTGGTGGACGGGCGCCCCGCGGCGTTCAGCCTGGCCCGCACGGACGGCGCGGGCCGCTACTCGTCCGGCATGACCGGCACGGCGCGGGCCCACCGGGGCAGGGGGCTCGCCAAGCTCGCCAAGAACGACTCCCTGCACCGGGCCCGCGCGGCAGGCTGCACGGAGGCGTTCACCGGCAACGACACGGGCAACGCCCCGATGCTGGCGATCAACAAGTGGTTCGGCTACGAGATCTGCGGGACGGAGGTGCGGCATGTCAGGGACCTCGGCTGAAGCGCCCGCCACCGTGGAGGTGGCCCTCGTCAAGGCGGGCCGCACGAAGATCCGCTACCCGGCTGAACTCCTCCACGACGACGGCACGAAGGTCGCCGTGCGGGCCCCCTGGGCGGCCCCGCACGTCAGGGACTTCGGCTTCGTGCGCTTCGAGCCCGGTGACGTGTTCACCGAGCACTACTGGCGCGACCGCTGGTACGCGGTCAAGGAGGTGTACGCCGCCGACGGCACGCTCAAGGGCTGGTACTGCGACATCACCCGCCCCGCCGTCCGCACCGGGCCCCTCCTCACGGTCGAGGACCTGGACCTGGACCTGTGGGTCTCCGCGGACTCCGGCACGGTCCTGCGCCTGGACGAGGACGAGTTCGCGGCCAGCGGTCTGACCGACAAGGACCCCGCCGCGGCGACCGCTGCCGTACGGGCCCTGGACGCGCTGGAGTCGCTCGCCCGCGGCGAGGGTCTCGGCACGCTGCTCTGAACTGCCGTACGCCGTACGGAACATGGCGCGGCGCACGGCGTGCCCGCTCACCGCGCGTCCGGTTCCGGCCCCAGCCGCACCGGCGCGGCGGTGAGCGTCCCGTCGTGCGCGACGGGCTCCCGGGGCGCTGCCAGTGCAGCGCGAAGCGGGACCCCGTCCGCCATGTGTCGAGGGCCGCTCTGCAGTACGCCACCATGTCGTCCGGGAGTGCGGACAAGGGATGCCAGCCCAGTTCGGCGCATTTGTGGGGCTCGGCGTTGTACGGGGCGCCGCCGGTTCCTGAGCGGGCCGAGAAGAACCAGCCCGTGCGGGGTGTGCCGGACGGGCCGCGGTGCTGGAGGACCAGTTCCGCACGGACGTCGTCGGGGGCGAGGGTGAGGCCGATCTCCTCGCGCGTCTCGCGGATCAGTGCCTCGCGGACGTCCTCGCCGTCCTCCAGGTGGCCCGACGGAAGGTGCCACAAGCCGTCCGCGTAGCCGGTGTTGGCACGGCGGGCGAGCAGCACCTCGTCGCCGCGGCGCAGGATCAGATGGACGTCGACGATCTCCGCGTGCCGGGGCGGCCGGGTCGGCAGGACACCCACCAGTGCGTACCGCTCGTCGTCGACCGGCCGGCCCCACAGCCGCGCGTCCCCCGAGAGCCGCTCGGAGTGCAGGTGCGGGACGAGCGGGGTCAGCGCCGCCACGAGGCGGGCCATCGGAAGCCCGACGGGGCTCACCGTCCCCCACACGCCCTCCACGAGGACCAGCCTGCCGCCGGGGCGCAGCAGCCCGCACCAGTGGCGCAGGGTCGCCTCGGGGTCGGGCAGCGTCCACAGCACGTGCCGGGCGATGATCGCGTCGAACCGCCGCCCCTCGACCGGCGGCCGTCCCGCGTCGCCGAGCAGCACATCGGCGGGGTGGCCCGCCAGCTTCTCGCGGGCCAGCTCCACCATGTTCGGCGCGAGGTCGACGGCGGTGACGCGGTGCCCGTGCTCCGCGGCGAGCAGGGCGAGGCTGCCCGTGCCGCAGCCCAGGTCGAGCACGTCGCCCGGCGCCTCGGGCAGCCAGTCGCGCAGCCGCCCGGCCCAGGCCGCCCGCACCGCCCCGTCGCGCAGTCCGTGGTCCGGTTCGTCGTCGAACGCGGCCGCCGCCGCGTCCCAGTCGATGGGCCCGGAACCGTCGTTGATCGTCATGTCCCGATCGTGGCATCCGCCACTGACAATCGGCCCGGCAGCGCGGTCCGCACGGTGCGCGGATCAGAAAGCGCGTCCATGGAGGTCTACGCCACCGCGGAAATGGACATCGGTAGGGAGAGGGAGAGGGAGGCAGCCATGCGCCGAGTGACCACGCACAAACCCGTCGGCCGCACCGTCACGCGCCGGGTGCGGGAACGCCAGGAGGCCGAGTCCAGGACGCACGAGAGGCCCGAGGTCCGCAAGGACATCCAGCGGACCTGGTGGCCCGACGGGTGAGCCGTCAGTCCTCCGGGAGCTCCGGCGGCCCGGACAGGCGCTTGCGGTAGTGCAGCCGGTCGTAGGGCCCGTCCACGCGGCGCTCCACGACCTCGTACCCGTGCCGGGCATAGATCTCCTGGTTCTCCCACATCAACGCGTTGGTGTAGAGCGTGACTTCGATGAAACCGAGGGCACGCGCGTGTGCCTCCACGAAGGAGAGCAGCCGTCGGCCCACCCCCTGCCCCGCGGCATCGGGGTGGACCGCGATCGATTCGAGCAGCAGCCGCCCCTCGTACGGCCGGGGGACGAGCACCAGGAGACCGGCTACCGGATCCCCGGTGACGAACACCCGCCCCGCCGCCACGTCCGCGGCGTGGTCGGCCTCCATCGGCGCGGGCACGACCCCGATCCGCTCGACGTAGTGGTGGTACGCCGCGTCGGTCACCGCCCGCACGGCGGGGACGTCGGCGGCGGTGGCGGGGCGGATGTCGTCGGTCATGCGTCTACGTCTACGCCACGGCGGCGACCCCGCACCACTGCCTTCTTGACCAGGGGCCAGGCGACGATCAGGACGATGAGGACATAGACCGTCACGGAGAACGGCGTGTCGACGAGTCCGCGGACGCTGCCGTCGCTGATCTGCAGGGCGCGGCGCAGCTGTTGCTCGGCGTTCGGGCCGAGGATGACGCCGATGACGGCGGGCAGGATGGGCAGTCCGTAGCGCCGCATGCCGAAGCCGATCAGGCCGATGACGAGCAGGATGACCAGGTCGAGCGGCTCACCGCCGACCGCGTAGGCGCCCACGGCCGCGAAGAACAGGATGCCCGCGTAGAGGTAGGGCCTGGGAATGCGCAGGAGCTTCGCCCAGACCGGGGCGAGCGGCAGGTTGAGGGCGAGCAGCAGCACCATGCCGACGAACAGGGACGCGATCAGGCCCCAGACCAGGTCGGGTTCGCGTTCGAAGAGCAGCGGCCCCGGCTGGATGCCGTACTGCTGGAAGGCGGCGAGCATCACGGCGGCGACGGCCGTCGTGGGCAGGCCGAGCGTCAGCATGGAGACGAGGGTGCCCGCCGCCGAGGCCGAGGACGCCGACTCTGGGCCCGCGACGCCCTCGATGGCGCCCTTGCCCCACTCGTCCTTGTGCTTCGAAAGGCGTTTTTCGGTGACGTAGGAGAGGAAGGTCGGGATCTCCGCGCCGCCCGCGGGGATCGCGCCGAACGGGAAGCCGATGAGGGGGCCGCGCAGCCAGGACTTCCAGGTGCGCCGCACGTCCTTCTTCGCCAGCCAGGGGCGGCCGACGGGGATCGCGTCGCCGCCGGTACGGCGCAGATGGGCGGCGACCCACAGGGCCTCGCCGATCGCGAAGAGGCCGACCGCGACGATCACCACGTCGATGCCGTCGGCGAGTTGGAGGGATCCGAAGGTCAGCCGCTGCTGGCCGGTCATCTGGTCCAGGCCGACCAGGCCGAGGGTGAGGCCGATCAGGAGCGAGGCGAGGCCGCGGATGCGGGACGAGCCGAGCACGGAGGTGACCGCGATGAACGCGAGGACCATGATGGCGAAGTAGTCGGGCGCGCCGATGTCGACGGCGAGGTCGGCGACGGTCGGCGCGAGCGCGACCAGGAGGAGCGTGCCGATCATGCCGCCCGCGAAATGCCCGATGGCGGCGGCCGCGAGGGCCTGTGCACCGCGCCCGGACCTGGCCATCGGATGGCCTTCCATGGCGGCGACGACGGCGGCGCTCTCACCGGGCGTATTGAGCAGGATCGAGGTGGTCGAGCCGCCGAACATCGCTCCGTAGTAGATGCCCGCGAACATGATGAACGCGCCGGTCGGTTCGAGTCCGTAGGTGACGGGGAGCAGCAGGGCGACCGCCATCGCGGGGCCGATGCCGGGCAGCACGCCGATCGCGGTGCCGAGGAGGACGCCGACGGCGGCCCAGAGGAGGTTGATGGGGGTGAGGGCCGTACCGAAGCCGTCCATCAGGGAGTTGAAGGCGTTCATGTCACAGCACTCCCATCAGGGGGCCGCCCGGCAGGGGCACGCCGAGCAGGTTGTTGAAGACTTCGTACGTGACGACGGAGAGCGCGGCGGCGATGAGCGGATCGCGGTCGAAGTGGCGGCTGCCGAGCGCGTAGGCGGAGCCCCAGAAGAGCAGGGCGCCCGCGACGGGGAAGCCGACCGGTTCGATGAGGACGGCGGTGGCGAGGAAGACGCCCGCGAGAAGCAGCACGGTGCGCCAGTCGGCGGGTTCGGACAGGTCGATGTCCTCGCCGCCCTCGGCCTCGCCGCGCCCGCCGCGCAGCACGTCGACGGCGAGCAGCAGGGCGACGACGAGCAGCCCGATGCCGACCGCGATCGGCACGGTCTTGGGGCCGATCGGGCCGCGCTGGGCGATCTCGACGTCCATGGTGAGCGCGTCGGTGAGGACGAGTGCGCCGAGGGCCAGCAGCAGGACGCACACGCCGAGTTCGGAGTGTTCGCGCAGCCAGGAGCGGCGGCTCCGCGTTCCCTGTTCGGGGAGTCCGGTGGTGGTCACAGGCCCAGCTCCTTCAGTACGGACACCACGCGCCGGTCCTGGGCCGCCAGGAAGTCGCCGAACGTGTCGCCGGTCAGGAAGGCGTCGTCCCAGCCGTTCTTCTTCAGGGACTCGCGCCACTCCTTGGAGGCGTGCAGCTTCCTGATCAGCCCGGTGAGCTTCTTGCGTTCGGCGTCGCTGAGTCCCGGCGGGGCGACGATGCCGCGCCAGTTGGTGAAGTTCACGTCGTAGCCGGACTCCTTGAGGGTGGGCCCGTCCAGGCCCTTCACCCGCTTCGGCCCGGTGACGGCGAGCAGCCGCAGCTCGCCCGACTTGATCTGGTCCAGGTATTCGCCGACTCCGGAGACGCCGAAGGCGACCTTGCTGCCGAGGATCGACGCGAGGAGTTCGCCGCCGCCGTCGAAGGGCACGTAGTTGACCTCCTTGGGGGCGATGCCCGCGGCGCGCGCCATCAGCATCGGCGCGAGGTGGTCGGGCCCGCCGGGCGAGGAGCCGCCGCCCACGGGCAGCTTGCCCGGGTTCTTCTTCCAGGCGTCGACGAGCTGCCCGATGGTCTTGTACGGGGAGTTCTTGGCGACCACGACGACGTCCTGCTCCTCGGTGAGCCGGGCGATGGGGGTCGTGTCCGCGAGGGTCTTCGGGGAGTGGTTGGAGCGTGCGGCGCCCACCACGCCGAGGCCCATGGACATGGCGAGCTTGCCGTTGCCGTGCTCGCCGACGAGCCGGGTCAGGCCGACGGTGCCGCCCGCGCCGGGCAGGTTGAACACCTCGATGTTGTGGGTGAGTCCGGCGTCCTCGGCGTTCTTCGCGGCGGTGCGGGCGGTGATGTCGTAGCCGCCGCCCGGCGTGTTGGGGACCATGAAGCGCAGGCCGGGGATCTGCGTGCCGGTCTCGGCGCCGCTGCCCGTGGTGAGCAGCGGCGGCGCCACGAGCACGAGGAGCGCGGCCCCGAGCAGGGCGAGGGGTGTGCGCAGGCGCACGTGTGCCACCACCTGTCGGTACGTAGTCGGGTGTGAAGTGGCCCACATGTTGCCCGCGCGTTAACAACCTGTCTCTCTTCCGGAATCAACGGACGTTGTGGTCGTTGTGGTCGCGCCCATACCCTGCCGCGATGACAAGGGTGCTGGTCGTGGACGACGACTTCATGGTCGCCAAGCTGCACAGTCGATATGTCGCCTCGGTGGCCGGATTCACCGTGGTCGGCGTCGCCCACAGCGGCGCCGACGCGGTCGACGCGGTGGAGCGGCTGCGCCCCGATCTCGTACTCCTCGACGTGTATCTGCCCGACATGGACGGGATCGCGGTGCTGCGCGAGCTGCGGGCGGCGGAGGAGCGGGATCCGTCGCGGCAGCCGGTGGACGCGCTCTTCATCACGGCGGCGCGGGACGCGGAGATCGTCAGGGCCGCGCTGCGGGCGGGCGCCCTGCACTATCTGATCAAGCCCTTCAACCAGGCGGCGCTGCAGGAGCAGTTGAGGCATGTGGCGGCGCTCCGGGCGCGCCTGGACGGCCTGGAGGAGGCTCGGCAGGAGGACGTCGACCAGATCTTCGGCACCCGCCCGCCGGGCTCGCGCGAACTGCCGAAGGGCCTCGCGGCGCACACCGCCGAGCTGGTGGAACAGACCCTGCGCAGGCATCCGGACGGCCTCTCGGCCTCGGAGTGCGCGCGGGCGGGCTCGCTGTCGCGGGTGAGCGCGCGACGCTATCTGGAGTTCTTCGTGGAGACGCGACGGGCCGAGGTGTCGCTCCGCTACGGGGGGACGGGGCGTCCTGAGCGGCGGTACCGGTGGCTGGGCTGAGAACTCCGGATCCGCTTCGAGCGCGGCACGACTGTCACCGTGCGTGACGCCGGGCCGCCCGAGGGTGCCTCCACATCATGTCGATCCTGTGCATCCTTGCCGTCGATGCCATGGAACCCGGACGAGGCCGCCCATCTCGCTGGGTGGCTCCCGCGCCCACCGTGATAACAGTGAGTGATCATTTCCGAAGGAGGGTTACGACCTCGTGGGCATCTTCAGCCGTCGCCAGACCGCCACCGTCGAGACGGCGCACGCCGGGACCGCCGACGACGCGCTCGACCCGGCGCTGCGCGCGCTGACCGGGCCATGGACCATCGACCGCCCGCACAGCCGCATCGGATTCTCCGTACGGCACGCGATGGTCACGACCGTCCGCGGCGCCTTCGCCGACTACGAGAGCTCGCTGTACTTCGACGGCGCCCGGCCCGCCGCGTCGCGGGCCGAACTCGTCATCCGGGTCGGGAGCGTCGACACCGGCGTGGAACAGCGCGACGCGCATCTCGTCGGCGCCGACTTCTTCGACGCGCGCCGCTACCCGGAGATGGTGTTCCGCAGCACCTCCGCCCGCCACGAGGGCGGGCAGAGCTTCCGCATGACGGGTGACCTCACCATCCGCGACGTCACCCGCCCCGTCGACCTGCAACTCGACTATCTCGGCTCGGTGTTGGACCCCTTCGGCTACGAACGGGCCGGTTTCGACGGCACCACCACCATCGACCGCACCGAGTGGGGCCTGGTCTACAACCAGCGCCTGAAGGCGGGCGGCACCATGGTGAGCGAGAGGGTCCGTCTGCAGTTCGACATCTCGGCGGTGCGGTCGACGTCGTAGGCGCGGTCGACGTCGAAGGCGCGGTCCACGCCGCAGCAACGGTCCGGGCTCAGGACGCGACCCGCTCCCCGGACGGCTCGGCGACCACGATCCGGATGTGGGCCGGTGCGTACTTGCGGGCCTTGGTGACCATCTTGGTCAGGTCGAACTTGTGCCGCTGGACGGCCACGTACAGCGGCGCGGGCATGTCCGGGTTCGCCGGTGAGACCTGCGCCCCGGCCGGCAGCATCGCGTCCTGCCGCAGCCGTGCGCCGATCAGGGCGTGCTCGCCGTTCGGAGGCATGGCGACGACGAACTGGGTGACGTCGCGCCAGGGCAGCAGGACGTTGCCGACCCGTGCGCCCGCGGCGTCGAACTGGAACAGGATGCGCTTGGAGTCGAACCAGGACGAGATGAACGGGATCGCGGCGACGATCACCACACCGCCCTTCATGTCGAGCGCCCAGCCGAGGAGCACGGCAAGGAGCACGACGCCCGCGATGGCCCCCCACAGCGCGGCCAGGTCCTGGGGCGAGAACGGGCCCGTGACCTTGTAGCGCTCCCAACGCCCGCGGCGTGCGGGCTGATTCTGCTGCGACATCGGGGTCCCCCTGACGTGACGGTGCGATGCACCGGAGTACTGGCCCCAGGCCTCCGGCCTGAAGATCACTGTCGGGGACCCTAGTGACGCGCGGGCGGGCTGGCTTGGACAAATTTGACCTCGCCGCGCACCGCCCTGAAACAGCCCTAAAGAGGGAGGGCGCCCTCCGCCACGCGCGCGGCCGCCAGCTGGCCCGGGGTGATGTCGGCCAGGGCGCGGAACTCGCGGTTGAGGTGGGCCTGGTCGTAGAAACCGCAGGTGGCGCTCACCGCGTTGAGGTCCATCGACTCGCGGGAGAGCAGCCCCACCGCGCGGTGGAAGCGCAGCACGCGCGCGGACATCTTCGGCGTCAGGCCGATCTGTTCGGTGAAGCGGCGGGCCAAGTAGCCGTGGCTCCAGCCCACTTCGGCGGCGATCGCGGCGACCGGGATCGCCCCTGCCGACCGGGAGAGGAGCCGCCAGGCGTGGCTCACCTCGGGTGCGGGGGCCGGGCCGTGCGCGAGCCGGGCGAGGAGCGCGGCGTCCAGCAGATCGAACCGGGCTCCCCAGTCGCCGGCGGCCGCGAGCCGCTCCACCAGCTCGCCCGCCCGGGGTCCGAGGACGTGCTGAAGCTCGACCACCTGGTTGGTCAACTCCCGCATCGGCACGGCGAACAGACGGTAGGCCCCGAGCGGCGTCAGCTCAAGCCGGATCGCTTCCTGGCCGCCGGGGTGGTCGCACACCCGGGGCCCGTCCTCGAGACCGGTGACCAGCGACCCCACCACGGCCGCGGGGTGCGCCTCCCGCAGTCGGCGGATCTGGGCGAACGGCACCCCCAGGCTGATCACCACGACGGCCCGGCCGGTGGGCACGAGCCGGACCCGGTAGGGCGAGACCTTCGCCTCCCAGTAACCGGCGTAACTGTGCAGATACGGACGCAGCCCGACCGGCCAGGGCCGGGTCACGCGCCACCGGCCACCGCCGAGCGGAGTCATCCCGACCCCCCGGCCGACGGCCAACCCGCTCCCGCCCCCTGGCATGCCCCGTCCTCTCCCCTTCCCCTCGCCCGGCGATCACCGCCCGGCGCCAGCAGCCTAGGCGGGCCGCGTGGGGCGCGCGAGGCGGCGCGCTCCCGGCGCGGGGCGGCGAACTCCCCCGGACTCCCAGGGATTTCCACGGACTCCCACGGAATCCCACGGACTCCCATGGACTGGCCCATACCTCACGTACTGGTCAAACAGGGGCACCCCATGCCCCAGCCTGAGCCCCCGGTTAGCCCTCCCTTAAAGCGACCATAAGGATCTCCATCACCCGCCCCCAGCAGGCGATTTCGCGGATTTCAGGGGCTAGTTTTCTGGTCGCCGACGAGGTCCCCCAGGCCCCGGCGCCCCCTGAACCGTCGCTGAGGAGAACCACCCCATGACTGCTCGCCGCCGCAAGGTCGCCGCCATCGCCGCCGCAGGCGTCGCCCCGCTCGCCCTGACCGCTCTCTCGGTCACGCCCGCCGCCGCGCACGGCTCGATGACGGACCCGGTGAGCCGGGTCTCCGCCTGTTTCCAGGAGGGGCCCGAGTCCCCGAAGTCGGCCGCCTGCAAGGCCGCCGTCGCGGCCAGCGGTGCGCAGGCGTTCTACGACTGGAACGGCGTGAACATCGCCAACGCCGCGGGCAAGTCGAAGGAGATCATCCCCGACGGCAAGCTCTGCAGCGCGGGCAACGACAAGTACAAGGGCCTCGACCTGCCGCGCGCCGACTGGCCTTCGACCAGGCTCGCCGCGGGCAACCACACCTTCCGCTACAAGGGCACCGCCCCGCACAAGGGCTCCTTCGAGCTGTACGTCACGAAGGACTCGTACGACCCGACGAAGCCCCTGAAGTGGTCGGACCTGGAGGCGAAGCCCTTCGTCAAGGTCACCGACCCGAAGATGGAGAACGGCGACTACGTCTTCGACGGGAAGATCCCCGCGAAGTCGGGCCGTCACCTCATCTACTCGATCTGGCAGCGCTCGGACTCCCCCGAGGCCTTCTACACCTGCTCGGACGTCGTCTTCGGCAAGGACAGCGGCGGTTCGGGTTCCGCTGCCGCCCCGGCCGCCTCCGCCCCCTCCGACGAGGACATCGCGGCGGGCGCCGAGAAGTCCACGGTCGAGCACCACGGCCACGGCGACGCCGACGCCGGGACGGGCGCCGAGGCCACCGCGGCCGCGCCCGCGGACGCGGCGCCCGGCAACGAGCCCGAGGTGAACGGCGGCGCCGAGAAGCCCGTCACCACCGCGAACGACAACCTCGCCGAGACGGGCGGGGACAGCACCACCCCGTACATCGCGATCGGTGGTGCGGCCGCCCTCGCCGTCGGCGCCGCCGCGATGTTCGCCACGACCCGCCGCCGCGCGGCGGGCCGCCACGGCCGCTGAGTCGGGCCCGGCGCCGGGCACGTGCTACGACAGGCACGTGCTCGGCGTCGCGTGTTCCGGGTCGAGCGCGTTGGCCACCTCGTGGTGGGCGACGCGGTCGAGGATGCCTGTCGCCACATGCTCCGACAGGTCGACGGGGCACAGGTCCTGGAGGGTTACGTTGCGGACGTTCGGGCCGTCGAGGAACTGGGTGCGGTACGGGGTGACCACCTCGTCGTACTTGGTGGAGATGACGGTGTAGCGCACGCCCGGCACCGTGTCCCCGCCCTCGTTGAGCTTGGTCAGGAACGCCGATCCCGCCACCTGGTCGGCGAGCCCCGGGGTCTTCATGGTGAGCAGGTCCTCGACACCGGGGAAGTACGGAAGCAGCTTGGTGAGGCCGAGCAGGGTGGTGCCGTGGTTGTCCGGCGCGAGCCCTATGAGGGCGTTCACCTTGTCGGCGCCGCCGAGGAACTTGAGGTAGTGGCGGGGCATCATGCCGCCCTGCGAGTGGCCGACGAGGTCCGCCTTCTTCGCGCCCGTCGAGGCGAGCACCTTGTCGACGAAGCCGTCGAGCTGCTCGGCCGACTTGTCGATGGGGCCGAGCCCGTGGAAGAAGGGCACGCCGGGCAGCTGGCCGTAGTCGAGCGAGAAGACGCAGTAGCCGCGCTTGACCAAGTAGGGCGCGAGGACGAGCCAGTTGTCGACGGAGTTGCCGAAGGTGCCGTGCACGAGGACGACCGGGCGCGGGTGGGCGGCGGACGGCTTGCAGGCGTAGTCGTTCCAGCCGCTCGACACCTCAGATGAAGCGGACGACGCGGACGACGCCGGGTCGGCCGCGGCCGTGGCGGCGGGGGTGAGGGTGACCGCGCCCGTGACGAGAAGGGCGGCGGCGAGCGCGCGCAGCGCTCGTCTCCAGGGCAGCATCGTGTGATCTCCTTGCGGCCCAAGGGAGTTGCGGGGGGTGTGAGCCCTGTGATCCGGATCACGAGGATGTGCCGTGCGCATGCCAAGCTAGGGGGCGGCCCTTGCAGGGGGAAGTTACGCGTCAGTAAAAAGTTCCAGCGATCGCTGGCACGGTCCCCCGCGCGAGGGCGCGGCAGACCCCCTCAGAGCCCCCCCCGCCGCCCGTCACCGGGGCGCCGCCACCAGACCCAACTCGTACGCGATGATGACCAGTTGGACCCGGTCCCGGGCGTCCAGCTTGGTGAAGAGCCGGGCGACATGCGCCTTGACCGTCGCCACGGTGATGAAGAGCTCGGCGGAGATCTCGCCGTTGGACAGGCCGCGGCCGACCAGTGTCAGGACCTCGCGTTCGCGCTCCGTGATGCCCTCCACCGGACGCGCCGACGGCGGCGGCCCCGGTTCCGGGCGGGCCGCGAACTCCGCGATCAGGCGCCGTGTGACGCTCGGCGCGATCAGCCCGTCCCCGGCCGCGACCACCCGGATCGCCGCGAGGATGTCCTCCAGTGCCATGTCCTTGACCAGGAACCCGCTCGCCCCGGCCCGCAGCGCGCCGTAGACGTAGCTGTCGTCGTCGAAGGTGGTCAGGACGAGCACGCGCGGCCCCGCGGACTCCCCTCTGATCAGCCGGGTGGCCTCGATGCCGTCCATGCCGGGCATGCGGATGTCCATCACGACGACGTCGGGGCGTACGTCCGCGGCCAGTCGGACGGCGTCCGCTCCCGTGCCCGCCTCCCCGACGACCTCGATGTCCGGGGTGTCGGCCATCAGCACGCGCAGGCCCGCGCGCACCAGCGGCTGGTCGTCGGCGAGGACCACGCGGACGGTGCCGTCGGCCGCCGCAGGACCGCCGGTCATCGGGCCTCCGCCACCGTGTGCGCGGACGTGGGCGCGGGCAGCCGGGCCGCCACACGGAAGCCGCCCTCGGGGCGCGGTCCCGCGGTGAAGCTGCCGTGCAGCAGGCCGACGCGTTCACGCATGCCGACGATGCCGTACCCCGTGCCCGCGCAGAGCCCGCCGCCGCCGTCGTCCTCCACCTCCACGCGCACCTCGTCCGTGCCGTACGCGAGGGTCACCCGGCACTCCCCCGTCCCCGCGTGCCGTACGACATTGGTGAGTGCCTCCTGCAGGATCCGGAACGCGGCCAGGTCGATGTCGGCGGGCAGCGGCCGCCGTTCGCCGCGCAGCCGCACATCGGCGCGGACACCCGCGTCCAGGGCGGAGGCGACGAGGCGGTCGAGGCCCGCGAGGCCGGGGGCCGGGTCGAGCGGCGCGTCCGGCTCGGACGAGCCGCGCAGCGCGACGAGCGTGCGCCGCAGTCCGGCGAGCGTCTCCCTGCTGGTGGCCTCGATGGTGCTGAGCGCGTTGCGCGCCTCGGCGGGCTGGGTGTCGATGACACGGCTCCCGACGCCCGCCTGGATGGCGATGACGCCGATGCTGTGCGCGATCATGTCGTGCAACTCCCGTGCGATGCGCAGCCGTTCGGCGGTGACGGCCTCCGTGGCGGCGCGGGCGCTCAGCTCGGCGGCGTGCTCCCTGCGCTCGCGCACGGAGTCACCGGCCAGCCACGCGGTGCCCGCCGCAAGGCCGATGAGCCCGCCGAACTGGGCGATCCGCTCCGGGCTCGGCCCCATGGACGGGAAGTTGGTGGCGAGCTGCGCGCCGAACGCCAGGACCACGGCGGCGACCGAGATGCGGCGCGGGCGGGTGGCCGCGATCCAGCCGACGGCCAGGTCGCCGAGGGTCGCCTGGAGATACAGGATCTCCGAGTTCTGCATCTGCGTCCGCGCGACGGCCCAGCCCAGGAGCAGCAGCGCGAGCGCGGGCAGCGGGCTGCTGCGCAGCAGCAGGCCGGTCAGGGCGGTGAGGACGATCAGCGGGACGACCGTCAGCGTGGTGAAGCCGCTGCGCCCGCCGATCATCGCGAAGTAGAGGGCGACGGGGTACATGAGCGCCCCGCACCAGGCCGCGACCGTCCACGCGTACGGCAGTCGGTGCCCTTGCGGTGGGGTGTCCGGCTTGGCATACATGCCCTGAATCGTAGGCGCACACCCCCTGACCTGGGTATTGGCCTGGGGACGTACGCCCGTGGGCTACCCCTGGCCCGCCGGTTTGTGGCCACGGGACCGATGCCGCCGCCACCCCGTGCGGGGCACCGTGGGCCGGGTGATCGAAGTCAATGAACTGACCAAGCGCTACGGCGACACCACCGCGGTGGACCGCCTGAGCTTCACCGTGCACCCGGGCCGCGTCACCGGCTTCCTCGGGCCGAACGGTGCGGGCAAGACCACCACGCTGCGGATGCTCCTCGGCCTGGTCGGACCGAGCGGCGGCACCGCCACCTTCGACGGCCGCCCGTTCCATGACCTCCCGCGCGGCCTGCGGCACGTCGGCGCGCTGCTCGACGCGGGCGACGTGCACGGCGGACGCACCGCGCGGGCACATCTGTCGGCGCTGGCCCGCGGCAACGGCATCCCGCGGCGGCGGGTGGCCGAGGTGCTCGACGAGGTGGGGCTCGCCCGGGCGGCGGGGCGCCGCGTCGGGGGCTTCTCGCTCGGCATGAAGCAGCGGCTCGGCATCGCCGCCGCGCTGCTCGGCGACCCTCCGGTGCTGCTCTTCGACGAACCGCTCAACGGGCTCGACCCGGAAGGGGTGTTGTGGGTGCGCGGGCTCTTCGCACGCCTGGCGGCCGAGGGGCGCACGGTCTTCGTCTCCAGCCACCAGATGAGCGAGATGGAGCACACCGCCGAGCAGCTGGTCGTCATCGGCAGGGGCAGGCTGATCGCCGCGGAGAGCGTCCCCGAGTTCGCCGCGCGCGGCACCCGCCTGAGCGTGCGCGTACGCAGCCCCGAGGCGGCCGCCCTGTCGTCGGTGCTCGTCGCGGAGGGGGCCGCGGTGGAGCCGGCGGACGGGGCCGGGGACGCCCTCACGGTCACCGGGCTGCCCGCCGACCGCATCGGCCAGCTCGCCTTCGCGCACCGGGTCCCGCTGCACGAACTCACCCCCCGTTCCGCCTCCTTGGAGGAGGCGTTCATGGAACTCACCGCCGACAGCGTCGAGTACGCCGCAGGAGAAGCCCGATGAGCACGTCTACGAATACGTCCATGAGTACGCGGGATCGGAGCACGCGGGCCCGCTTCGCCGACCTCGTCGCCGCCGAGTGGATCAAGCTGTGGTCGTTGCGCTCGACCCCCTGGATCCTCGGCGTCGGCACGCTCGTGGTCATCGGGATCAACGTCAACTCCGCCCGCTCCAACGCCGATCTGCTGGCACGCCAGCCGTCCACGTCCCCGGACGGAGCCTTCCAGATCGACCCGATGCACACCGCGTTCGTCGACCCCGCCTACCAGATCCTGATGGTCGTGGCCTGCAGCGTCGGCGCCATCGCGGTCTTCGGCGAGTACACCAGCGGGCTGATCCGTACGACGTTCACGGCCGTCCCCGACCGCCGCGCGGTGGTCCTCGCCAAGATCGCCGTCGTGACGGCGGTCATGCTCGCGCTCGGCGCGGTCGCCGCGGCGGGCTCCTTCTGGCTGACCCAGGCCGTCCTGAGCGACACCATCGGCCTGTCGATCGGTGCCCCCGGCGCGCTGCGCGCCGTCGTGGCCTCCGCACTGCTCGCCCCGCTGTGCGCGCTGGTCGGCATGGCGATCGGCTCCCTCGTCCGGCACGCGGCGGGCTCCGTCGTCACGGCCCTGGTGACGCTGTTGCTGCTGCCCGCGCTCTTCGGGGGCGAGACCTACCGCTGGGTCAAGGAGATCGGCAACGCGATGCCGCACACCGCGTGGACGGCACTGGTCGAGAACCCCGCGATGGACTACCCCCAGGGCAGCTACCCGGAGACGATCGCGGAGGCATGGACCGTCTTCGCCACGTGGCCGCTGGTCGCGGCGGTGGTGACGGTGGTCGTGGTGCGGCGCAGGGACGTGTGAGCCCCGTAAGGGGCGCGGGGAACTGCGCGACCAGCCACATCCGACCCGCAGCTTCGATACCGCCCTTCCAGCGAAGCGCTCAACGTCCCCGGCACGATCGCACCGGGCCCGAACCTCTCCCGCGCCCGGTCGGCGACCTCCTCGATCCGGCGGGCCTTCTCGTCCGCCGGATCGAAGGTGAGCTGATGGGCGGCACGTTCCGCGGGCCCGAGCCCCTCCGCACGCAGGGCGACAGCACGCACCCGGGCCCGCTGCAGGCCGAGCGCCTCGTACATGCGGTACGCGGCGGTGGTCAGCGCGACGGAGTGCGCGGTCGGCTCGGGCAGCGTCCGTGTCCGGGTGGTGGTGGTCCGGTCCGCGTACCGCACGGTGAGGGTCAGCGCGCGGCACACCTGGTCATCGCCGCGTATCCCCGCACCGATCTCCTCGGCGATCGAGAGCAGCGCGCGACGGTGCCGGAAGGGGTCCAACTCATCGCGGGGGAAGGGCCGTTCGGCGGAGAGGGAGCGCGCCACGGCGTTCGGTACGACCCGGGTGCGGTCGATGCCCCGGGCCTTCTCGCGCAGTTCGCGGCCCGCGCGGGCGCCGACGAGCCGCTGCAGGGTGGACAGGGGCGCGGCGGCGACCTTGCCGAGGGAGTCGAGGCCGTACTCGCAGAGGGTGCGGGCGGTGGCACGACCGATGCCGGGCAGCTCGCCGACCGGCCGCTCCGCGAGGAACTCCCGTACGCCGTCCGCTCCTTCGGGCACCGCGCGGGTCACGCCGGGGGCGGCACCGCGCGCGGCCATCCGGGCCAGCATCGGCCCGGGCCCGGCGCCGATCGCGCACTCCACGCCGTACAGCGCGAGTGCCCGCACCCTGATCAGCGCGGCGAGTTCGACGGCACCCCGCCCGAAGTACCGCCGCGCGCCGCGCACGTCGACGAGCGCGGCGTCGGGCGGCAGCGCCTCGACCCTCGGGGTGAACTCGCCGAGCAGGCCGAGGAGCTGGGGCAGGACGGCTTCGTACATGGGAGGCAGCAGGAAGCGTACGTAGAGGGTGTCCACTCCTGCAGGGAGCGGGTTCACCCCTGCAGGGAGGGCGTTCACTCCTGCGTCCGTCCCGACCTCGTCGCCTCCGCCGAAGCCCACCGCACTCACCCCGCACTCCCCGGACTCTGATGCCACAACTTCCGTGTCGCCGACGCCCCTTCGCCCGCCGGACGCAGATCGGCCCAGGGGTGCATCTCGTACCCCGTGGCCATGCGGATGCGCCGCCCGTCGACCGGGTCGCCCGCTGCGGGGCCCCGCGCCGGGTCCGGTTCCGCGAGGCGCAGCGCCACCGCGTCGAGGCCGCCTTCCCTGCGCACCTCCACCAGTTCGGCGAGGTTCCACGCCGCGGAGCCGACCACGCTGAGGCTGCGCGGCCCGCGGCGCTGCACCACGCCGCGTACGAGCAGCAGCCAGGAGTGGAAGACGGTGTGCGCGCACCGTTCGTGCGCGTCGTCGAAGAAGGCCAGGTCGACCAGGCCCGTACCGTCGTCCAGGGTGGTGAAGATGACGCGTTTGCCGGAGCGGATCGGCGGGGTCTGCGTGGCGGCCTTGGCACCCGCGACCAGGACGGTCGCGCCGTGTTCGGCCTCGCGCAGGCGTCGCGCGGAGAGCGCGCCGAGTTCCCGCAGGAACTCCTCGTGGTCGCCCATGAGATGACGGGACGAGTCCATGCCGAGCACGCCGAGTTCGGCGCTGAGCCGTTCGGTGTCGTCGAGGTCGGGCAGGCCCGCGGGCGCGGTCCTGCGCCCGCCCGCCAGGGGGAGCTGGCCCCCGGCCGCGCCGCGCGAGCCCCGCCGCAGTTCGGCCAGGTGGAGTTGCAGAT
This sequence comes from Streptomyces sp. NPDC059002, assembly GCF_042740435.1. NCBI lineage: Bacteria > Bacillati > Actinomycetota > Actinomycetes > Kitasatosporales > Streptomycetaceae > Streptomyces > Streptomyces sp. NPDC059002. Next base: position 73,684 of record NZ_JBHYJI010000015.1, on the reverse strand, counting down.
CACGGCGGTTGGCGCCGAACGCGTCGAGCGCGCCGACCTGTGCGAGCCGCTGCGCGACCGGCTTCGAGGGCCTGGCCCGCTCCCAGAAGTCGACGAGCGAGGCGTAGGGCTGCCCGTCGGCGATCCGCGCGGCCTCGGCGTCGCTGATGCCGTGCACGTCGCAGAGGGCGAGCCGCAGACCCCAGACCCCCCGAGGCTCGGACACCAGTTCGATACGGTGAGCGACCGCCGACCGGTTCACGTCCAGCGGCAGGATCGACACCCCCCGCCGCCGCGCGTCCGCGAGCAGCAGCCGCTTCGGGTACATCCCGGGGTCGTGCGTGAGCAACCCGGCGTAGAACGCGGCCGGATGATGGGCCTTCAGCCACGCCGACTGGTACGTCGGCACGGCGAAGGCCACCGCGTGCGCCTTGCAGAAGCCGTACGAACCGAAGGCCTCGACGATCTCCCAGGTGCGGGCGATCGTCTCGGCGTCGTACCCCTTGGCCGCCGCGTGCTGCGCGAACCAGAAGCGGATCCGCCCCTGCGACGCGGGGTCCGAGAGCCCGCGCCGCACCCGGTCCGCCTCGTCGCGCCCGCAGCCGGTCATGATGTCCACGATCTCGATGATCTGCTCGTGGAAGACCACGACGCCGCACGTCTCCTTCAGCGGCTCCGTGAGGTCGGGGTGCGGATAGCGGATCGGCGCGCGGCCGTGCCTGGCCTCGATGAAGGGCCGCACCATGTCGGCGGCGACGGGCCCGGGACGGAACAGGGAGATGTCGACCACCAGGTCGTGGAAGGTCGCCGGCTGCAGCCGCCCGACCAGGTCCCGCTGGCCGGGCGACTCGATCTGGAAGCACCCCAGCGTCTCGGCGGACCTGATGAGTTGATACGTCGCCGGATCGCCCGGCGGCACCGCGTCCACGTCCACCCGTTCCCCCGTGGCCCGCTCGACCTCCGCCACCGCGTGCGCCATCGCCGACTGCATCCGCACGCCGAGCACGTCCAGCTTGAGCAGGCCGAGGTCCTCCACGTCCTCCTTGTCGAACTGCGCCATGGGCAGGCCCTCGCCGCTGGTCGGCACGACGGGCGTACGGGCGAGCAGCGAGGCGTCGGAGAGCAGCACCCCGCACGGGTGCATGGCGACACCGCGCGGCAGTGCGTCGAGCGCCTCGACCAGCTCCCACAGCCGGTCGCGGTCCCCCAACTCCTCTGCGATCTGCTGCAGTTCCGGCAGCTCCTCCATCGCCGCGCGGGCGTCGCGGGCGCGGATGTGCGGGAAGGCCTTGGCGATCCGGTCGATGTCGGCCGGGTCCATGGACAGGGCCGCGCCCACGTCGCGCACGGCGTGCCGCACCCGGTAGGTCTCGGGCATGGCGACCGTGGCGACCCGTTCGGTGCCGAAGCGGCCGATGATCGCGCGGTAGACCTCCAGGCGGCGGGCCGACTCGACGTCGATGTCGATGTCCGGCAGGACGTGCCGCCGCTTGGACAGGAACCGCTCCATGAGAAGGCCGTGCTCGACGGGGTCGGCGTGCGCGATGCCGATGAGGTGGTTGACCAGGGATCCGGCGCCCGAGCCGCGCGCCGCGACCCGGATGCCCAGGTCGCGTACGTCGTCGACGACCCGGGCCACGGTGAGGAAGTAGGAGGCGTAGCCGTGGTGGGCGATGATGTCCAGCTCGTGGTGCATCCGCTCCCAGTACGCGCGGGCCCCCGCGGCACGGTCGTAGCCGCGCCGCACCATGCCCGCGGCCGCCCGCGAGGCGAGCACGCGCTGCGCGGTGCGGCGGCCCGCGCCGACCAGGCGCGGCTCGGGGAAGTGCACGGACCCGATGCCGATGTCGTCCTCGGCGTCGACGAGGCACTCGGCGGCGGCCGCCCCGGTCTGTTCGATCAGGCGGTGGGCGGTGTCGCGGCGGAAGCCCGCGGCCTCGACGACGCGCTCGGCGACGCGCAGCATGTCGCCCGCACCCTTCAACCACCGCTCGCCGCCGTCGAGTTCCTTGGTCGGGTCGACGGGGACGAGGCGGCGCGCGGCGTCCAGGACGTCGGCGACGGGCCCCTGTCCGGGGTCGGCGTAGCGCACGGCGTTGCTCAGGACGGGGCGTACGCCCTGCTCGGCGGCGAAGCCGACGGTGCGCGCGGCGAGGCGCAGCGATCCGGGCCCCGTGCCCTCGCGGCCGTGCCAGACGGACTCCAGGCGCAGCGCGTCGCCGTAGCGCTCGCGCCAGGGGGCGAGGAGCCGGGCGGCCCGGTCGGGGCGGCCCGCGGCGAGCGCGCGCCCCACGTCGGAGGCGGGCCCGAGCAGCACGGTCAGGCCCTCGCCGTGGTTCTCCCGCCACGGCAGGACGGGCTGCCCGTCAGCCGCGCGGTGCGCGGCGGTGACCAGGCGGCAGAGCGCGGCCCAGCCGGTGGCGCCGTCGCGGGCGAGGAAGGTCACGCGCGGGGTCGACTCGTCGATGAAGGCACCGCCGCGCACGGGGGCCCTTCGCCGCTCGTCCCGTGCGGGGGCGGGCTCCCCCACCGCCAGTTCGGCCCCGAACAGCGGCCGCACCCCCGCCTTCGCGCAGGCCTTGGCGAACCGGACGGTGCCCGCGAGGGTGTCCCTGTCGGTGAGCGCGAGGGCGTCCATGCCCCGCTCGGCGGCGCGTTCGGCGAGCCGCTCCGGGTGCGAGGCGCCGTAGCGCAGGGAGAACCCGGAGACGGTGTGCAGATGCGTGAACCCGGGCACACGCACCTCCTGTAACCCTGAATCGATCCGATCTCGCATCCCCCGCCTCCACCATAGACCAGTTTCGAACTCACGTACGACACGAGTGTTCGATTAACTGTCCGGAGGCGCCCCCGGCCCCCTCCTGTCGTCCGTTCGGACCATCCCACCTGCGGGAACGCCCCGCGCCCCCGAGCGTGGGGGCATGAGGTTCGCCGACGAATTGAAGAGCGCCGTCACTCCGCGAGCAGCCCTGCTCGTCATCGGCGTACTCGCCCTGCAACTGCTGTTCATCGCCTCCTACGTAGGAGCCCTGCACAACCCGAAACCGACGGACGTGCCCTTCGGAGTGGTCGCCCCGGGCCCCGCGGCCGAGCAGACCGCCGACGGGCTGAAGAAGCTCCCCGGCGAACCGCTCGACCCCCGCGTGGTCGAGGACGAGGCCACGGCCCGCCACCAGATCATGAACCGCGACATCGACGGCGCCCTGATCGTCGACCCGCGGGGCACCACCGACACCCTCCTGGTCGCCTCCGGCGGCGGCACCGCCCTCTCCAGGACCCTGACCGAGCTCACCGCCAAGGTCGAAGGGGCCGAGAAGCGCGCCGTGAAGACCATCGACGTGGCCCCGGCGTCGAACCAGGACTTCAACGGACTCTCGTCCTTCTACCTGGTCGTCGGCTGGTGCGTCGGCGGCTATCTGTGCGCGTCGATCCTCGCGATCAGCGCGGGCTCCCGGGCCGCCAACGTGCCACGCGCGGTCATCAGGCTCGGCACCATGGCGCTCTACTCGATCGTCGGCGGGCTCGGCGGCGCGATCATCATCGGGCCGATCCTCGGCGCCCTGCCCGGCAGCATCATGGGCCTGTGGGGCCTCGGCGCCCTGGTGATCTTCGGGGTCGGCGCGATCACGCTCGCCCTGCAGTCGCTCACCGGCATCGTGGGCATCGGCCTCGCCGTCCTGCTCGTCGTCATCGCGGGCAACCCGAGCGCGGGCGGCGCCTTCCCGCTGCCGATGCTGCCGCCCTTCTGGGAGGCGATCGGGCCCTGGCTGCCGCCGGGCGCGGGCACCTGGGTGGCGCGCTCCATCGCGTACTTCGAGGGCAACGCGGTCACCGGACCGCTCCTCGTCCTCTCCGCCTGGGCCGTCCTCGGCGTCGTCGTCACCCTCGCCCTGTCCGCCCGCAACAAGAACAAGAACAACGGCTCGATCGACCTGACCGGCACGAGCTACGGCAAGGGCATCGCGTGAACTTCCCGCACCGCACGGGCCCCGCGGCCCAGGCGGTCTCCGTCAAACGCATGGAGCCCACCGCACAGGCCCAGCTGGGCCCGCTCGGGCTCACCGGCTTCATCGTGGTCACCATGATCGCCACCGGCATCGACGCGGGCGTCTTCCCCGAGAAGCTCCTGCACTCGGTCGTCCCCCTGGTCGGCTTCTTCATCGGCGGCCTCGCCCAGCTGCTCGCGGGGCTCTTCCAGGCACAGCGCGGCGACACCTGGCACGCCACGGTCTTCGGCGGCTTCGGGCTCTTCTGGATGGCGAAGGCGCTGATGCTGCTCTGGGTGCTTCCCGGCCTCGACCCTTCGCTGCGCGGCGACACCATGGGCCTGTTCACGCTCCCCTGGGTGTTCGTGGTCTTCGTGCTGTGGCTCGCGAGCTTCCGCATCCATCTGGCGCTGCTGCTCACCTTCACCTGCGTGCTCGTCGTGTTCGTGGCGATGACCTGCAACGGCTTCACCGGCTCGGTCGGCTGGAACCGCGTCGCGGGCTGGTTCGGGCTCGGCGCGAGCGCCGGGGCGCTCTACCTGCTCGCGGGCCAGGTGATGGCGTCCACGTGGGGCCGCCCGGTCCTGCCGATGGGCCGCTTCCTCGCGCCGGACGCCCCGGACGTACAGCCGGAGACATGAGCGGAGGGCTTCCCGAGGGGAATTGTCAGACCCGGGTGCGAGGCTGGAACGCATGATCCGCACACTCGCCGTAGAGAACTACCGCTCCCTGCGCAAACTGATCGTCCCGCTGGACCGGCTGAACGTGATCACGGGCGCCAACGGCACGGGCAAGTCCAGCCTGTACCGCGCCCTGCGCCTGCTCGCCGACTCCGCCGCGGGCGGCGCCGTCGCGGCCCTGGCCCGCGAGGGCGGCCTGCCCTCCGCGATGTGGGCGGGCGAGCGCAAGGCGGAGCCCGCCACCCTGCGCCTCGGCTTCGCGGGCGACGAGTTCGGGTACGCGGTCGACTTCGGCGTCCCCCAGTCCAACGGCGCGGGACCGCACGGCGAGCCGTCCATGTTCGCCCTCGACCCCGAGATCAAGCGCGAGTCCACCTGGGCGGGCCCCGTCCTGCGGACCGCGGCGCTGCTCTGCGACCGCGCGGGCCCCGCCGTGCGCACCCGCACGGCCGACGGCGGCTGGCACCGCACCCAGGGCATCCGGCCGTACGACAGCATGCTCAGCGAGTTCGCCGACCCGCAGCTGGCACCCGACCTGCTCAGGCTGCGCGAACTGATCCGCTCCTGGCGGTTCTACGACCATGTGCGCACCGACGCCGAAGCGCCCGCCCGCGCCGCCCGCATCGGCACCCGCACCCCCGTCCTCGGCCACGACGGCGCGGACCTCGCCGCCGCCCTGCAGACCATCCTCGAGATCGGCGACGACGCGGCGCTCGACGAAGCGGTGGACGACGCCTTCCCGGGCAGCCGGGTCCGCGTCGTCGACAACGGCGGCCGCTTCGAGCTCCAGCTCCACCAGCGCGGACTCCTGCGCCCCCTGGGCCCCGCCGAGCTGTCCGACGGCACGCTGCGCTATCTGCTCTGGACCGCGGCACTCCTCACGCCCCGTCCCCCGTCCCTCCTCGTCCTGAACGAGCCGGAGACGAGCCTCCACCCCGACCTCCTGCGCCCCCTGGCCGACCTGATCCTCACGGCGACGAAGGACACGCAGGTGGTCCTGGTGACCCACGCGGACGCCCTCGCGGAAGCGGTGGGCAAGGGCGCGGCCCGCCACCGTGTCGACGTCAACTCCATAGAACTGCTCAAGGAGTCGGGCCAAACGACGGTGGCGGGCCGGGAGAGCCTCTTGGACGAACCTCTGTGGTACTGGCCCAAACGGTGAGTTTGAACCTGCGGCTCGTCAGTGGCTGGTCGCGCCGTAGTACGCCTGCCGCATGAGTTGCTGCATCTCGTCGATCATCGGCATACGGGGGTTGGCCGGCGCGCACTGATCGGCGTACGCGTTCATCGCCTGCTGCGGCAGAGCCTCCATGAAGGCGGCCTCATCCACACCCTCCTCCTGGAAGGACGCGGGGATCCCGCACTTGGTACGCAGCTCCTCCACCGCACGGGCATAGGACTCCACCCCTTCCTCGGGCGTCGCGGCCGCAAGGCCCAGCATCCGGGCGATCTCCTGGAACCGCTCGGGTGCCCGGTAGACCTCCGCCTTCGGCCACGGGGTCGCCTTGCCCGAGACGGTCCCGTTGTGCCGGATGACGTGCGGCAGCAGCAGCGCGTTGGTGCGGCCGTGGGCGACGTGGAACGTGTTGCCCAGGGTGTGCGCCATGGCGTGGACGAGTCCGAGGAAGGCGTTGGCGAAGGCCATCCCCGCGACCGTCGAGGCATTGTGCATCTTCTCGCGCGCCTCGGGGTCCTTCGCCCCGTTCACCACGCACCGCTCCAGGTTCTCGAAGATGAGCTTGATGGCCTGGAGGCAGAGCCCGTCGGTGTAGTCGTTCGAGTAGGCGGAGACGTACGCCTCGGTGGCGTGGGTCAGCGCGTCGAAGCCGGAGTCGGCGGTGACGGTCGCCGGGAGCTTCATCGGCAGGACCGGGTCGACGATCGCGACGTTCGGGGTGAGCGCGTAGTCGGCGAGGGGGTACTTCTGCGCGGCCTCCGGGTCGGAGATGACGGCGAAGGGGGTGACCTCGCTGCCGGTGCCCGAGGTGGTCGGGACGGCCACCATCTGCGCCTTCTTGCCGAGCCCGGGGAACTTGAAGGCCCGCTTGCGGATGTCGAAGAACTTCTCCTTGGTGTCCGCGAACTCGATCTCCGGGTGCTCGTACATCAGCCACATGATCTTCGCCGCGTCCATCGGCGAGCCGCCGCCGAGGCCGATGATCGTGTCCGGCTGGAAGTCCCGCATCTGCGCGGCTCCCGCCCGCACCGTCGAAAGCTCCGGGTTGGGCTCGACGTTGTCGATGACCTGGACGGTGACGGCCTCGGGCCGCGCCGCGAGGATGTCGGTCACGCGGGCGACGAACCCGAGCGTCGACATGGTCTTGTCGGTGACGATCGAGACGCGCCTGATGCCCTCCATCTCCCCCAGGTACCGCAGGGAGTTGCGCTCGAAGTAGATCTTCGGCGGGACCTTGAACCACTGCATGTTGTTGTTGCGCCGTCCGATCCGCTTGATGTTGACGAGGTTGACCGCGGAGACGTTGTTGGACACCGAGTTGTGCCCGTAGGAGCCGCAGCCGAGAGTGAGCGAGGGGAGGAAGGAGTTGTAGACGTCGCCGATGCCGCCGAAGGTGGAGGGCGCGTTGACGATGACGCGGATCGCCTTGACGCGCTTGCCGAACTCCTCGGCGAGCTCCTCGTCCTCGGTGTGGATGGCGGCGCTGTGCCCGAGGCCGTGGAACTCCACCATCTGGGCGGCCAGTTCGAGGCCGTGCCCGGTCGTCTCCGCCTTCAGCGCGGCCAGGATCGGGGAGAGCTTCTCGCGGGTGAGCGGCTCGCCCTCGCCGACCTCCGCGCACTCGGCGACGATGACCGAGGTGCCGTCGGGGACGGAGAACCCGGCCTGTTCGGCGATCCACTGCGGCGACTTGCCGACGACGGCGGCGTTCAGCTTGGCGCCCGAGCAGTTGTTGGCGAAGGCGGTGGTGCCGAAGACGAACTCCTCCAGCTTGGTCTTCTCGGCCGCCGAGACGACATACGCGCCGAGCCGCTGGAACTCCGCGAGCCCTTCCTCGTAGATCTCCTTGTCGAGGATGACGGCCTGCTCCGAGGCGCAGATCATGCCGTTGTCGAAGGACTTGGAGAGCACGATGTCGTGCACGGCCCGCTGCAGCTTGCCGCTGCGTGCGACATACGCGGGGACGTTGCCCGCGCCGACGCCGAGCGCGGGCTTGCCGCAGGAGTAGGCGGCCTTGACCATCGCGTTGCCGCCGGTGGCGAGGATGGTGGAGACGCCCTCGTGGTTCATGAGGAGGCCGGTGGCCTCCATCGAGGGCTCCTCGACCCACTGCACGCAGTTCTCCGGCGCACCGGCCTCGATCGCGGCGTCGCGCACGATCCTCGCGGCCTCGGCGGAGCAGTTCTGGGCGCTGGGGTGGAAGGCGAAGATGATCGGGTTGCGGGTCTTCAGGGCGATGAGCGCCTTGAAGATCGTGGTCGACGTCGGGTTGGTCACCGGGGTCATCGCGCAGACGACGCCGACCGGTTCGGCGATCTCGGTGATGCCGTTCAGTTCGTCGCGGGAGATGACGCCCGCGGTCTTCAGGCCGCGCATCGAGTTGACGACGTGCTCGCAGGCGAAGAGGTTCTTGACCGCCTTGTCCTCGAAGAGGCCGCGTCCCGTCTCCTCGACCGCCTGCCGCGCGAGCTCGCCGTGCTGGCTCAGCGCGGCGAGGGAGGCCTTCTTGACGATGTGGTCGACCTGTTCCTGGTCGTACGACTCGAACCGCTCGAGTGCCGCGAGGGCCCCCTGGACGAGCCCGTCCACCATCTCCTTGGCCTGCATGGCAGGTACTCCTTCGTTGAGACCTTTTCTCTGCTTCCTCAATTCCACACCTGCGCGCACCCGGCGAGGCGCCGAAAAGGGCCTCACCCTCCGGGCAGAAGGTCCCTCCGAAATCTCGGAGGGGCCTTCTGGACCCGTCTTGACCTGCGCGTATCTTCAGGGACTTTGGACCCTTGCGCGCTTGTGAAAGTTTTCACAAGTAATCCGAAAAAAGCCCCGCCCCCACTTTTGCGAGGGCGGGGCATAAAGCTTCGTGCAGGCTCAGCCGATTTCCGCTCCGTAGGCCGACAGGGCCTCCGGCACCGGCTGGAAGAAGGTCTCGCCGCCCGAGGAGCAGTCGCCGCTGCCGCCCGAGGTGAGACCCAGCGCCGTCTCGCCGTCGAAGAGCGCGCCGCCGCTGTCGCCGGGCTCGGCGCAGACGGTGGTCTGGATCAGGCCGTCGACCTGTCCCTCCTGGTAGTTGACCGTGGCGTCGAGGGCGGTGACCTCACCGTCGTGGACCTGGGTGGTGCTGCCGCTGCGCTGCACCTTCTCGCCGACCGTGGCGTCCCCGGCCTTGCTGATCGCCTGGGTGCCGCCGTAGAGGTTCACCTCGCTCGGGTGCGGGGTGTCGCCCGTGTACTTGACGATGGCGTAGTCGTTGCCCGGGAAGCTCGACTCCTCGGTGGTGCCGATCTCCGAGCCGCCCTGCGAGTCCGACCAGCTCTGCACCGCGTTGCCGCAGTGGCCCGCCGTCAGGAAGTAGGGCTCGCCGCCCTTGACCACGTTGAAGCCGAGCGAGCAGCGCGCGCCGCTCCCCCAGATCGCGTCGCCGCCGGCGATGAACGCCTTGTACTCGCCCTTGCTGTGCTTGAGCTCGGCCTTGCCGCCGAGGCCCTTCACGATCGAGCTGACCTTGTCGAGCCGCGCGCCCTTGACCGTGCGGTCCGCCGTGACGACGATCTTGTTCGAGGCCGGGTCCATCGCCCACGAGGTGCCGGGGACGGCCGCCTTGTCGTCCAGGGTCGCCCGGGCGCTCTTCAGCTCGGCCAGGGAGTTCTCGACGATTCTGGCCTTGCCGCCCGCCGACTCGACGGCCTTGGCCGCGCCCTCGTTGAGGACGTTCACCACGAGCGTCCTGGCCTTGGCGTCGTAGTACGTGCCCGCGGCGTCCGAGCCGAGTTCCTTGCCCAGGGACGAGGCGAGCTTTCCGGCCTTGGCCACCGAGAGGGTGTCCGGCGTGGGCTCCGGGGAGTTCTCGCTCGCGTTCGCAGTCTGGAAGGTGATTCCCGCGGCGACCAGCGCGGCGATGCCCGCGCCTGCCACGGCGGCACGCCGCTTGGGTATGCGTCGGTGCTTCAAAACTCACGACCTCCTGTGGGGGGAACGACCCGTCCGGTGTGGGGCCTGACGGGCCGCAGGGCTTACGCGGCACGGAATTTCCACGCTGGAGAAGCCGCGTCCATGCCAAATTGGCCTCGCCCACTATCCCGATGCCCTCCGGTAGCACACAAGGTCTACTTCAGGACGCGCGCACGACAACGGCCGTGCGCCCCCGGGCCGTTGAGCGATCTCTGTCTCACCACGTCGGTTCCCGTTGCAAACACCGCGTGCGAGGGGGCGGTCGCCAGCCTGTGACGTCTAGTCCTGTCCGGTTCTCGACCCCGTGGAGCGGCCGAGCTCTCCGACTTCCGCCTCCCGCACTCCGGATTCCGGCAGCCGCCCGGGGCCCTGCGAAGGACCCTGCATCTCACTCCGCGCCTCGCCCTGGGGCTGCTGCTGCGGGTTCTGCTGGGCGCGTTCGAGGAAGCGCAGGAGTTCGACGGGGAAGGGCAGGACGAGGGTGGAGTTCTTCTCGGCGGCGACGGCCACCACGGTCTGCAGGAGGCGGAGTTGGAGGGCGGCGGGTTCCTCGGACATCTCGTGGGCGGCCTCGGCGAGCTTCTTGGAGGCCTGCAGTTCGGCGTCGGCGTTGATGACGCGGGCGCGGCGTTCCCGGTCGGCCTCGGCCTGGCGGGCCATGGAGCGTTTCATGGTCTCGGGAAGGGAGACGTCCTTGATCTCGACGCGGTCGATCTGCACGCCCCAGCCGATCGCCGGGGAGTCGATCATCAACTCCAGGCCCTGGTTGAGCTTTTCGCGGTTGGAGAGCAGGTCGTCGAGATCGCTCTTGCCGATGATGGAGCGCAGCGAGGTCTGCGCCATCTGCGAGACCGCGAAGCGGTAGTCCTCCACCTGCACGACCGCCTCGGCGGCGTCGACGACCTTGAAGTAGATGACGGCGTCCACCCGGACCGTGACGTTGTCGCGGGTGATGCCGTCCTGCGCGGGCACCGGCATCGTCACGATCTGCATGTTGACCTTGCGGAGCCGGTCGACGACCGGCACGATCATGGTGAACCCCGGTCCGCGCACCGACCGTTGCAGCCTGCCGAGGCGCAGCACCACGCCGCGTTCGTACTGTTTGACGACGCGCGCCGCCGCCATCGCGTAGACCGCTCCGACAGCCCCGGCGGTCACTCCCGCTGCCACCAGCTCCTCGACCATGCCGGCCCCCCAGGGTCCGAATTGGGCGTGTTGGGCGTGCTCTTCGAAGGTAACCCCGTGACGGACACAAAGGGAGAGGGTGACGGGAGGCAAGGGTGAGCCCCCGTCCGGTGGCCGGACGGGGGCTCACCCGCTGCTGGCTGCGTGCGTGCGCGCCGTTCGGTTCAGCGGTTTCAGTAGACGCTGACGTTGTACGCGCGCAGCGCCTCGGTGACCGGCTGGAAGAAGGTCGTGCCGCCCGAGGAGCAGTTGCCGCTGCCGCCGGAGGTCAGACCCAGTGCGGTGGAACCCGAGTACAGCGGGCCGCCGCTGTCGCCGGGCTCGGCGCAGACCGTGGTCTTGATCATGCCGTAGACGACGTCGCCGCCGCCGTAGTTGACGGTCTGGTTCAGCGCGGTGACCCGCCCGGTGTGTATACCGGTCGTGGAGCCTCGCCGGGAGACGTTCTGCCCGACCGTGGCGTCGGCCGCGCGCGTGATGTCCTGGCTGCCCACGGTGCCGGACTTGGTGATCGAGGTGTTGGTGTACTTGACGATGCCGTAGTCGTTGGTCGGGAAGCTGGAGCCCGACGTGGTGCCGAGCACGGTGGTCTTCGCCGAGTTGGCCCACCAGGTGCCCGCACCGTCGGTGCAGTGCCCTGCGGTCAGGAAGTAGTAGGCGCCACTGCTGTCCCGCACGTTGAAGCCGAGCGAACAGCGCCAGCTGGACGCGTAGATGGCGTCCCCGCCGGAGATGTACTTCTGGAACTTGCCCGGTGTGCGCTCGATCTTCAGGGCGCCCGCGTTGCTGCCCGCCGCCGCCTTCAGTTCGGCGATCTCCGCCTTGGAGACCGTGCTGTCGGCCGTGACGACGACCTGCTTGGTCTTCGCGTCGACACCCCAGGAGGTGCCCGCGACATCCGCGTCGAGCACGGCGTCGCTGGCCTGTTCCAGCTGCGCCGCGCTGAAGGTCGCCACGCCGTCGTGCGCGCTGGCCGCGGGTACGGCGAGCGCTCCGGCGGCCACGAGTCCGGTGGCCACGGCGAGCATGGAGGTCCGTCTCGCTATGCCACTGCGGGGGATGGTGCGCTTGATCCTCACGTTGGTTCCTCCCGAGGGAAGTCAGTGGGTCCTTGTGGGTTGAGGACCCGTGAGGCGCAGCCAAAGAGCAAGCCCTCATTCCGGATACGCCGTGCTCCTGACAAGCGCTGCTCGGGAGTATTGGGGGGCGGGACAAGCCGCACAAGGGCGTCTTTCGGCCGCCGACCGATACACGTCGACCGGCCCCGATGGGTTCGTACCTGTCGTACGCCACCGGGGCTGGGGTCATCGGCCGTGCGTCGTGGGCCGCCGTTCGTGCGTCCCTGCGGTCTGACGTCTCAGCGGTCGAGAAGGTTCCGCTCCCCCGCCGCGATCTCGGTGCCGAGGGTGTTGCCGGGCGGCGGGAAGGGGCAGAGGAAGTGGTCGGCGAAGGCGCACGGCGGCAGCAGCGCCCGGTTGAAGTCCACCGTGGTGCGCCCCTCGGCGTCGGGCGCGGCGGGCCGCAGGAAGCGGAAGCGGTAGCTCGACGTGCCGCTCGTGGTGTCCGCGAAGACAGCCCACAGCAATGGGGCCTCCCCTGCTCGAGCGGAGCCGAGAGCTTGGGGAACATCGGCCTCCACGGTCACCTGCAAGGAGTGCTCGACTCCCCCGATGCGGAAGGAGAGTTCACCGCCCAGACCGAGGCCACGCCGCTTGCCGTCCGCGTTGCCGACCGTGACGGTGCGGTCCTCGCCGTACGACGTGAAGCGCCCGGGCACGGCCCAGCGCGCGTCGTACGGCGTGGCCTCGATGCCCTTGAAGGCGCGGCGCGCGGCGGCGTCCGGGTCGAAGTCCCGTACCGCCCAGAGCCCTTCGCGCCGGAGCACGACGAGCCGGTGCCCGCCGTGCGCGACGCGCGCGTCCGGGACAGGGCCGCTGTCGGCGGTCAGCCGGACCTCCCCGGTCACGGGCCGCCCGTCGACGGTCAGCCCGTCGTCGGCGCCCGCGGTCAGGACGACCGCGTCCGGCGTCTCGGCCCACTGCCCGGGCAGCCCAGGGAGCCTGCCCTCCGGATGGTCCGCGAGCCAGTGCGTGCCGGTGAGGGAGAGCGGCCCGTAGGGGGCGGACACGCTCTCCGTGCGCCGCTCGTGCCACTGCTTCCAGTCCTGTACGGCGTCGGCGTCCGCGACGGCGTCGTGTTCGGTGCTCATGGTGATCAACCCTTCCATAGGGGCTCGCGCAGCCCGAGGTGGGAGCGCAGCGTCGCGCCCTGGTATTCCGTGCGGTACACGCCCCGCTCCTGGAGCAGCGGCACCACCCGGTCGACGAAGTCGTCGAGCCCGCCGGGCGTGAGGTGCGGGACGAGGATGAAGCCGTCGGCGGCACCGGTGGCCACGAACTCCGTGAGGTCGGCGGCGACCGCGTCCGGGGTGCCGATGAAGGACTGGCGGGCGGTCGTCTCGATGACGGTCTGCCGGATGGACAGGCCCTTGGCCTCGGACAGGGCCCGCCACTTCGCGGCGACGGCGAGGGGATCCTTGATCTTCACGCGGCCCTGCACCAGCTCCGAGTCCGGGTCCGGGTCGATGTCGGGCAGCGGCCCGTCCGGGTCGTACGCGGAGAGGTCGACGCCCCAGACCTGTTCCAGGGCGAGGATCGCGTTCTGCGGGGAGACCTGCTTGCGGCGGATCTCGGTGGCCTTCTCCTGCGCCTCGGCCGCGGTGTCGCCGAGGACGTAGCTGACCCCGGGCATGATCTTCAGGTCGTCGGGCTCCCGCCCGTACCCGGCCAGGCGTCGCTTCACGTCGGCGTAGAACTCCCGCCCCGCCTCCAGCGTGCCGTGCCGCGTGAAGATGATGTCGGCGGCCGACGCGGCGAACTCGCGTCCCTCCGGCGAGTCCCCGGCCTGGATGACGACGGGGTGGCCCTGCGGGGAGCGCGGGACGGTGAACTCGCCCTCGATCGCGAAGTGTTCCCCGTGGTGCGCGAAGGAACGCTGGCGTCCTTCGGGCGTCCAGGAGTCCCACAGTTCGCGGGCCGTCGCGAGGAACTCGGCGGCCCGGGTGTAGCGGTCTGCGCGGTCCAGATAGCCGCCGCGCCGGAAGTTCTCGCCGGTGAAGGCGTCCGACGTGGTGACCACGTTCCAGGCGGCGCGGCCCGCGCTGAGGTGGTCCAACGAGGCGATCCTGCGGGCGAGTTCATAGGGTTCGTTGAAGGTCGCGTTGACCGTGCCCGCGAGGCCGAGCCGCTCGGTGACGGCGGCGAGCGCGGTCAGGACGGTCAGCGACTCGGGCCGCCCGACGACGTCCAGGTCGTGGATGCGCCCCTTGTGCTCGCGCAGCCGCAGCCCCTCGGCGAGGAAGAAGAAGTCGAACAGGCCGCGTTCGGCGGTGCGGGCGAGGTGCTCGAAGGACGCGAAGTCGATGTGCGAGCGCGACCTGGGGTCGGTCCAGACGGTGGTGCTGTTGACGCCGGGGAAGTGGGCGGCCAGATGGATCTGCCGGTGCTGGGTACGTTCGGTCATGAGGGCTCCCCCGCGAGCGCGGCGTAACGGTTGGCGGGCCTGGCGAGGCCCAGGTGCTCCCGGAGCGTGCTGCCCGGGTAGAAGGTGCGGAACAGGCCGCGGTGCTGGAGCAGCGCGACGGTGCCGTTGACGAGCCGCTCCAGGTCACGGCGCGGCTCGACGGGCGCGAGGTGGAAGCCGTCGACGGCCCCCGCGCGATGCCAGTCGGCGATCAGCTCGGCGAGGTCCACGGGCCCGCCCCGGTAGGCCGGCCCGTCGGCGGTGGGCAGCGGCCCTCCCCCGTGCCCCGGCTCCGCGGCGTACTCCCCGCCGCCGAGGTCGACGACGAGGGCGGCGAACACCCGCAGCGCGTCCGGGTCCCGCCCGAACCGGGCCGCCAGCCCGCGCAGTTCGGCCCGCGCGGCATCGGCCTGCGCGGCGGACGCGGCCCGCACCAGGGCGACATCCGCGTGCCGGGCCGCGGCCTCCCTGGCCCGCGGCTCGGTGGCGTCGACGACGACCACGGGGTGGCCCTGCGGCGGCCGCGGCACGATGGAGGGGCCGCGCACCGAGAAGCCGCGCCCCTCGAAGTCGACGTAGTGCAGTTTGTCGCGGTCGATGAAACGCCCGGTCGGCACGTCCCGTATCTCCGCGTCGTCCTCCCAGCTGTCCCACAGCCGAGCGGCCACATCGGCGACCTCGGCCGCCTCCTGCCACAACTCGTCGCGCGACGCGGCACTCCGCCGCCCGAACAGCCGCGCCTCGGCCTCCGTCGCCGACACGTCGACCGCCCACCCGGCCCGCCCGTGACTGACCCAGTCCAGCGTCGCCACGGCGGCCTGCACATGGAACGGCTCGGTATGCGTGGTCGTCACGGTCGGCACGAGCCCGATCCGACCGGTGGCGGGCGCGACCCTCGCCAACACGGCGAGCGCGTCGAGTCCGGGCCGCGCGAAGGAGTCCCCGAGCGTCACGAAGTCCAACGCCCCGCCCTCGGCGAGCAACGCCAATTCGGCGTACGGGGCGGCTTCATAGGCACCGGGGTGATCCATGGCGGCGGCGAGATGAAGGGGGCCACGGCCGGGTACATGGTGGGTCATCAACTAAACCTTTCTGGCGGGGAAGGCACCCCCTTTCAGGGGCGCGGGGAACTGCGCAACAAGCCCCAGCGGACCGGCAGCCGAACGACTACGGCTGACTACGGCTTGGGCAACCCCGGCGGATTGATCCGCGACTTGGAGACGGCCTCACCAGAAAGCCCCCACCGCTTCAGGACCTTCGCGTAACTCCCGTCCTCGATCACGTGATTGAGCGCCGCGGCATACGCGTCGACAAGCCCGCTCCCCTTCGCCGTGGTAGCGGCGATCTCCCCCTGCACCCCGGCACCCCCGCCGGACAGCACCCCGACGGTCTTCGTCTGGCCCGCGGACGCCACGTGATACGACACGGAAGGACTGGGCCCGAGATACGCGTCGATGCGCCCGGACTGGAGGGCCAGGTAGTAGTCGGAGTCCTTCTGGAAGTACTTGATGTCGACCGGTTCGCGCCCGGCCTTCTCGTTCTTCCTGCTCCAGTCGACGAGGATCTTCTCCTGGTTGGTGCCGGAGGAGACGGCGACGGACTTGCCCGCCACGTCGGCGGGCCCCTTCACCGTGAAGTCCGCGTCCTTCCTCGCCTCGAAGGCGATGTTGTCGAGCCGGTAGGTGGCGAAGTCGTACTTCTCCTTGCGCTCCTCGGTCACCGTGACATTGCTGAAGACGCCGTCGAACTTCCCGCTGTCCAGGCCGACGAAGAGGTTCTCCCAGGAGACCTGCGAGAACTGCGGCTTCAGGCCGAGCGTGTCGGCGACCAGGATCGCGAGGTCGACCTCGGAGCCGATGCGGGTCTTGTCGTCGGTGGCGTAGAAGCCGAGCGGCGCGGTCGAGTCGGCGCCGCCGCCGAGCCGCAACGTGCCGCGTTTTCGGATCTGTTCGGGGACGAGCGCGGCGATCGCCGCGACCTTCTTGCCGCGTACGCGGTGCTGCTCGGGCCCGATGTTGATGGCGCCGACCTTCTTGATGCCGGGCCTGCCGCCGCCGGTCGCGGCGTCGCTGTCGCCGCCGCAGGCACCGAGCAGGGGCGTGGCGACCAGCACGGCGAGGGCGGCGGCAAGGGTGGTGCGTCGGGAATGCATTCAGGGGCTCCTAGAGGACCTTGGAGAGGAACGCGCGCGTGCGCTCGTGCTGTGGCTTGTCGAGTACGTCGGCTGGAGCGCCCTGCTCGACCACCCGCCCGTCGTCCATGAAGACGACCGTGTCGGCGACCTCGCGGGCGAAGCCGATCTCGTGCGTGACGACGATCATCGTGGTGCCCTGGCGCGCCAAGTCCTTGATGACGTCGAGGACTTCACCGACGAGTTCCGGGTCGAGCGCGGAGGTCGGCTCGTCGAAGAGGAGCAGTTTCGGTTCGAGGGCGAGCGCGCGGGCGATGGCGACGCGCTGCTGCTGGCCGCCGGAGAGCTGCTTGGGGTAGGCGTCGGCCTTGTCGGCGAGGCCGACCCTGGCGAGCAGCGCCTGCGCGCTCGCCGTGGCCTCCTTGCGGGGCCGCTTCAGCGCGGAGATGGGGGCCTCGACGATGTTCTCCAGGACCGTGAGGTGCGGGAAGAGGTTGAAGTTCTGGAAGACGAAGCCGATCTGCGTGCGCTGCTTGAGTACCTCGCGCTCGCGCAGCTCGTACAGTTTGTCGCCGGAGCGCCGGTAGCCGACGAGCGAGCCGTCGACGCTGACCCAGCCCCCGTCGACCTTCTCCAGGTGGTTGATGGTGCGCAGGAGCGTCGACTTGCCGGATCCGGAGGGGCCGAGGACGACGGTGACCTCGCCGGTGCGCACCTCCAGGTCGACGCCCTTCAGCACCTCCAGCGACCCGAAGGACTTGCGTACGGAACGGAGTTCGACCATGGCGTTCATCGCGTGGCCCCCTTGGAGAAGTGACGTTCGACGTAGTGCTGGAGGACGGAGAGCGCGCTGGTCAGGAGGATGTACCAGACGGTGGCGACCATCAGGAGCGGTACGACACGGCCGTTGCGGCCGTAGATGACCTGCACTTGGTAGAAGAGTTCGCCGATCGCCATCACGGAGACGATCGAGGTGCCCTTGAAGAGGGAGATGATCTCGTTCGCCGCGTTGGGCAGGATCGACCGCATGGCCTGCGGAAGAACGATCCTGCGCACCTGCCGCAGCTTGGGGATGCCGAGCGCGGCCGCCGCCTCCAACTGCCCGCCCTCGACGGCCAGTACGCCCGCGCGCACGATCTCGGCGGCGTACGCGGCCTGGTGCAGCGCGAGCCCGAGGACGGCCGCGCTCATCGCGCCGACCAGCCCCATCGTGTCGAAGGAGAAGAAGCCGGGCCCGAAGGGGATCCCGAACTGCAGCTCCTTGTACAGGTAGGCCAGGTTGAACCAGAACAGCAGCTGCACGATGAGCGGGATGGAGCGGAACGCCCAGATGTAGCCGAAGGCCACGGACTTCAGGAACGGGCTCGCCGAGAGCCGCATGAAGGCCAGGACGATGCCGAGCGCGAAGCCGATGGCGGTGCCGTAGAAGGTGAGCTGGAGGGTGACCCAGACCGCCTTGAGGATCACGTCGGCGGTGAAGAACTCGGCGAACACCTCCCATTCCCAGGCGGAGTTGGTGACGAGGCCGTGCGCGAACTG
The DNA here is from genome assembly GCF_042740435.1 of Streptomyces sp. NPDC059002. Taxonomy (NCBI): domain Bacteria; kingdom Bacillati; phylum Actinomycetota; class Actinomycetes; order Kitasatosporales; family Streptomycetaceae; genus Streptomyces; species Streptomyces sp. NPDC059002. The sequence goes on along the minus strand of NZ_JBHYJI010000015.1, from coordinate 55,537 downwards.
GGCGACGAGGACGGCGGTCGCGGCGACGGCGGCCCACCGCAAGGGGTGGCGCACGGGCACGACCTTCAGGGCGCCGTAGTCCTCGACAGGTGGTCCTGTCGCTTCGCCGGCCGCGCCGACGGGGGGATCGCTGGTCAGGGAAGACATGGGATTCCTCGGGGCTCAGGTCGTGCGCAGGAAGTCGAGTACGGCGCGGGCGGTGGCGTCGTTCTGCCGGAAGGAGGGGCTGTTGGTGCGCGGTCGGGTGAACGCCCCCGCGCCGCGCGCGTCGGTGTGCGGGCCGAGCGCGAAACGGCGCGGATGGGGCACGCCCGCGCGGTCGAGCACCCGGCCGTCGGCGGGATCGACGGCGAGCAGCCCCGCCTCGGTCACCGCGACCCCTTCGGCGTACAGGGCGCGCAGCAGCGGGTCGCGGGTGCGGGCGACGGTGGGCTGCGGAAGGCGCGCCTCGACGAGCGCGCGGGCCTCGGTGACCTGCCCCGGCAGGGTCGGGCTCTGCGCGCGGAACACCCCGTCCTCCGCGGTGACGCGGACGTCGGCGCCGAGGAACCGTACGATCCCGGCGCGGGACAGGGCGAGCAGCTGCCGCAGCCGGGGTCCCGGCGGCCCGGACGCGAGATAGCTGAAGAAGCCGTGCCACCACTCCCCCACGTCGCCGAGCCGCATCAACTGCCCGTAGACGGAGAGCAGTCCGAGGAACACGGCGAGGTCGGGGCTGTGCCCGGGGTCGTGCCGGCGTGTGAGGTCGTCGGTGATGTAGCCGCGCAGACCGTCCTGGAGTGCTTCGTACGAGGTGTGCCGCACCCCGGCGAGCGGGTGGTCGAGTGCCGTGAGGTCGAGCCGGTCGGCGGGGTCGGGCACGGTGGAGGCGACGAGGGCGTCCAGTTCGGGGCTGCCGGGCGGGCACGCCGCGTACTTCTCGTCGAAGTCCGCCCAGGCGGCGCGGGTGCGCTCGGGGTGCCCGGTGAAGAGCCGGTGGTAGTGGGCGAAGCCGAGCTCCTTCTCGATGAGCGGCCATACGTCGCGGCGGAAGTCGTGGCCTTCGGGCCTTGCGAGCAGCTCGTCGATCTCGGCGGGGCCCAAGTAGCGGGGCAGCGGCGGCCGTTCACCCGTCCAGTCGTAACCGATCTTGGAGTGGTAGGGGACGCCGCGCCGCGAGCCGACGTACAGGACGGGCTCGCGCCCGGACGGCAGATACGTCTCCCCCTCGTACCGCCCGCCGCGCCCCTCGGTGAGCAGCACCATCAGGTCGACGAAGGCGAGCCCGAAGCCGCGTACGAGGACGGGTTCGCCGGGGGCGATCCTGGACAGGTCGGTGTCGGCGGTGAAGTCGGGCGGCAGGTGCACGAGCCCGTTCCGCTCGGCGTAGGCGGCCAGTTGGGCCTGCTCCTCGTCGAGTTCGGCGTCGAGATGGCCCTGGGTGAGGATGACGAGATCGGCGGTGAGCGGCGTTTCGACGTCTTCCAGCCACACTTCCTGGCGGCCGGTGCGCTCGCCGGTGACGCGCACCGCCCTGCGCCGGTGGTGGCGGACGACGGTGTCGCGCGGCAGTCCCGCCACCGCCTTCTCGTACACCCAGCCCAGATAGCGGCTCTGGTCGCGGCGGCTGACGAAGGTGCGTCCGTCGAGCCCGGACCACTCGTCGAGCGCGGGTCCCGGCAGGACGGGGCCCGTCACCTGCACCGTCTCGTCGGTGAACATCGTGACGTCCTGGGCCTGCGAGTTCATCCAGAGCAGCGGCGACTGGTCGTGCCGCCAGATGCGGCCGCCGCCGGGCGGGTAGGGGTCGACGAGGTGGATGTCGAGCCCCGAACCCCCGTACAGCTCGGCCGCGTTGGCGCCGATGCGTTCCAGGATGCCGGTGCCGCGCGGCCCGGCCCCCACGATCACGAGCGAGCGCCTCATCGGGTCCGCTCCGATCCGCGCGCGTAGTGCCGTTCCACGTAGTGCTGGCCGACGCTGAGCACCGAGGTGACCACGACGTACCAGATGGTGGCGACCATCAGGAGCGGGATGACCTGGTAGGTGCGGTGGTACACGAGCTGCACGGAGTAGAGCAGGTCCTGTACGGCGATGACGCTGACGATCGAGGTGCCCTTGAGCGTGCCGATCAGCATGTTCCCTGCGGGCGGCACGATGGACCGCATGGCCTGCGGCAGGACGATCCGCCGCCAGCGCCGCCACCGGCCGAGCCCGAGCGACTGCGCGGCCTCGATCTGCCCCCGGTCCACGGAGAGGATGCCGCCGCGCACCACTTCGGCGGCGTACGCGGCCTCGTGCAGGGTGAGTCCGACGACGGCGATGGTGGCGGGCCCCATCAGGTTCACCGTCTGGATCCCGAACACCTGCGGGTACAGGGCGCCGATGTTGAACCAGAAGAGCAGCTGCACCAGGATCGGCATCGACCTGAAGAACCAGACGTACCCCCAACTCACCGCGCGGAGCACGGGGTTGGCGGAGAGCCTGGCCATGGCGAGCAGCGTGCCGAGCGCGAAGCCGAGCGCCATGACGACGGCGGTCAGCCAGAGGGTGAGCCCGAGGCCGCGCAGGACGGCCGCCGAGGTGAAGTAGTCACCGACGACGTCCCATTGGAACGCCTCGTTGCGGACGACGGAGTTGGCGGCGAGCGCCAGCAGGATCAGGACGAGCGCGGCGGCCGTCCACTGGCCCGCGCGGGGCCTCGGCACGATGTGCGGTGTGTCGGAGAGCGGTGCGGGACCTTCGGGAGGAGGGGCGGTCGCGACTTTGGCGAGGGTGTCGGAAGACATGCGGAAGGCTCCGTGGATACAGGAGATCGAACACGGTGGTGCCTTCACACGGACCGAGCCCCTCAGCACGATCCGTCCTTGAGATTACGGTGCGCTTTCCGCCCGCTGTCAAGGCTGTCCAGATTATGAGCCGTACGTCTCACGGCAGTTGACGCAGAAACGGATGCCTGTTCCACTTAGGCCATGCATCCGCAGCAGTGGCTGGTCACGCGCTCCCACATCGACCTCGGTCGAGTGTGGTCGGCGTCTTGTTGATGTCCTCCTGAGCCGACCCCCCTGCACGCACCGAGCCCCTTTCCGGGCTCGCCGAACCCTTCTCCCGCCCGCCGCCGGGTCGGTCCCTGCGTTCCCCTTCCACCGTCGAGCGCCCACGCGCCGTCGCCCCGCCTTCACACACGTACGCCACCGCTCAGCCGCCCTGTCCACGGCACGAGCACCGGCACCCCTCCCCTCGCACGTCGCTTCGCCCTGCCCTGCCTAGCTGGAGACCGTCACGCCATGCGCACGCCCCCGCATTCCCGCCGCATCCCCGCGGCCTTCGCCCTGATCACCGCCGCCACGCTCGTCCTCACCGGCTGCGGCTCCGGCGACTCCGCCGATGCCACGGGCGGCGCGGCCCCCGCGGGCGACAGCTCCGGGATTCCCACCAAGGACGTGGTGTCGGCGGTGCGGAAGGACGCGGCCGCGGCCCGGCTGCTGCCCGCGGACGTACGCGAACGGGGCACCCTCAGGCTGGCCTCCGCCGTCGGCGGGACCCCGCCGGGCACCACCTACCTGGCGGACGGCAAGACCGTCGTCGGACAGGACATCGACTTCGCGGACGCCGTCGCCAAGGTCCTCGGCCTGAAGCTGAAGCGGGAGGCCGCGAGCTTCGAGGCGATCCTGCCCGCCCTGGACAGCGGCAAGTACGACCTGGGCACGGGCAACTTCGGCGTGACGGAGGAGCGCCGCAGGACCATCGACTTCGTGACCTACATCAACGACGGCCAGGGCTTCGCCGTCCGCAAGGACAGCAAGCTGACCAAGGTCACCGACTTCGAGCAGCTCTGCGGCCTGAACGTGGCGACCGGCGCGGGCACCACCTTCGAAGTGACCCTGGAGGACAACAAGCACGTCTGCGACGACGCGGGCAAGAAGCCGTACAGCGTGAAGACCTACGCCGATCAGGGCGCGATCTGGCCCGCCCTGCAACAGGGCCGCGCGGACGTGGTGATGTCCACCATCAACGGCCTGCGGTACGCCGTGAAACAGCAGGAGGGCCTGAAGTTCCTCGGCGAGTACCACCGGCTCGACGTCGGCTTCGCCTTCAAGAAGGGCACGAAGCTGGCGCCCGCGTTCCGCGCCGCGGTCGATCAGCTGATCAAGGACGGCACGTACGACCGCATCCTGAAGAAGTGGGGCACGCAGGGCTCGGCGATCGACAAGTCCCGGATCTCCCCGCCGGAGATCAAGGACTGACGCACCCTCACCTACGCCCCCTGCGAAGCCCCGCCCCTAGAGCCCGCAGTCGCAGCACTCACAGCACTCGCAGCACGAGCAGCAGCCCGCGTCGCCGCCGCAGTCGCAGTTGTTGCAGCAGCCCTCGCGCTTCTTGCGGGACCAGGGGCCTTCGAAGTGGTCGGCGCAGCACACCTTGCAGGTGCAGCACAGCCCGATGGCGACGGCACACCCGGCCCAGAAGCCGCGCTTGCCGGGCTTCGGCGGCTGCGGCTCGAAACCGGGCCCGCCCCCGAAGCCACCGGGACCGCCCCCGAACCCGCCCGGGCCACCGGGCCCGCCGGGCGCCCCGCCCCCGTACGGATTGCCGCCCCCGTACGGATTCTGCGAGCCGTACGGACCACCGGCCGGGGGCCCGTAGGGACCGCCCTGCTGCGGCGGCGGACCGAAGGACCCGTCCTGATGGGCCGTCACCTGGTGGGCGTGCCCGCACGCGTCGGTCCCGAAGGCCCGGTCGATGGACCTGCCCAGCTCGTGCGCGAGCAGCCGGTGCGCGAGCTTGCCGTCGGTGAACTCGGCGTCGCGCAGCGCGAGGCGGATGCCGTGCAGCGCGTCATCGGCGAGACGGCGCGCCTCGGCCCGCGAGGTGCCGGTCGCCGTCAGCGGGTTCCACGCACCCGACGCGGCGTCGGCCTGCTGGTCCTCCACGGCGTCCAGGAGATGCGCGAGCCTGCCGAAGAGCCGCCCCGCCTCGGCGAGCGGCGCCGCGTTGCCGGGCCGCCCGGCGAGCACCGCGGTGTGCGCGAAGGCCGCCGCGGTCGCCGTCTCGGTCGGCTCGGTGACGGTGAGCAGGGAGGTGCCGGGCCCGGCCAAGGTCTCGATGCCGGCCTGCCGTTCGACGGCGTCGACCAGGACCGCCGTGTCGAACCCCACCGCGGCACCGGTGCGCGCGCCCGCCTTGTCCCAGCTCCTGGCCACACGGCGGGCGGCGACGGCCACCGGCCCCCGCGCGAGCAGCCCGTCCCCGTCGACGACATGGTCGCGGACCTTGGCCGAGGCGAGCACCAGCGAGACGGCGGCGGCGAGCCGCGCGCCCTCGCCCTGCGCGACGGAGGCCGTCCGCATCCCGCGCAGCGGACAGGGCCCCGCGGTGCGCCGCCAGCCGGTCGACCGCTCGGCCTGAGCCTCCGTCAGAACCGAGACGATGAGCCCGTCGTAGTTGGTGACGACCCGGGCGAACTGCCCGTGGTCACCGCGCAGTGCGAGGCAGAGCCCGCACAGATGCGCCATCCACTGCGTCTTGAGCCCTTCACCGAGACGGTGGCTGCAGGGCCTGACGATTCCGAACAAGACGACTCCCCCGAGAGTCCGGAAACTGATCAACTCCGGCATCGTAGCGAGGGTCCCGTTCACCCGGACGCACCGGTCGTCACCCATACGCCGTGAAGAATCATATTTCACTCACTGTCAGCAGCCGTACACAGCAACACCCTTGGAGGGCAACGCACGTCGGTGTGTTGACTCTGCACCAGTACCGTCACGAAAACCCCGCGCGGCGACTATCCACTTGGCGCACCATCCGCATCATGGACGACCATAGGGATGCGGAACGCAGGGAAACCGCTGTGAGAGGAGGCGTCCATGGGATCGGTGCGCAAGGCGAGTGCCTGGCTTGGCCTCGTCGACGACAACAATGACGAGCGCTACTACGACGACGGGTACGAGGACGACCGGGCCGAGGGGCCCGAGCAGCCGGAGGCCTGGGTCACCGACCCGCGCGTGCGGGTGGCGACCGAGGCGGCCGAGGAGGAGGGGCGCAGGATCGGGACCGTGACCCCGGACAGCTTCCGGGACGCACGGGCCATCGGCGAACTCTTCCGGGACGGCGTCCCGGTGATCATGAACCTCACGGCCATGGAGCCCACCGACGCCAAGCGCGTGGTGGACTTCGCGGCCGGCCTCACCTTCGGTCTGCGCGGCTCGATCGAGCGCGTGGCGACGCGGGTCTTCCTGCTCACCCCCGCGAACACCCAGATCGTCAACGGCGAGGCCGCGAGCCGCCCCTCGGACGGCTTCTTCAATCAGAGCTAGGGGCAAGGCCGCTCACCGCGACCGTGCACCGGCGCCGGACTACCGGAAGGCGTCGAGTCCGGTGAGCGCCTTGCCCAGTACCAGCTGATGCATCTCGACGGTGCCCTCGTAGGTGAGGACCGACTCGAGGTTCGTCGCGTGCCGCATGACGGGGTATTCGAGCGAGATCCCGTTGGCGCCCAGGATCGTCCTGGACGTGCGGCAGATCTCGATCGCTTCTCGTACGTTGTTGAGCTTGCCGAAGCTGACCTGCTCGGGCCTGAGCCTGCCCGCGTCGAGGCGCCGCCCGAGGTGATGGGCGAGCAGAACGCCCTTGTGCAGCTCGACCGCCATGTCGGCGAGCTTGGCCTGGGTGAGCTGGAAGCCGCCGATGGGCCGGCCGAACTGCTCGCGCGTCTTCGCGTACTCGATGGCCGCGTCCAGGGAGGACCTGGCCGCACCCATGGCACCCCAGACGATGCCGTAGCGGGCGTGGGAGAGGCAGCTGAGCGGGCCCTTGAGGCCGACGACCTCGGGCAGCACGGCGTCCGCGGGCAGCCGCACCTCGTCGAGGACCAGCTCGCTGGTGACGCTCGCGCGCAGCGACCACTTGTGCTTGATCTCGGGGGCCGAGAAGCCGGGGCTGTCCGTCGGCACGACGAAGCCGCGGATCCCCTCGTCGGTCTGCGCCCACACCACGGCGACGCCCGCCACCGACCCGTTGGTGATCCACATCTTGCGTCCGGTGAGCACCCAGTCGGTGCCGTCCTTCTTCGCGTGCGTACGCATCGACGCCGGGTCGGAGCCGTGGTCGGGCTCGGTGAGGCCGAAGCAGCCGATGATCTCGCCCGCGGCCATGCCCGGCAGCCACCGCTGCTTCTGCTCCTCGGAGCCGAAGCGGTGGATGGCGTACATGGCGAGGGAGCCCTGCACGGAGACGAGGGAGCGGATGCCGGAGTCGGCGGCCTCGAGCTCCAGACAGGCGAGCCCGTACTGGACGGCACTCGCGCCCGCGCAGCCGTAGCCCTCCAAAGACATCCCGAGCGCCCCGATGGAGCCGAGCTCACGGGCCAGCTCGCGGATACCGGGCAGCTCGCCCTTCTCGTACCAGTCGGCGATGTGCGGCAGGACGCGGTCGGCCGCCCAGCTGCGGACCGTGTCACGGATCGCGAGGTCCTCCGGTTCGAGGAGGTCGTCGATGCCGAGGGGGTCGGCGGGGTCGAAGGGCGGCAGAGGGGTACGGGCACTTGCGGACATGCGGGGCCTCCGGCGGCACAAAACTAGCACTGGTAGTTAGTCACGGCTCGCGCTGACGTTACGACGCAGTCTCCCGCACGTCCAGGGTGCCTTGGGCCCCGTAAGGGGCGCGGGACCAGCCGGGCCCCGTAAGGGGCGCGGGGCTGTGTCGATATGCGGCTCCGCCGCGTGGGCGCGACCAGCCACGACGCACCCGCACCCAAAGAACCCAGCCACCAAGAGGCTCACGCGTCGGCGGACGCCCCCGCACCGACCCCCGCCGGATCCCGGGGCGAGGGAATCCCCGCCTCAGCCCGCGCCGCAGGCGCCCCACACTCCATGACCCGCGGCAACCGCAACGCCGCCAGCGCGCCAAGAAGCAACAGCCCCGCACTGACCAGCAAGGTCACATGCAGCCCATGCACGAAAGAATCACGCGCCGCAGCCCGCAGAGCATCCCCCGGCCCACCCCCGAGCCGCGCCGCGACGTCGTACGCCTCGCCGAGCGAGTGGCTCGCCGCCGCACTGTCCGCCGCCGGAACCCCCCGCACCGAGGAGAGCCCCGGCGCGTACGCCGCGTTCATGACGCTGCCGAGCAGCGCGATGCCTATGCCCGCGCCCAGCTGGTAGGAGGTCTCGCCGATCGCCGCGGCGCCGCCCGCCTGGGACGGGGGCGCCTCGCTCAGCATCGACTCGTACGCCCCGAAGAGGGTCGTCTCCAGGCCGAAGCCGAGCAGGACGAACCCGGCGAGGAGCAGCGCGTCGTTGGCGTGGTCGCCCATGCCGGTGAGGAGCACCACGGCCACCGCGGTCAGGGCGAAGCCGGTGCTGACCATCACGCGCGGCCCGAAGCGCTGCAGCATCTTCGATCCGGCGAGCCCGGCGGCCATCGCGGCGACGGTGAGCGGCAGGAGCCGGAGCCCGGTCTCCAGCGGGGACAGGCCGAGCACCAGCTGCAGATACTGCGCGGCGATCAGTTCGAGGCCCACCAGGGCGAGCATGGCGAGGACGATGCAGCCGACCGACGTGCTGAACGCGGGCCGCCCGAACATCGACAGATCGACGAGCGGATGCTTGCGCCTGCGCTGTCTGCGCACGAAGCCGACGAGCAGGGCGACGCCCAGGACGAGCGAGACGAGGGTGGTGGCGCCGAGCGGCGACTCTCCGCTGCCGAGCCGTTTCACGCCGAGCACGACGCCGAAGAGCCCGGCCGCGGCCATCAGCGCGCCGATGACGTCCCACGGTCCGTCGCGGTCGCCGGTGGACTCGGGCAGGAGCCAGCGTCCGATGGGCAGGCTGACCAGCATCAGCGGGATGTTTATGAGGAAGACCGAGCCCCACCAGAAGTGCTCGAGGAGGAACCCGCCGAGCAGCGGTCCGACGGCCGCGCCGACGGCGGCCACCGCGCTCCAGATGCCGATGGCGACGGCCCGCTCGCGCCGGTCGGGGAAGACCTGGCGCAGGATCGAGAGGGTCGCGGGCATGATCATCGCGCCGCCGACGCCGAGCAGCGCCCGGGCCGCGATGAGGACCTGCGCGTTGTCGGCGAGGGCCGCGATCGCGGAGGCGACGCCGAAGAGGCCGTAGCCGAGCAGGAGGACGCGTCTGCGGCCGACGCGGTCGCCGAGCGTGCCGAAGAGGATCAGGAGCGAGGCGCAGACCAGCGGATAGATGTCGACGATCCACAGCAGCTCGATGGCGCCGGGCCGCAGGTCCTCGGTGACCGCGGGCACGGCGACGTGCAGCACGGTGGCGTCGACGGCGACGAGCAGCAGGCTGACGCAGAGGACGACGAGGACGAGCCAGCGGTTCGCCCCCGCACCCGCCCCGGATCCCCGACGGCCGATCGGTGCTGCGGCCGTGGTCGTCCCGGACATGTGCGTACCTCCCAGTGATCCCTCGCATCGGCGGCCTGCGGGATGAACTTCCTGCTCCGGCGGCGCGGACAAAGGCGAGTGAGCCGTCAGAGTACGCGAGTCCACGCCTGGGGCGCGTGGTGGACCTCTCACGGTTGTACGGATGCGGTGTGGTGTGCGCCACGCCCCCGTCTCCCGACCACGCCCCGAGCGGGCGTCCGGTTCCCCGCACGACCGATAATCGAGCCCGTGACTGATCTTGATCAACGCCCCGCGCCCTCCCTCGCGGGCCCCGCGCTGCGCCGCGCGGCGCCCGCGCTCCTCGTGTACGCCGGGGTGCGTGCGCTGGGTCTCGCGGTGCTCGCGATCTGGGGCGCCGCGGCGGGCAAGAGTCCGCACGCGCTGCTGACCGCCCGCTGGGACTCCCTCTGGTACACCCGCGTCGCCGAGCACGGCTACGGCTGGGAGGTGACGCTGCCGGACGGCAGCGTCCACTCGAACCTCGCGTTCTTCCCCCTCCTGCCGTGGCTCGAGCGGCTGGTCTCGGCGATCAGCCCCTTGTCGTACGCGGACGCGGGTCTGGTGGTGAGCTGGCTCGCCTCGCTGTTCGCGGCGGCGGGGATCTTCGCGGTCGCCGACCGCCTCTACGGACGCCGGGCCGGGATCTGCGCGGCCGGGATCTGGGCCGTGCTGCCGGTCGGCATCGTGCAGTCGATGGCGTACAGCGAGTCCCTGTTCACGGCGCTCGCGGCCTGGTCGCTGTACGCGGTGCTCCGGGGGCGCTGGGTGGCGGCGGGCGTACTCGCCTCCTTCGCGGGTCTTACCCGGCCGGTGGGCGCGGCGGTGGTCGCCGCGATCTGGGTGGCGGCGGCCGTCCAGGTGTACCGGGAGCGGCGCGCGGACTGGCGCATGGTCCTCGGTGTCGTCCTCGCCCCGCTCGGCGCCGCGGGCTATGTGCTCTGGGTCGGCCACCGCACCGGTGCCGGCCTCTTCGGCTATCTCGACGTCCAGGCCGGCTGGGGCAACGGCTTCGACTTCGGCTATGCCTTCGCGCGCTTCATCGGGGAGAAGTTCACCTCCGTCCCCGGCGCGCTCGCGGGCATCGGGCTGATCGTCGGGGTCGCGCTCGTGGTCTGGCTGTACGTCATCGGCGTACGGAGCAAGCAGCCGCTGCCGCTGCTCGTCTACACCGGGATCGTCGTCGCGCTCGCGCTGTGCGCGGCGGGCTACTTCGGCTCGAAGCCGCGGCTCCTGATGCCGGCCTTCCCGCTGCTTCTGCCCCTCGCGGTGGCGCTGGCCCGGCTGCGTACGTCCAGGTCGGCGCTGGTCCTGGGGTGCGTGGCCGTGGTGAGCGCGGTGTACGGGGCGTTCTGGCTGCACGGCTCGGGGCCGCCGTGATCACGTCATGATCATTTCTGGGGGTGTGCGCCGTCGCCCGGTGATCGGACGGGAAATTCCGCGCCAGGACCCGGTGAACGAATTCATAAGGGCCATAAAACGACCCCGGAAACGATCAACGAATTGAGTAAAGGAGATCGCCCGGATTAATAAACCCCCGGGAATAAACCTCGTCCTGAGATCAATCCCACATCACATCGTCATCACAAAGCCACTGATTCGGCCTAGTGCCGCACTCACTCGCTGTAACGTCGATTGGGTGCGTACCGAACGAAACCTCACCCGTCTTGACCGGGTCTTCGCCCGTCTTGACCGTGAGCCGGAACGACCGGCCCACCTCGACGTGCCGAGGATGAGCCGGCACAGGGTCGTGCTCTTCAGCGCGACCCTGGCCTTCTACCTGGCCATCGTCGTCGCCGTGCTGACCACTTCGTGGCTGGTGCGGTTCGACTGGCAGGTCATGTTCTTCCGGCCCTACCAGCAGTGGCCCGAGATCCACGCCTTCCTCGACTACTGGGTCGTCCTCGGCCAGCGCGGCCCGACCGCCGTCATGGTCGCGGCCTGGCTCGGCTGGCGCTCCTGGCGGCAGCACACGCTGCGCCCGCTGCTCATGTTCGGCGCGTCCCTGCTCCTGCTCAACGCCACGGTCGGCGCCGCCAAGCTCGGCATGGGCCGCCTCGGCCCGCACTACGCCACCGCGATCGGCTCGAACGAGATGTGGCAGGGCGGCGATATATTCCCCTCCGGCCACACCGCCAACGCCGTCGTGACCTGGGGGATCCTGGCCTACCTCGCCTCGACCCCGCTCACCCGCCGCTATCTCTCGGCGCTCTCCGCCGTGGTCTCCCTGAGCGTCGGCCTCACCACCGTCTACCTCGGCACGCACTGGCTGAGCGATGTCTTCCTCGGCTGGGCCGCGGGCCTGCTCATCCTGCTCGCGCTGCCCTGGTTCGAGCCGCTGATCACCCGCGCCGAGGCCGTGATCTTCAGCGTCCGCGACGCCTTGCGGGCCCGCCGCACCGGCATCGTGACCGTCCCGGCCCCGCTGCCCGGCGCCCCCGCGATGGTTCCGCAGCGCTCCGCCGCGGACGAGGAGCCGCCGCTGCGCGAGACCATCGGCGCCGCCCGCGGGGCCCGGCCCCCGGCCTACCTCGCGCCCGGCCCGCACACGGCACGCTCCGAGCGGTCGCCGGTCACCCCGGCCGGCAGCCGCCGCCCGCCGCACGCGGACCGCGTGCCGCGCGGCACCACGTCGGCCCGCCCGGTGGCGGGCGGCTGACCCCACGGACGGCGGGGGCCGGTACGCACAGCCCATCCCCCGCATCGCGAAGGCCCGGTTCCTGTCGGAACCGGGCCTTCGTCTTGTCCGGGTGGCGGGCGCCGCGCGTCGTACGCGGGCGCCTCAGGCCGCCGTTCAGCCCTTCCAGGAGCGCGTCACGACACCGTCCTTGACCTCGAAGTTGAGCCGCCCCGCGAGGTACTCCATCGTGATCATCGCCCCCGGCGGCAGCGACCTGACCGTGGACCAGCCGCGCTCGCGCGCCCGCCGTTCGGCGCCTGCGGCCGGCAGGCCGACGTAGGCGTCCGGGCTGTCCTGGGGCTCTGCGGGAGGGGTCGGAATAGGTGCCATGGCCGCCACGTTAGGCGGCGCGGTCGCACCGGGGAAGTCCGGGGCCCGCCCGGGAAGGCCGGAGCCGCGCACCATGCGTCACGGATACCTCTCCGGTCACGCTTTTGTCACAGGATCACGACGCGCGTTTCGGTCGAACTCCGTCACACGTACGGGCGGTTCCGTACTTGTGGCGACGTAATTGAGACGACTCGCAGAGTCGCTCCCGTACCGCCCGAAAGATCACCCAAAGATCGCCGGAATACCCCGCCCGAAATACCGCGGAGCCGCCTTTGCGAGCCCGCCGCATTTCCGAATCCCGGCCTCTCCACGGGATGTGACGAGGCATAGGGAATTCACGATTCCTGCACAGATCGCGATCCGGCGCCCGCGCGAAGCGGTGTACGCCCCCTGTCGGAGTCGGGGCGACACGAGCATCATGGCGTGAGCTTCGAGCAGGCTCCGGGCAGGCCCGGGACGCGATGGCGAAGGGGCAAGCGATGGGGACCGATACGGTGCGCGCGACCGAGCGACCGGTGCGGGTACGGCGCCCGGGCCGGGTGATCGTGGACTGGCTGACCACCACCGACCACAAGAAGATCGGCCACCTCTACCTCGTCACCTCGTTCGTCTTCTTCCTGATCGCCGGTCTGATGGCCCTGATGATGCGGGCCGAACTCGCCCGCCCCGGGCTGCAGCTGATGACCAACGAGCAGTTCAACCAGGCCTTCACCATGCACGGCACGATCATGCTGCTGCTCTTCGCGACGCCGACGTTCGCGGGCTTCGCCAACGAGATCATGCCGCTGCAGATCGGCTCGCCCGACGTCGCCTTCCCGCGGCTGAACATGCTCTCGTACTGGCTGTTCCTCTTCGGCGGCCTGATGGTGCTCGGCTCGCTGCTCGTGCCGGGCGGGCCCGCCGCCTTCGGCTGGTTCGCCTATGCGCCGCTCAACAGCCTGGAGCGGTCGCCGGGCATCGGCGCCGACCTGTGGATCATGGGGCTCGCGCTCTCCGGCTTCGGCACGATCCTCGGCTCGGTGAACTTCCTGACGACCATCATCGGGATGCGGGCACCGGGCATGACGATGTTCCGGATGCCCATCTTCACCTGGAATGTGCTGTTCACATCGATCCTGGTGCTCATCGCGTTCCCGGTGCTCGCCGCCGCGCTGCTCGTCCTGGAGGCGGACCGGCGCTTCCACTCGCTCGTCTTCGCCTCGGAGAACGGCGGTGCGCTGCTGTGGCAGCACCTGTTCTGGTTCTTCGGGCATCCCGAGGTCTACATCATCGCGCTGCCGTTCTTCGGCATCATCACGGAGATCATCCCGGTCTTCAGCCGGAAACCGATCTTCGGCTATCTGCCGCTCGTCGGCGCGACGACGGCCATCACCGGTCTGTCCGTGGTCGTCTGGGCGCACCACATGTTCGCCACCGGCGCGGTCCTGCTGCCCTTCTTCTCCTTCATGTCCTTCCTCATCGCGGTCCCGACGGGCGTGAAGTTCTTCAACTGGACGGGCACGATGCTCAAGGGCTCACTGTCCTTCGAGACACCCATGCTGTGGGCGGTCGGCTTCCTGGTGAGCTTCCTGTTCGGCGGCCTCACCGGCGTCCTGCTCGCCTCGCCGCCCATCGACTTCCACGTCACCGACACCTACTTCGTCGTCGCGCACTTCCACTACGTCGTGTTCGGCACCGTCGTCTTCGCGACCTTCGGCGGCTTCTACTTCTGGTGGCCGAAGCTGACCGGCAAGATGCTCGACGAACGGCTCGGGAAGATCCACTTCTGGACGCTCTTCGTGGGCTTCCACACCACGTTCCTGGTCCAGCACTGGCTGGGCGCCGAGGGCATGCCGCGGCGGTACGCGGACTATCTGGCGGCCGACGGCTTCACGGTCCTCAACACCGTCTCCTCCATCGGGGCGTTCCTGCTCGGCCTGTCCACGCTGCCGTTCCTCTACAACATCTGGAAGACCGCCAAGTACGGCGAGAAGGTCGAGGTCGACGACCCCTGGGGCTTCGGCCGTTCCCTGGAGTGGGCGACCTCCTGCCCGCCGCCGCGGCACAACTTCGTCACGCTGCCCCGGATCCGTTCGGAGTCCCCGGCGTTCGATCTGCACCATCCCGAGTACGCGGCGTTCGCGGCGCGGGACGTGAGCGGTGTGCCGCAGGATCCGCAGACGGAACACCCCGGTCCAGGGCCCGGCTCAGGAGGTCCCGGGCCGACCTGATCCGGTCACCGAGCTCGGCGGGCTCCACGACCTCGAACTCCATGCCCATGAACATCACATGGAAGACCATCACGTCCAGGCTCGCCGCCCCCGTGCGCAGCAGACAGCTGTGCTCGGTCTCGGCCTCCAGCGTGCCGTCGGAGGGGGTGATCCGCTGGGCCGCCTCCGCCAGCGGGACGAGCAGCCGGACCACCGCCTGTGCGGCGTACGCGCGCGTGGAGACGCCCCGCTGGACGTACGCGGCCAGATCGTCGGCCGGCGGCGTGCGGGGCGTGCAGCGCGGGCCGTGCGGCGGTCTCGGGGTGATGCGGTCCGCGCGGAACGTGCGCCAGTCCGCGCGGTCGAGGTCCCAGGCGACGAGGTACCAGCGGCGCTCGGTGCACACCAGGCGGTGCGGCTCGACGGTGCGGCGGGTCGAACTGCCCTCGTGGTCGCGGTAGTCGAAGCGCAGCCGCTCCGAGTCCCGGCAGAGATGGGCCAGTTCGGTGAGCACCTCGGGGTCCACGCCCTGCTGCTGCGGGGTGCGCAGCAGCGGCACGGTGAACGCGTTCAGGGCGCCGACGCGGCGGCGCAGCCTGTTCGGCAGGACCTGTTCGAGCTTGGAGAGCGCGCGGACCGAGGTCTCGCCGATGCCCTCGATGCCCTGCCCCGCCGCGGTGCGCAGGCCGACGGCGACGGCGACCGCCTCGTCGTCGTCCAGGAGCAGCGGGGGCAGCTCGGCCCCCGCGCCGAGCTGATAGCCGCCGCCGGTGCCGGGGCTCGCGTTGACGGGATAGCCGAGTTCCCGCAGCCGGTCGACGTCGCGGCGGACCGTGCGCGGGGTGACGCCGAGCCGGTCGGCGAGGTCCGCGCCGGACCATTCGCGGTGGGCCTGCAGCAGGGAGAGCAGGCGGAGCAGTCGTGCCGATGTCTCCAACATGGACGTGATTGTGCCCGGAGTTCAGGACAGCGACGTTCCGCGATTCCGCTCGGTCGGCCCTCGGCAACCGCCCCGCGTCAGCCCTCCGCCTCGGCCTCCTCGACCGCCCTCGCCTCCCTGACGCGTACGGACAGGTCGTTGTCGTTCGTGTAGTACGGCCCCGCCTCGGTCGCGCCGTCCGCCGCGTCGACCCGCACCACCGGGTACGTGAAGATCGTCTTCTTGTCCGGCACGTCGTCGAGGAGCCGGGCGAGACGGATGCGCGGCCCGTCCTCCCCCGCCGGGAGCAGCCACAGGTCCCAGGGGCCCGGGCCGCTCTCCGTGAGCGGGCCGTACCGCAGCGAGAAGGTGAACTCCGGCCCCTCCGCGGTCACTTCGGCCCGCCGGACCAGGCCGGGCTCGGCGCGCCGGACGGCCTGCGCGTACCCGGCGTCCGTGAGCACGGTGCCGTACACCCGGCCCTGGACGGTCATGGCGTCGTCGGATATCCCGAGCTCGCCGACCTCGGCGTGCGGCGCGCGCAGCCAGCTGCGCACCGAGAGGTTGCCCTGCTTCGTCGCGTACGGGATGCGCACCGCGACATGTCCGCGGCTGCCGCTCGGCGCGCGGTCCACCAGCGAGCGCAGGTCGTTCAGGCCGGGCATCAGACGGCGCGGCTCGCCGCCCGCCACCTGGATGTAGGCGTTCCAGCGGCCCTCGGCGAGCTCGACGCTGCTGGGCAGTGCGGCGCGCAGCCTGCCGTCGGCCGAAGGGGACAGGGGCAGGCGCACATGGTCCTCGGCGGAGGCGGCCTCGCGGCGGCGCAGCAGCAGATACGCCGCGTCCTTCAGGCCCGGTTCCCCGGATTCCGTCACGTCGAAGGTGAGGCCGCCCGCGGAGTCGGCGATGCAGTCGGCGCGCGGCGCCGTCGCCGTCTCCTCGTCGTCCCCGGCGTGCGACTGCGCCTGTGCGGCGGCCAAGGCCGTCATGCGGTCGATCCCTTCATCTGTGCGCCGTGTCGTGTTGCCGCGAGGTCCCGCACCGCGTACGCGCCCCCGAGCAGTGCGCCGCGGGTGCGGTGCAGGGTGCCGCGCATCCGGCCTCCGAGCGAGCTCCCGCGGGTGAGCATCCCGGAGAACATCGCGTCGTAGCGTTCGGCGATCCTTGCCGGGTCGAAGCGCTCGGAGTCCTGCAGCGCCGCGCCCGCCATCTCGCGCCGCAGCGCGTCGTCGTTGATGAGTTCGAGCAGGCCGCCCGCGATCGCGTCGGGGTTGCCGACCTCGACGAGGCGTCCGTCGACTCCGTTGTCGATGATCTCGCCGGGGCCGTGCGGGCAGTCGGTGGCCACCACGGGCAGTCCGCAGCGCATCGCCTCGACGATCGTCATGCCGAAGGACTCCAGGCTGGAGGTGACAGCGGCGATGGAGCCCTTGGCCCACTCGGACTCGATGGGGTGGGCGGGGCCCATCAGGAACACATGGTTGTAAAGGCCGAGTTCGTCGATCAGGGCGCGCAGCTTCTCCTTCTGCTTGCCGCTGCCGTAGATCCGCAGCCGCCAGTCGGGGCGCTCGCGGCGCACCTTGTCGAAGGCCCTGATCAGCAGGTCGTAACGCTTGACGGGCGCGAGCCGGCCGGCCGCGACGACCCATTTGTGGGAGCCGTCGGCGGGCTCGATGCCGGGCGCGGGCACGGGGTTCGGCACGGCCTGGACGTGCACGCCGGGCAGCCGCATCTTGCGGCAGTAGGAGCGAGCGTCGGCCTCGGTCGTCGTGGTCAGGACGTCGAGGCGCGGATAGACGCTGCGCAGCTGGCGGCGGAGTTCCCTGGAGTGGCTGTCGAGCGTGAGGTGTTCCTGCCCGACGCGCAGCGGGCCGCGCGCGGTCTGGCGGGCGATGTGCACGTTGAGGCCGGGGCGGGTGCCGATCACGACGTCCGCGTCGAGCCGGGCGAGATGGTCCGCGATGCGCCGGTCGCTGAGCGCGCTGTACTGGGCGTAGCGACCCTCCGCGCTGGGGAACGTCCGCGCGGGAAGCAGGTGTTCGGGGTCGTCGCCCTCGTATCCCCCGGTGCCTTTGCGCAGGTCGACGAGGTGGCTGAGCCGCACGCGCTGGTCAGGCGCGAACACGGGCTCGTCACGGTGCCGGAAGACGGACACGACCTCCACGTCATGCTGCTGCGCGAGCGTGTTCGCGAGGTTGTACGTCGTCCGGATGGTCCCTCCGATCCCGTACGCGTTGTGAATCAGGAAAGAGATGTGCATACGTCCCCGTATCCCGCGCTACCTTGCGGACAGTCCCCCTCATCCGCCTACCGCAGGGTTAGACCGGGATTCCTGGCCAACGGTTGGGTTTCATCATCACTTTGTTTCGCAAGAGATGCGTGATCGGTAGCGGAGAACGGGAACTTTCCGGTGATCTCGCAGATCACGGCTGGTAGGAGAGTTGCGGGACATCGAAGCAGTTGTCCTCCATGTCCCCGCCCTGGGTGACCCAGCCCTTGCCGTCCTGCCAGCGGGCCACGGAGACACACGTCCTGCGGGTCGCGGGCGGTTCGGCCCGCCGCTCGTACGTGACGGGCAGGAGCAGCCCGCGCGCGGAGTACGGCTCGTCCCGGTTCATGAAGCGGTCCACGCACGCGCGCGTGACGTCACCGGCGCAGGACTTCGCGGCGTCGGTGAACCACATGGCGGCGGCCCAGCCCTCCAGCTGCCACTGGGAGAGCGCCTTTCCCTTCATGGCGGCACGGAACTCGCGTACGGCGGGGTGGCCGGTGTCCTCGTAGTTCCGGCTCGACCCGGTGGCCCACAGGGCGTTGCGGCAGCGCGGCGCGTCCTTGTAGTCCTCGTCCACGGACGACGTCCAGTTCTGCACGTTGGTGACCTTGGCGGTGACCTTCGCCCCCACGTCGTCCATGGCCTCGCACAGCTGGGCGTTGCCGTGCGTGTCCATCGCGTCGAAGACGAGGTCGGCGCCCTGCTCCTTCAAGTCGGCCGCGGCGGCACGGAAGTTGGGCAGCGCGAAGTCGACCTGCTCGGTGACCACCTCGTAGCCCTCGGCCTTCAGGCCCCGGGTGACGAGCCGGGCGTAGGCGGCGGACGCGGCCTGGTTGTAGGAGACGACGGCCGCGGTCCGTGCCCCCTGCTCGCGCTTGAAGTAGCGGTAGACCTCCGTGCCGCCGTACAGCTTGCCGTCCCACCCCGGCTTCCCGTTCCGCGGGGCGAGGCTGCCGTAGATCCCGTAGAGATGCGGATACGTGTCGTACGCGGATCCGATCGGCTGGCCGCCGATGTCGGGCACGCGCGCGTGGGACACCCGCGAGGCGCCCGCGTAGTCCAGGGAGGCGGTGGCCACGAGCGCGACGACCTTCTGCTCCTCGACGAGCTTGTGCACGCAGTCGTTGTTGCCGACGCCGCTGCCGCCGTCGTCGCAGGTGCGCACCTCGACCTTGCGGCCGCCGATGCCGCCGCGCGCGTTGAGCCGGTCGAAGTACGCCTCGGCCCCGTCGCGCGGCCCGGTGAACGCGGAGCCGCCGACCGGGCTCGTCGCGCTGGTGATGATGCCGACCCGGAGGGGCGCTCCCCCGGCGGGTGCGGGCGCCGTGCCCCTGTGCTCGAAGTCGCTCTCCGGCAGCCGGCTCCCGCAGGCCGCGCTCGCCACCAGGAGCGCGACGGCGAGCAGAACCTCAGCAGCCCGGACCGGGCGACGCATTCCCGCTCAGTTTCACCAGCGCGCAGAGGGTCTTGACGGACACCTTCCAGGTGTCGTCCTGGTTGACCGCGGTCCCGGAGGCGGTGGGCAGCGCGGTGGCGCCCTTCAGCGTCAGCGCGTACGTCACGTCGGCCGCCTTCGGCGAGGTGAACTCGACCTTGCCGACCTTCGCCGCGACCTGCTTGCCGCGCTCGTCGCCGCTGAAACTCTGCAGGACGGCCCGCATCCTGGACCCGTTCTCCAGGAGGGCCTCCTTGTCCTTCATGGACGTCTTGGGATCGAAGAACTTCTCCCAGTTCGTCCTCACCTGTTTCTCCGCGGCCGCCGGATCGGCGGGCGCGGTCGCGCTCTTCTCCGGAGCCTCGACCGTCTTCTCCACGGAGGGCTCGGGCGGCTCGCTGCCGTCACCGCCCCCGCTGTCGTCACCGCAGGCCACGGCGGCCGATGCGATCAGCAGGACCGCGGCGGCCGCCGGCACCGCGCTCCGCACCCTTCCCCGCCCGCGATCTGTCCCCCGCCTGGGGCTGGTCCCGAGAACCATCTGGCTCACCACCGGGTGTCGGTCCGGGCCATCACGGCCCGGTGCTTTCAGGGTCAGCTTCCAGAAGGCATAGTGCAAGCCATCGGCTGACATGGACAGCCCATCGACGTTACTGACGTGTACCAGGGGGCCTCGATGCGGGCGGCTCGGACAGATACGACGGACAGTGCGTCCCGTTCGGCCAGGCTGCGCGCCGTGCACCCCGCGCTGTGGGCGGCCTTCGCGGCGCTCGCCGCCGGTGCCGTGCTCTGTGTGATCGGCTGGTACGGCATCTCCGGGGAGCGGTTCGCCGAACGGCAGTTGCCCTATCTCGCCTCGTGCACGGTGCCGGGCGCGGCACTGATCGTCGCGGGCACGCTGCTGCTCACCCACGGCAGGAGCACGCTGGCCGCGGCGCGCGTGGAGGAGCTGTACGGCCTCCTCGTGGCGGCGGAGCCCGCGGCCGCACCGGAACGTCCGCCGACCGCCATGGCGACCAGCGGGGAACTCCTCATGGTCCCCGGCGGAACGCTGTGGCACCGCGCGGACTGCCCCCTGGTCGCGGGCAAACCGGAAGCGGTCCCCGCGGACGCCACCATCCTGTCGCAGGGCGACCTGGGCCCCTGCCCGATCTGCGAACCCCGGCCCCCCGGCACGGACCTCCCCGACGAGCCCCCGGCCGCCCCCGACCCCGCCCCGGAGCGATGACCCGGTGGCGTCCCTGAGCTACGACCTCACACTGGCCGGGCTCTCGGTCGGCAGCGCGGCGGCCCTCACCGGCATCGGCCTGATCGTCACGTACCGCGCGACCGGCGTCCTCAACTTCGCGCACGGTGCGATCGCGATGGTCTGCGCGTACGTCCTGCGCCAGTGCACGGCCGAGTGGCACTGGCCGCTCCCGCTGGCCGCCGCGGTGACCCTGCTGGTCGTCGCCCCGGCCATCGGCCTCCTCCTGGACCGCGCGGTGTTCCGCCCGCTCGCGGTCATCGGCGGCGCCCAGGCGCAGACCCTCGTCGCCTCGATCGGCGTCTTCGTCCTCCTCGTCGGCGGGGCGGCCCTGCTCTGGGGCCCGGGGGCCCGCGACGACGCGCCCACCCTGCTGTCCGCCGACCCCTGGGCCCAGCTGGCGACGGCGGTGGCGCTCGCCGCCGCCGTGGGCGCGGTGACCCGCTGGACCCGCTTCGGCGGCGAGCTGCGCGCCGTGGTCGACAACCGCGGCCTCGCCGTGCTCTCCGGCATCGACGCGGACCGCGTCTCCGCCGCGGGCTGGGCCTTCGGCTCCTTCACGGCGGGCCTCACCGGGGTGCTCCTCGCCCCCTACGTACGCCTGGACCCCTACGGCATGCCGCTCCTGGTGATGGAGGTCCTCGCCGTGGCGGTGGCCGCCGGGATGCGCAGCCTGCCCGTCGCGGTCCTGGTGGCCCTGGGCCTCGGAGTCGCCCAGAGCCAGCTCACCCGGCTGCACCCGGGCGGCTGGCAGGAGCAGCTCCTGCAGACCTCCGGCGCGAACCTCTTCGTGATCGCCCTGCTGATCGCGGCCCTGGTGCTCCCCGGCATCGGCTCCCAGGACGCCCTCCCCCGCACGGCGACGGCCCGCGTCCCGACACCCCCCGGCGCCTGGATAGTGGCCACGGTCCTCTTCCTGCTCCCGCTGGGCTTCGCGGGCTCGGACCTCACCACCTCCGTCCAGGTCCCCGCGCTTGCGGTGATCCTCCTGTCCCTGGTGATCGTCACGGGCAGGGGAGGCCAGATCTCCCTGGGCCAGGCGGCGTACGCGGGCCTCGGCGCGCTCTTCACGGCGCTCCTCACGGCGGGCCGCTTCCCCGGCCTCCCCGAACTCCCGCACCTGCCCGCCCTCGCGGTGGCGGTGCTCCTGGTGGCGCCCCTGGGCCTGCTGACGGGGTGGCCCGCGATCAGCCGGCGCGGCCTTGCCCTGGCCCTCGCGACGTTCGCGGTCGGCGTGGGCGTCAGCCGTTTCGTCTTCGCCCAGCCGTACGCGACGGCGGGCCTGACCCTGGACCGCCCCGCGGGCTTCACCGGCGACCGCGCCTACTACGTCCTCGAACTCGCCCTTCTGACCGGCGCGTTGCTCCTGGTCACCGCCTTGCGCCGGGGCCGCACCGGCCGGGCGCTCGCGGCGATGCGGGACCATGAGGAGGGCGCGGCGGCCGCCGGGGTCCGGGTGCCCGCGCTCAAGCTCGCGGCCTTCGTCACCGGCGCGGCACTCGCCGCTCTGGGCGGCGGCATGCTCGCCATGGGCCAACGGGCCTTCGACGCCGGGGCGTACGACCCCGTGCGCGGCCTCCTCTGGTTCGCGGCCGTCCTGGTCCTCGGCTCGGACAGCATCCTGGGCGCGCTGGCCGCCGCGGCGCTCCTGGTCGGCCTGGACGCGGGCACCCGCGGCGGCGTGGCCGCGGCCCTCATCGGCCTCCTCGCCATCCTGATCGGCCGCTTCCCCGGCGGCCCGTACGAGGCACTGCGCACCGCCACCCAACACCTGCGCCGCACCCCGCACTTGACTCCACGGGGCGCCCGGCTCCGCGCGGCCCTGCGCCGGGCGGACACCGAGCCGCAGCCGCAGGACCGGCCGGAAGGGCCACGGGAGCATCCGCGAGCGGAGCGCAGCACACACGCCGACGCGCAAGGGCACAAGCCCCGGGACGGCGAGCACGCGGACACCCCCGCGGCCCCGCACCCACGCCGCACCGGGCGCACCAGCCGCACCGACACTCCCCTGACCGCCCACCGCATCACCCTCACCTACGACGGATTCACCGCCCTGAACGACGTCTCCCTCACCGTCCCCCCGGGCCACATCACCGCGGTCGTCGGCCCCAACGGCGCGGGCAAGAGCACCCTCTTCCACTGCCTGGCGGGCACCCTCCGCCCCGCAACCGGCCGCATCACCCTCGGCACCAGGGACATCACCGCGCTCCCGGCCCACGCCCGCACCCGCCTGGGCATGGCCCGCACCTTCCAACAGCTGGCGGTTTTCCCGTCGTTGACGATCGAGGAGAACATCCAAGTAGGAGCAGAACAGGCACTCCGGGGACCGCACCCACCCGCCCGGACCCTCCGCCTCCTGGCCCTGGAGCCGCTCCGCACCCACCCCGCGGACGCCCTCTCCACCGGCACCCTCAGACGCACGGAACTGGCAAGGGCACTCGCAGGCACCCCCCACACGCTCCTCCTCGACGAACCGGCAGCGGGCCTGGACACGGCCGAAGTCGCCGCACTGGCCACCCTGTTGCGCGCCCTCGCGGCCGACGGCACCGCGATCCTCGTGGTGGAACACGACCTCGACCTGGTGGCGGGCCTCGCGGACACCGTGCACGTGATGACGGCGGGCCGCATCGTCGCATCGGGCCCGGCGGGCCAAGTGCTGGAGGCCCGGTGAAGGGCGGCATCGAACTGCGCGGGGCCCACGTCCACTACGGCCCTCTTGAGGCCCTCCACGGCGTCACCCTTGCCGCGCCCTCCCCCGCCCTCACCGTCCTCCTCGGCCGCAACGGCTCCGGCCGCACCACGACCCTGCGCGCCCTCGCGGGCACACTCCCCCTCACCCGGGGCAGCGTCCTCAGGGACGGCGCGGACATCACGCACCAGCCCGCCCACGTACGGGCCGCGCACGGCCTCTGCTTCGTGCCGGACCGGCAGGCCGTGTTCGCCTCCCTCACCGTCGCGGAGAATCTCGAACTGGCCCACCCCAAGGGTGACTTCGCGGCGGCCCTGGATGTCTACCCCGAGCTGCGCCCGCTGCTCGCCCGCCGGGCGGGCACCCTCTCCGGCGGCGAGCAGCGCATGCTGGCGCTGTCCCGGGCCCCGCTGTCGGGCGCGACGGCGGTCCTCGTGGACGAGCCGACGCAGGGCATGTCCCCGGTGACGGCGGCCCGCACGTACGAACTCCTCGACGCCCTGGACGCCTGCGTGATCGTGGCGGAACAGCGACTGCCGCCCGCCCTGCGCCCCGGTGGGGGCACGAGGCGAACGGCAGTCGTCCACGAACTGCGCCGCGGCGCCGTGGTGTTCAGCGGCGAACCGGGCGAACTCAGCCCCGCCCGGAACTCGCTCCACCACGCGGAATGACCAGCAGGGTCCCGACGTTGAGCCGGTCCGGATACTGCCCGATCATGTCGCGGTTGGCCTTGTAGAGGGCCTGCCAGCCGCCCTTGACCCGGTAGCGCTGGGCGATGGAGCTCAGCGTCTCCCCGGCCTTGACGGTGTGCAGGCGCCGGTCGGCGGGCACGGCGGCGTCGGGCCGGTCGAACCGGTCGATGCGCACCTCCTTGGAGCAGACGGGCCAGGCCTCCCACCCCTGGGTGCGCAGCACCGCCTCGGCGACCTTGATCTGCTCCTCCCTGGTGGCGAGGTCGGCGCGCGGCGCGTACTTGAGCCCACCGTGCTCCTCCCAGGTGGGCTGCCAGAACTGCAGCCCTCCGTAGTAGTCGTTGCCCGTGTTCACATGCCATCGCCCACTGCTCTCGCACTGGGCGAGACAGTGCCACGGGCCCTTGGTCAGGGAACAGTCGTACGTCGCGGAGGCGGCTCCCGGCAGCGGCGGCGGAGCCGCGGACGCGGAGGTCCCCGGCAGCGCCACCGCCGCGAGGAGCGCGCCGACCGCCAGGGACACGGACCGCAGACGCCTGGTCAGCTTCTGCTTCAACTTCGGGTGCATCGGGTCACGCTAGGCAGCTCCGCGGCGGCCCCAGGGCGTGCCGCGCCGCCGCGGATGTGACCCCACCCGGTCGGCCGACCAGGCCCGATGCCGGATCCCCGCGGTCTCAGACCCTGATCCGCTGACCCGGCACGATCATGTCGGGATCCCCGCCGATGACCGCCTTGTTGACGGCGTACACCTGCTGCCAACTGGTGCCGTGCCGGGCCGCGATGCGGCTGAGCGTGTCGCCCTGCCGGACGGTGTAGTTCCCTGGAGCGCCACGCGAGGCGCCGCGGTCGCCGCGGTCCTGCGCCGCCCGCTGCGGGGCGGCCTTCGGCGCCGGTTTCACGGTCTTCGGCACGGGTGCGGCGGCGGACGGCGCACTGCCGTACGCGCCGGCCCGGGCCGCACAGGTGGGCCATGCGCCCCATCCCTGCGCGCGCTGGACCTTGGTGGCGACAGCGATCTGCTGCGCCTTGGACGCCCTGTCGGCGGTGGACGCATAGGCTCCGCCGCCGTACGCGCGCCAGGTGCCGGCGGAGAACTGCAGCCCGCCGTAGTAGCCGTTACCCGTGTTGATCTGCCAGTTTCCGCCGCTCTCACACCGTGCGATGCGGTCCCACACTCCGCCGTCTGCCGCGTCGGCCTGGCCGGTCGCGGCGAGCAGCCCCAGCGGGGCGATCAGCGCGGCCCCTCCGATCACTGCCGTCTTGCGAATGCACTTGGGACGTGCGGACATGAATTTCCCTCTCGAAGGACCCGGGCTCCCCCTGGCCGTTCGGGCCCCTCGCGCATCCGGCGCCTGGGGTCCCGTCCGGCCCCGACCGCCGGTGTCGGTGCTAGAGCTGGCTGGTGCGACCGGCGGACGTACCCGAGCGGTGCTCGCTGCACACGGCGGTGGAATCTAGAAGCCCTCTCGCCCCGATAACAACCAACTCCTTGTCATTCCAGGCCAGTTGAGTGTTACCAGGGGTATCGGCGACTTTCGGCCACCCACTTCATTCACGGATTTCGGGATTTGTCGACCAGTCGGGCAGTTGATCTGTGACTCACCTCACGGCCCCAACTTCCGTGCACCCGGCACGTGTTGGCGCGGAGTGACAGATTCCGGGGCGCGACTCACCCTCCGCTGCGGATGGTTCGATTCCGTTCGCTTCCGCGCGTGACTTGCGCCACTGATCCACCGTTGTCTTCTTATGAGCCGGGCACCGCCCGGCCG
Organism: Streptomyces sp. NPDC059002; assembly: GCF_042740435.1. NCBI lineage: Bacteria > Bacillati > Actinomycetota > Actinomycetes > Kitasatosporales > Streptomycetaceae > Streptomyces > Streptomyces sp. NPDC059002. The sequence goes on along the minus strand of NZ_JBHYJI010000015.1, from coordinate 29,931 downwards.
CCACACCCACCCCACGCACCCCAATGTGACGATCGCGAGGAGCCACCGTGCCGCGCATGCTCGACGTCAGCGACGACGTACGCGCCGAGATCGGCGACGAAGAGGCCGACCGGCTGCTCGCCGGAGACAACACCCCCGGCAGTTACGACTGCACGTCCTGCCGCACCCCTGGCGACGCGGAGCAGGAACGCACCAGCACCGTCCTGTTCGTCGGCGACGAGACCGCCGTGCTCGCCTTCGCCCACGCCACCTGCCTGCCCTCCCAGATCGTCACGGTCTCCGAGGAGCAACTGCAGGGCGCCGTGCGGTCGATCACCGGCGAGGACGGCGAAGGCCCCGCCGAGGTCAAGCCCGACCAGGCCGTGCTCGGCGTGACCAGCGGCCTCGTCCTGATCGAGGGCGAGCTGCGCCCCGCACTCGTCGTCGAGCCGACCGGACCCATCGCCCGCCCCGGCACCCTGCCCGGCAGCGGTGGCGGCGACGACTTCCTGCCCCTCCTGATCGAGCAGGGCTTCATGCCGCTCACCTCGCTCGACGGCGTACCCCCCGGGCTGCCCGGCTGGTCCGTGCTGCTCGCCATGGGCCAGCTGCACGCCGTGCTGCAGCCCGGCACCGGCGGCGGCTCCCCGGTCGCCTGGTGGCAGGCGCACCACCCGCTCCAGGTCACCGAGGCCTGGCGGGCCGCGGCCAACAAGACGCAGACCGTGCTGCTCTTCGCCGCGCCCGTCGGCGTGATCGGCCGCCAGCCGCGCGAGGACCTGCTGCGCGACGCGCTGGACAAGGCGGCGGCCCGGGGCCAGCTGGTCGCCTGCGCGATGCCGCTCGCCGGGACCTGACGGAGCGGGCGTCCTGCGGGCCGCGCCGAGCCCCGAATGCGCCGGTCACCCCCGCCGGACCGGGAAAGCGGCGCGGCCCCCGCATCCGTCGGGCGGCGGGTTCGTTGGCACAGACGTGCACCCATACGACCCCTCACGCCACCGGCCGGCGTACCAGAACCCGATCCCGTCCATGCGCGCGGCGCAGGACACGACGGGCGACCGCTCGGCCACCCCGATCTACGACACGCTGTACTCGGAGTACCTCAGGGCCTTCAGGGCGCTGCCGGGCGACCGGACCGGCGAGGAGGAGCTGGGGTTCACCGCCTTCGGCACGGGGCCGTACGGCGTCCAGCACCGCGGCCACGATCCGCGGCACACCGCCTTCGGCCAGTTCCAGGTGGCCCGCTACGGCCAGCACGACCACCCCACGATGAGCCACCCCATGATGGGCCACCACACGACCGGCCATCACCACTTCCCCGCCGCACTGCCACCGGGGCCGCGCCGCGAGCACTGAGACGCGCAATGCCCGGCCGCCCCGTCGAGGGGAGGCCGGGCATTGCGCTGCGTGGCTGCGGGTGTCCGCCTACTTCTTGCGGCTGCGCTTCTCGCGGACCCGCACCGAGATGTGGATCGGCGTGCCCTCGAAGCCGAACTCCTCGCGCAGTCGGCGCTCCAGGAAGCGGCGGTAGCCCGCCTCGATGAAGCCGGAGGCGAAGAAGACGAACCGCGGCGGCTTGGTGCCGGCCTGCGTGCCGAAGAGGATGCGGGGCTGCTTGCCGCCGCGCACCGGGTGCGGGTGCGAGGCGACGATCTCGCCGAGGAACGCGTTCAGACGCCCGGTCGGCACGCGCGTCTCCCAGCCCTCGATGGCCGTCTCGATCGCCGGGACGAGCTTCTCCATGTGGCGCCCGGTGGCCGCCGAGACATTGACGCGCGGGGCCCAGGCCACCTGGCCGAGCTCCGTCTCGATCTCCCGCTCCAGGTAGTAGCGGCGCTCCTCGTCGAGGGTGTCCCACTTGTTGTACGCCATGACGATCGCGCGGCCCGCCTCGACGGCCATCGTCACGATGCGCTGGTCCTGCACCGAGATGGTCTCGGAGGCGTCGATGAGGATCACCGCGACCTCGGCCTTCTCGACGGCGGCCGCGGTGCGCAGCGAGGCGTAGTAGTCGGCGCCCTGCTGGAGGTGGACGCGCTTGCGGATGCCCGCCGTGTCGACGAACTTCCAGGTGATGCCGCCCAGTTCGATGAGCTCGTCGACCGGGTCGCGGGTGGTGCCCGCCAGTTCGTTGACGACGACGCGGTCCTCGTTGGCCACCTTGTTCAGGAGCGAGGACTTGCCGACGTTCGGACGGCCGATGAGCGCGATGCGGCGCGGGCCGCCGACGACTGACCCGAAGGTCTGCGCGGGCGCCTCGGGCAGCGCTTCGAGAACGGCGTCCAGCATGTCGCCGGTGCCGCGGCCGTGCAGCGAGGAGACCGGGTGCGGCTCGCCGATGCCGAGGGACCACAGGGCGGTGGCGTCGGCCTCGCCGCTCGGGCCGTCGACCTTGTTGGCGCAGAGCACCACGGGCTTCTTGGCCTTGCGCAGCAGGCGGACGACGGCCTCGTCGGTGTCGGTGACGCCGACCGTGGAGTCGACCACGAAGACCACCGCGTCGGCGGTCTCGATCGCGTACTCGGCCTGGGCGGCCACCGACGCGTCGATGCCGAGCACGTCCTGCTCCCAGCCGCCCGTGTCGACGACCTTGAAACGGCGGCCCGCCCACTCGGCCTCATAGGTGACGCGGTCGCGGGTGACGCCCGGCTTGTCCTCGACGACGGCCTCGCGGCGGCCGATGATGCGGTTCACCAGGGTCGACTTGCCGACATTGGGGCGGCCGACGACGGCGAGGACGGGCAGCGGGCCGTGGCCCGCCTCCTCGATGGCGCCCTCGACGTCCTCGATGTCGAAGCCCTCTTCGGCGGCGAGCTCCATGAACTGTGCGTACTCGGCGTCGCCGAGCGCCCCGTGGTCGTGCTCGGCGAAGCCGTCGCCCTCGGGCTGTGTCTGGTCGTTCATGAAGTCCGTACCTCGTCGTTCATCGTGGTGATCGGTGCACCGGCCTCTCGTATCGGCCCGGGGCACTACTTGATAAGTCTCGCTCAGCGCCCGGTCAGGCGCCTGGCGTTTTCCAGGTGGCCGGTGAGCCGCTCCTGGATGCGCACGGTCGCTTCGTCGAGCGCCTTGCGCGTGCGCCGGCCGCTGCCGTCACCCGCCTCGAAGGGGTCTCCGAAGACGACGTCGACCCGGCTGCGCAGCGGGGGCAGCTGCTTTATCAGCCGTCCGCGCTTCTCCGTGCTGCCGAGCACGGCGACCGGGACGATCGGCGCCCCGCTGCGTACCGCGAAGTACGCGAGGCCCGCGCGCAGCGAGGCGAAGTCGCCCTCGCCCCGGGTGCCCTCAGGAAAGATCCCGAGGACGCCGCCGTCCGAGAGGACGCCGAGCGCCCTGGTGATCGCGGTGCGGTCGGCGACCGACCGGTCCACCTCGACCTGGCCGATCCCGTGCAGGAACGTGCCGAGCGGTCCGACGAATGCTTCCTTCTTGATCAGGAAGTGCGTCGGCCGGGGCGCCACGCCCATGACCATCGGGCCGTCGACGTTGTGCGAGTGGTTCACCGCCAGGATCACCGGGCCGCTGGCGGGCACCTTCCAGGCGCCGAGCACACGCGGCTTCCACAGGCCGTACATCAGGCCCACGCCGATGCGGCGGCCGACCTCGGCGCCCCGCTCGGATGCGCCCCGGTCGGCGGGAGCCTCGCTCACTTCGTCGCCCGCTTCTCCCCGACCAGGGTGACGACGCACTCGATGACCTGCTGCAGCGTGAGCTCGGTGGTGTCGACCTCGACGGCGTCGTCGGCCTTGGCCAGCGGGGACGTCTTGCGGCTCGAGTCGGCCGCGTCCCGCTTGACCAGGGCTTCCTGGGTCGCCTTCACATCGGCGCCCTTGAGCTCGCCGGAGCGGCGGGCGGCACGGGCCTCCGGCGAGGCGGTGAGGAAGATCTTCAGGTCGGCGTCGGGCAGCACGGTCGTACCGATGTCACGGCCCTCGACGACGATGCCCTGCTCGGCCGACGCGGCGATGGAGCGCTGCAGCTCGGTGATGCGGGTGCGCACCTCGGGGACGGCGCTGACCGCGCTGACCTTGGAGGTGACCTCGGTGGTGCGGATCGGGCCCGCGACGTCCGTGCCGTCGACCGTGATGGTCGGGGCGGCCGGGTCGGTGCCCGAAATGATCTCGGGCTTGCCCGCGGCGGCGGCGATCGCACCGGGGTCGGTGAGGTCGATGCCGTTGTGCACCATCCACCAGGTGATCGCCCGGTACTGGGCGCCGGTGTCCAGGTAGCTGAGGCCGAGCTGGGCGGCGACGGCCTTCGAGGTGCTCGACTTGCCCGTGCCGGAGGGGCCGTCGATGGCGACGATCACGGCTGCCGGGGCGGCGGTTTCAGCAGTTTCCACGGGGCGGTGGACACCTTTCGCAGTACGCAGGCCAGGGAAGCGGGGCGCGAACACGCCCCGCACAAGGTTACTGGCTCACACACCCTGCCCTTACAGCCCCCGCGCACCGGCCCTCCGCGGCCGCTACTGCCGGATCGACCAGCCCCGCTCGCGCAGCGCCGCGGTCAGCACGGGCGCCGCCTTCGGCTCGACCATCAGCTGCACCAGGCCCGCCTGCTGTCCGGTGGCGTGCTCGATGCGCACGTCCTCGATGTTGACGCCCGCCCGGTCCGCGTCGGCGAAGATGCGGGCCAGCTGTCCCGCCTTGTCGTCGATGAGCACGGCGACGATCTCGTACGAGGCAGGGGCCGATCCGTGCTTGCCCGGCACCCGGGTCTGGCCCGCGTTGCCGCGCCGCAGCACGTTCTCGACGCCCGCCACGCCCTCGGTCCGCTCCGTCTCGTCGGCGGACTGCAGCGCGCGCAGCGCCACCACCGTGTCGTCCAGGTCGGTGGCGACCGCGGCGAGCAGATCGGCGACCGGGCCCGGGTTGGCGGAGAGGATGTCGATCCACATGCGCGGGTCGGACGCGGCGATCCGCGTCACGTCCCTGATGCCCTGGCCGCAGAGCCGTACCGCCGACTCCTCGGCGTGCTCCAGGCGGGCCGCGACCATGCTGGAGACCAGGTGCGGCATGTGCGAGACGAGGGCGACCGCGCGGTCGTGGGCGTCGGCGTCCATCACGACGGGGACGGCCCTGCAGAGCGCGACGAGTTCCAGGGCGAGGTTGAGGACCTCGGTGTCGGTGTCCCTGGTCGGCGTGAGCACCCAGGGCCGCCCCTCGAAGAGGTCGGCGGTGGCGGCGAGCGGGCCGCTGCGCTCCCGGCCCGACATGGGGTGCGTGCCGATGTAGGGGGTGAGGTCGAGGCCCAGCGCCTCCAGTTCGCGGCGCGGGCCGCCCTTGACGCTGGCCACGTCGAGGTAGGCGCGCGCGGCCCCGCGCCGCATCACGTCGGCGAGCGTGGCCGCGACGTGCGCGGGCGGCACGGCGACGACGCACAGGTCGACGGGCCCCGCGGGCGCCTCGTTGGTGCCGGCGCCGAGCGCGGCCGCGGTGCGGGCCTGGTCCTTGTCGTGGTCGGCGAGGTGCACGGCGACGCCGCGGGAGGCCAGGGCGAGGGCGGCGGAGGTGCCGATCAGGCCGGTGCCGATGACGAGGGCGGTTCTCACTGGGCGATGTCCTTGCGGAGTGCGGCGGCGGTGCCGAGGTAGACGTGCGCGACCTGGGAGCGGGGTCGGTCGGTGTCGATGTGGGCGAGGACGCGGACGACGCGCGGCATGGCGCCCTCGATGTCCAGCTCCTGCGCGCAGATCAGCGGTACGTCGACGATGCCGAGGCCGCGCGCGGCGGCCGCGGGGAAGTCGGAGTGCAGATCGGGCGTGGCCGTGAACCAGATGCTGATCAGGTCTTCCTGGGTCAGCCCGTTCCGCTCGAGGATGGCGGTGAGCAGCGCGCTGACCTGCTCGCCCATGTGACCGGCCTCGTCCCGCTCCAGCTGGACGGCGCCCCGGACCGCTCGTACCGCCACAGTGCTGCTCCTCGCTCGCGTACCTACGACGTCTTCGTACGACAAGCGTAGTCAGCGCCCGGCACAGGAGTGCGCGGCGCCCGTCTGCCGAGACGGGCGCCGCGCACCATACCGGGGAAGGTCAGAGCTGCTGCTGTCTGATCAGGTCCTCCAGCGACCCCGAGGGCACCTGGCCGCCGGGGGTCAGCTTGTCGACGGCCTGCGGCAGCACCTGAGCGATCTCGTTCGCGGCCTGCTCAGGGGAGACTCCGGCCTCCTCGGCGACTTGGCGGAGGGTGTCGTCGGGCAGCGCCTCCTGCACCTGCGCGCCGGTCACCTCCTTGTTCTCACCGGTGCCGACCCAGGACTGGGCCTGATCGACGAGCCCCGCCTTGGTCAGCCCGTCCAGGAGGCCGGACAGCGGGTTGCCTCCGTTCGATCCGCCCTTGCTCATGAGTGCGCCGAGCAGCGCGGCGAGGATGTTGCCACCGCCACCGCCACCGCCACCGCCGGAAGAGCCGCCCTGCTGGCCGCCGCCCAGGAGACCGCCGAGAAGGCTGCCCAGATCGTTACCCGCCATGGTCGTGCCTTTCGAGTGAGTGGCCGGGCCCGCGCCGCGGAGGGCCGCGGGCCTCAGACCATGCCAATGTCGCCCGAATCGCCCCCTGTCGCCACTTGGGCCGATTGGGGGCCGTTTAGCTATGGACGGGGGTGGCGCGGGTCCGCTTGCATGGAGTGTCGGCAGGTGCCGTGCCTCGGGGGAGGCTCGTATGAAGCGCTCAGGTCCGCTCTACACCCTTCTCGCCGGGCTGCTGCTCGCCCTGTTCATGCTGTCGCTCAACGCGACGACGGGGACGGGCAGTTCGTCGTACGGAGGGGAGGAACCCGGCGCCGCCTCCTCCCCCGGGACGGCCACGGCGACGCCCTCCGAGGAACCGGCGAAGAGCCCGTCGGCCACTCCGTCCGCATCCCCGTCGAAGAAGCCGCAGAAGCCGCCGCCCAACGCCGACTACGCGGGCCGCACCGACGACGACACCTCGGCGGTCTCCATCTCGCTGCGCGACGGCAAGGCCATCGCGTACTACTGCGACGGCCGCGACACCGAGTCCTGGCTGAAGGGGAACGTCGAGGACGACGGCTCGATGCGGCTGACCGGCAAGCACGGCGCGAAGCTGACGGGACAGCTCTCCGGCAAGCGGGTCCGCGGCACGGTCGACGTCGACCGGAGCCGCACGTTCACCGCCGCCAGGGCCGTCAAACCGTCCGGCCTCTACCGCGCCACCACCGAGGTGCGCGGCGCGAAGCTCGACGGCGGCTGGATCGTCCTGCCCGACGGCAGCCAGGTCGGCATCCTCAACCGCGACGGCGAGCCCGCGAAGGCCCCGCGGCTCGACCCGCGCACCGGCACCGTCCGCGTCGACGGCGACGTCGTCACCGCCCGTCCCGTCACGCCGTAGCGCCGCCCGTCCCGCAACGCCGTCGAGGGAGCCCTCATGAGCGTCGACCCCAACGCCCCCACCCAGGGCGGCTTCCCCGTGCCTCCCGGCGCGGGCGAGCACCGCAGGCCGGGCGCCGCCCGCTATCTGGTGCCCGCACTGTTCGCCGCGGTCGTCGCGGTGGGCCTCGGGGCGTACGGCAAGGTCCACGACCCGGAGGGCACCGCCTTCAACCTGGCCGGGTTCAGCAGCACGAGCGCCGTCAAGGCCTGGCTGGGCACGACGGCGTTCGCCTTCGCGCTGCTCCAGGTCGTCTCGGCACTGATGCTGTACGGCAAGCTCCCAGGGCCCTCCTGGTCGGCGGCCCTGCACCGCTGGTCGGGCCGGATCGCGTTCCTGGTCGCCGTCCCCGTGGCGGTGCACTGCCTCTACGCGCTCGGCTACCAGACGTACTCGACCCGGGTGATGTGGCACTCGCTGCTCGGCTGCTTCTTCTTCGGCGCGTTCAGCGCCAAGATGCTGCTGCTCCGCTCGGAGAAGCTGCCCGGCTGGCTGCTTCCGGTGGTCGCGGGCCTGGTCTTCGCGTCGCTCACGGTGCTCTGGCTGACGTCGGCGCTGTGGTTCTTCCGTACGTTCGGGGTGACGACGTGAGCGGTGGCGGCGTGAGCGGGGGCGCGTCGCGGCGGGCGGTTCTCGCGGCGGGGGCGGGGGCGCTGGCGGCGGGCTGCACGAAGTACGGCGACGAGGGGGCGGAGCCGTCGCGGTCCCCCACAGAATCCGACGGCACGCCCGCGTCGAAGAAGCCGTCCGGGTCCGGCGAGAAGCCCTCCGGCGAGAGCGAGAAGCCACCCGCAGGGCCCGAGCTGGCGAAGACCTCCGACATCCCGGTCGGCGGCGGCAAGGTGTTCAAGGACAAGAAGGTCGTCGTGACCCAGCCCGAGAGCGGCGACTTCAAGGCCTTCTCCGCGGTCTGCACCCACCAGGGCTGCACGGTCTCCGAGGTGGCGGACGGCACGATCAACTGCCCCTGCCACGGCAGCAAGTACCGCGTGGCCGACGCAGCGGTCGCGGACGGCCCCGCGCCGCGCCCACTGCCCCCGCAGAAGATCACGGTCACCGGAAATTCGATCACGCTCGGCTGACGGGGGCCCGTACGCTCACCGCATGCACCCCCAGGACCTGGCTCTCGTACGCGACCACGCGATCTACTCCTGCGTGATGGGCTCGCGCGCCTTCGGCCTGGCCACGGACGGCAGCGACACCGACCGCAGGGGCGTCTTCCTCGCCCCCACCCCGCTCTTCTGGCACTTCGAGAAGCCCCCGACGCATCTGGACGGTCCCGCCGAGGAACAGTTCAGCTGGGAGCTGGAGCGCTTCTGCGAACTCGCCCTGCGCGCCAACCCGAACGTCCTGGAGTGCCTGCACTCCCCGCTCGTCGAGCACGTCACCGACACCGGCCGCGAACTCCTCGCCCTGCGCGACGCGTTCCTCTCCCGCGAGGCCCACGACACCTTCGCGCGCTACGCCCTCGGCCAGCGCAAGAAGCTCGACTCGGACGTCCGCACCCACGGCGCCCCGCGCTGGAAGCACGCCATGCACCTGCTGCGGCTGCTGATGTCCTGCCGGGACCTGCTGCGCACCGGCGAGCTGACGATCGACGTGGGCGAGCAGCGCGAGCCGCTGCTCGCCGTCAAGCGCGGCGAGCTGTCCTGGCCCGAGGTCGAGTCCTGGATGAACCGCCTCGCGGCCGAGGCCGAGGAGGCGGCGCCGCGCAGCCCGCTCCCGGCCGGGCCCGACCGGAAGCGGATCGAGGACTTCCTGTTCCGCACGCGCCGCGCGTCAGCCCTTGAGGCGTACGCGGACGACGAGGTCGTGCAGCGCGTCGTACGCGGAGTGGATGCCCGGCAGCGCTGAGTCCGCCTGGGCCTCGTCCAGGAGGGCGTGCAGCCGCTCCACGTCGGCGGCCACGCGCGCGTGGTCCACGTCGGCGCCGCCGCGCTCGGCCTCGACCTAGGCGACGACCCGCTCGCTGCGCATCAGATGGATCCCGCCCCACCAGATCGGCCACCGGCAGCAGGTGCACCCCGCGCAGGTCCGCAGTCATCCCTCAAGCGTCCCAGAGCGCCCCGAACGCGAGCAGCTCGTCCCGGTGCTCGATCCGGTCCGTCCACTGTGCGGGCCATGCGCCCGCCCCGAGGTGGGCGCCCGCGAAGGCCCCGGTCAGGCACGCGATCGAGTCCGAGTCGCCCGACGTGCAGGCGGCCCTGCGCAGCGCGGTGACCGGCTCGTCGACGAACATCAGGAAGCACAACAGGCCGGTGGCGAACGCCTCTTCGGCGATCCAGCCCTCGCCGGTGGCGAGGCACGGGTCGGTCTCGGGCGAGGGCGAGCGCAGCGCTTCCTGGACCCGCCCGAGGACGTCGAGGCACTCGTCCCAGCCGCGCGCGATGAACGCCTCCGGCGTCGCGGCCCCGTCCCGCGTCCACAGCTCGCCGAGCCAGCGCTCGTGGTACGTCTCACGATTCTCGTACGCGTAGGAGCGCAGCAGTCCGACGAGCCCTGTCGGCTCGGCGCCCTCGGCGAGCAGCCGTACGGCGTGCGCGGTGAGGTCGGAGGCGGCGAGCGCGGTCGGGTGGCCGTGGGTGAGCGCGGACTGCAGCTGGGCGGCACCGGCCCGCACTTCGTCGCTCAGCCCGGGGGCGAGCCCGAGGGGCGCGACGCGCATGTTGGCGCCGCAGCCCTTGGAGTGCACCTGGCTCGCGTCCAGCCAGGGCTTGCCGCTCTTGAGGAGGTAGCAGGCCTGCAGGCAGGTGTTGCCGGGCGCGCGGTTGTTCTCCGGCGACTGGTACCAGTCCACGAACTCCTCGCGCAGCGGCCGCTCCAGGCGCTTGGGCCCGAGCAGCCCGCGCTCCATGGCGGTACGCAGCCCGCGGGCCAGCGCGAGCGTCATCTGGGTGTCGTCCGTGATGAAGGCGGGACGCGGCAGTTCCATCTCCCGCCAGGGCCCGCACTTGGCGAGGATCGAAGGCACGTCGTTGAACTCGGTCGGGAAGCCGAGCGCGTCCCCGAGCGCGAGGCCCAGGAGGGATCCGGTGGCGGCGCGCTTCATGAGGAGGTTCCTTCCGAGGAGGGGCGGAGCAGCGGCGGATGCAGGGCGGTGGCGGTGCCCGCGCGGAAGAGCGCCGCGGGCTTGCCGCGGCCGCCGGTCAGCCGTGCGGCGCCGGGCACCGCCTCGACGAGCCCCGCGGTGCCGACGACCTTGCGGCGGAAGTTGGCGGGGTCGAGTTCGGCGCCCCACACCGCCTCGTAGACCTGCCGCAGCTCGCCGAGCGTGAACTGGGGCGCGCAGAAGGCGGTGGCGAGCCCGGTGTACTCGAGCTTGGCGCCGACCCGCTCATGGGCGTCGGCGAGGATCCGGTCGTGGTCGAAGGCGAGCGGCCGGTACGTCGCGGGGCCGTACGGCAGCCAGGCCGCGCGCGCCGCGTCGCCTCCCGGGCGCGCCTCGGGCGGGTCGGGCACGAGTGCCGCGAAGGCGACGGAGACGACCCGCATGCGCGGATCGCGGCCGGGCTCGCTGTAGGTGCGCACCTGCTCCAGGTGGAGCCCGCTGACGTCGGCGATGCCGGTCTCCTCGGCCAGCTCGCGCCCCGCGGCCCGTTCGGCCGACTCGTCGGGCAGCACGAACCCGCCGGGCAGCGCCCAGCGCCCCGCGTACGGCTCCTGGCCGCGCTCGACGAGCAGCACGTGCAGCGCGCCGTCGCGGATGGTGAACACCGCCAGGTCGACGGTGACCGCGAACGGCTCATAGGCGTGTTTGTCGTAGGTCCCGGACACGGACATGCCCGCCCACCCCCTTAATAGTCATCACGACTATAAAGAGAGCGGACGGGCAGCCACAACCCCTCAGGGCCCGAAGACCCGGGAAGATCTGGAGGATCTAGAAGATCTAGAAGACCTAGAGGTCGACTTCCTTCATCAGCATGCCGACCTCCGTGTTGGAGAGCCGCCGCAGCCACCCGGACTTCTGGTCGCCCAGGGTGATCGGCCCGAAGGCCACCCGCACCAGCTTGTCGACCGGGAAGCCCGCCTCGGCGAGCATGCGCCGCACGATGTGCTTGCGGCCCTCGTGCAGCGTGACCTCGACCAGGTAGTTCTTGCCGGTCTGCTCGACGACGCGGAAGTGGTCCGCGCGCGCGTACCCGTCCTCCAGCTGGATGCCGTCCTTGAGCTGCTTGCCCAGGTCGCGCGGGATCGGACCCACGATGTGCGCGAGGTAGGTCTTCTTCACGCCGTACTTCGGGTGGGTCAGGCGGTGGGACAGCTCGCCGTGGTTGGTGAGCAGGATGACGCCCTCGGTCTCCGTGTCCAGGCGCCCCACGTGGAACAGCCGCGTCTCACGGTTGTTCGTGTAGTCGCCCAGGCACTGGCGGCCGTCGGGGTCCTCCATGGTGGCGACGACACCGGCGGGCTTGTTCAGCGCGAAGAACTGGTACGACTGCGTGGCGACGGTCAGCCCGTCGACCTTGATCTCGTCCTTCTCCGGGTCGACGCGCAGCCCCTGCTCCAGGACGATCTCGCCGTTGACCTCGACGCGGGCCTCGTCGACCAGCTCCTCGCAGGCACGGCGCGAGCCGTAGCCCGCACGGGCCAGGACCTTCTGCAGCCGCTCGCCCTCCTGCTCGGCGCCCGGGAAGGTCTTGGGCAGGTTCACCTTGGGCTTGCCCGCGTACCGCTCGCGGTTGCGCTCCTCCTGCCGGGCGTCGTACTCCCGCGAGGTCGCCGGGGCGCCGCCACGACGGCTGCCGCGGGCACCCGCGCCCTGGGACGTGCGGGGGCCGCCCTTGGCGCCGCCGCGCGCGGCCGCGCCCCGGCCCTTCTTGGGCCCGGTGCCGCCGTCGGCGGGGCTCACGTCGTAGCGCCGCTCCTCGGGACGCGGCTTGCTCGGCCTGCCGCTGCCCTGCTTGTCGTCACGGCCATTGCCGGCACCCCGGTAATTGCCGCGGCCGCCGGTGCTTCCCCGGCCGCCGCTGTTGCCGCGGCCGCCGCTGTTGCCACCACGGCTCCCGCCGTTGTTTCCGCTGCTGTTCCTGCCGCTGCTGCTTCGCATCAAAAGTTCCGTCTAGTCGTCTGTGCCCTGGGGGTACTCGTACCCCGGCGCATCGGGTGCGTCCGGGTCGAACGACGGGACACCTTCCAGCGTCTCGGACTCGATCGCGTCCGCCTCGGGGAGGAAGGGCGCGAGCTCCGGGAGCTCGTCAAGGCCGCGCAGGCCCATCCGCTCCAGAAAGTAGTTCGTCGTCCTGTACAGGATCGCACCTGTTTCGGGTTCCGCGCCCGCCTCCTCCACAAGGCCCCTCTGGAGAAGCGTCCGCATCACCCCGTCACAGTTCACCCCGCGCACCGCGGAGACCCGGGAACGGCTGACCGGCTGGCGGTACGCGACGACCGCGAGGGTCTCCAGGGCCGCCTGGGTGAGCCGCGCCTGCTGCCCGTCCAGCACGAAGCCCTCGACCGCGGCGGCGTACTCGGGCCGCGTGTAGAACCGCCAGCCGCCCGCGACGAGCCGCAGCTCGAAGCCGCGCTTCTGCACCGTGTACTCGTCGGCGAGCTCCCGCAGCGCGTCGGCGACCTGGCGCCTCGGCCGCTGCAGGATCTTCGCGAGATGCTCCTCGGTGGCGGGCTCGTCGACGACCATCAGGACGGCCTCCAGGGCCGGCCGCAGCGCCAGCTCCGCGACGGCACCGGCAAGCTCGCCCACAGGACTCTGCGCACTCACGCCTTCTCCTCGTCCTTGACCGGCTCGGGGGCCCGGTCGAACTCATCGGTCACCGTCGGCTCCTCTGCGCCGTCCCCGCCCGTCCAGCGCACCATCAGCTCGCCCAGGGGGTCCTCCTGGTCCAGGGCGACGGCCTTCTCGCGGTACAGCTCCAAAAGCGCGAGGAAGCGCGCGACCACCGTCAGGGTGTCCCCCGCGTCCGCCACGAGCACCTGGAAGCTGGCCTCCCCCTGCTCCCGCAGCCGGGCGACGACGAGCCCCGCCTGCTCCCGCACGGAGACCAGCGGGGCATGGATGTGGTCGACGTACACCTGCGGCTTCGCGCGCGGCTGCATCGCCTTCACGGCGAGCTTGCCGAACCCTTCCGCCCCGATGCTGATGACGACTTCCGGCAGCAGCTCGGCATGGTGCGGCTCGAGCCCCACGGTCCGCGGATAGCGCCGCGCCTCGTCCTCCAGACGCCCGCTGAAGATGTCCGCGATCTGCTTGTACGCGCGGTACTGCAGCAACCGCGCGAACAGCAGGTCCCGCGCTTCGAGCAACGCCAGATCGGCCTCGTCCTCGACCTCGGCGGCGGGCAGCAGCCGCGCCGCCTTGAGGTCGAGCAGCGTGGCGGCGACGACCAGGAACTCGGTCGTCTGGTCCAGGTCCCAGTCGGCCCCCATGGCTCGGATGTGCGCCATGAACTCGTCGGTCACCTTGGACAGCGCCACTTCGGTGACATCGAGCTTGTGCTTCGAGATCAGCTGCAGCAGCAGATCGAAGGGCCCTTCGAAATTCGCGAGCCGAACCTTGAAGCGCCCGTCATCGGGCTCGACCGGCGGGCCAGGCTCTTCCGGCTCCGGCTCCGGCACCAACTCCGGCTCCGGCACCGGCTCCGCGGGAGCCGCCCCTGGCCCACGCCCCAACGTGCGGCGGCGGGCAACGGGGGGCGGTGCGGATTCATCGTTCAGGCGCATCGCCAGGGAACGCTACCCCTACCGCCCACGAAGCCGTCGTACGAGAATGCTCGCGTCCCCGCGGGACTCCAGGTCGGCGAGGACGACGGCGACCGCCTCGCGCACGATCCGCCCGCGGTCGACCGCGAGCCCGTGCTCGCCGCGCAGCACGAGGCGCGCGTGCTCGAGGTCCATCAGTTCCTCGGCGGAGACGTACACGGTGATCTTCTCGTCGTGCCGCTCGCGCCCGCTGGGCCGCCGGTTGGCCGCCCGGGCCCGCCGCCGCGCCTGCGCGGTGGAGGAACCGGCCTTGCCGCCGCCCTGGGTGGACGAACCTTCCTGCGCCGACGACGAGGACGAACGGCGCCCCGCGCCCTTCTCCGCGTCGCCCGCGGCACGGCTGCGGGACTCGCCGGAGCCCGACTCCGCGTCCGTGGCCGCGTGTTCGGCGGGCTCACCGCCGTCGCCCTGTGCGGCGTCGTCCGATGCCGCCGTCTCGTCGCTCTCGCCCGCGGGAGCGGGCACCCGCGCCTCGCCGTTGGCCGGGCGCCGCGGAGACGACGACTGGAGCGCCGTCCCCCCGGTCGTACGGAACAGTTCGTCGGCCCCGGGCAGACTCACTCGGCGTGACACCGGGCGAGCACCTCCCTGGCGAGCTGGCGATAGGCGGCCGCGCCGACCGAGTTGGAGGCGTACGTCGTGATGGGCTCACCGGCGACCGTGGTCTCCGGGAAGCGCACCGTGCGCCCGATGACCGTGTGGTAGACGTGGTCGTCGAAGGCCTCGACCACGCGCGCGAGCACCTCACGGCTGTGCACCGTGCGGGAGTCGTACATGGTCGCGAGGATGCCGTCGAGCTCCAGGTCGGGGTTGAGCCGCTCCTGGACCTTCTCGATGGTCTCCGTCAGGAGGGCCACACCGCGCAGCGCGAAGAACTCGCACTCGAGCGGCACGATCACCTTGTGAGCCGCCGTCAGGGCGTTCACGGTGAGCAGGCCGAGCGAGGGCTGACAGTCGATCACGATGTAGTCGTAGTCCTGCATCAGCGGCTTCAGGGCGCGCTGCAGCGTGGACTCGCGGGCGACCTCGCTCACCAACTGCACTTCGGCGGCGGACAGGTCGATGTTGCTGGGCAGCAGGTCCATGTTCGGGACCGCCGTCTTCAGGAGCACCTCGTCCGCGGACATGCCGCGCTCCATGAGGAGGTTGTAGACCGTCAGGTCCAGCTCCATCGGGTTGACGCCGAGGCCCACGGAGAGTGCGCCCTGCGGGTCGAAGTCGACGAGCAGGACCCGGCGTCCGTACTCGGCGAGCGCGGCGCCCAGGTTGATGGTCGACGTCGTCTTGCCGACGCCGCCCTTCTGGTTGCACATCGCGATGATCTTCGCGGGACCGTGGTCGGTCAGCGGGCCCGGGATCGGGAAGTACGGCAGTGGGCGTCCCGTGGGGCCGATGCGCTCGCGGCGCTGACGGGCGGCGTCCGGCGCGAGCGTGGCCGCGTACTCCGGATCGGGCTCGTACTCGGCGTCGGGGTCGTAGAAGTGCCCCTGGGGCAGTTCCTCGTAGTCGGCGAGGTGGGTGTGGGTGTTATCGCCACTCCGGTCGCCGGCCATGGCGTTCACGTGATGGCCATCCATGCTCTGGGGTGCTGACTGTGTCGGCTGGGGGCTCTGCCTGGCTTCGAAGGTGCGGACAGCGACGGAGCCGACGGCCTCGAGCCCCACGGGTCCTTGGTCCCGCACAGACGTTCCTGGTTGACCACCCCCGGGAGCAAATGTCGACTCATTCACAAGTCGTCTTACCTCCTTGGTGACCAGGAAATTTCTCGATAGGTCAGCGTGGCACCATGCCGACGGTTGGCGACTCTATGGCGTGTCACCGCTCCACAGCAACACAATCCGCCGGACCCGGCCCGATGTGTCGGCAACGGAACGCCCTTGTGTCAAGGGTGTGCGGCTCATCATCGCCACGTTTCAGGGGTGGGCGAAACGGTTAAAGGGTTACGTTCAAGGCGAGTTGAGCGTGTCCACACTGATACGCATACGGCCGGACCCCTCTCAAGGTCCGGCCGTGGGCGTGAGATTGACGACTCTCGTTGACGAAAGCGTCCGGGACCGACCGGAGTCGGTCACCGGGTCAGCCGAGGAGCGACTCCAGCTCGATGTGCTCCAGGCCGTGGGCCTCGGCGACCTCCTTGTAAACGACCTTGCCGTCATGGGTGTTGAGACCCAGGGCCAGCGCCGGGTCGCGGCGCAGGGCCTCGACCCAGCCGCGGTTCGCCAGCTCGACGATGTACGGCATCGTCGCGTTGGTCAGCGCGTAGGTGGAGGTGTTGGGCACCGCGCCGGGCATGTTGGCGACGCAGTAGAAGACCGAGTTGTGGACCGGGAAGGTCGGCTCGGCGTGCGTGGTCGCGTGCGAGTCCTCGAAGCAGCCGCCCTGGTCGATCGCGATGTCGACAAGGACACTTCCCGGCTTCATCCGCGAGACGAGCTCGTTGGTGACCAGCTTCGGGGCCTTGGCGCCCGGGATGAGGACGGCACCGATGACGAGGTCGGCCTCGAGGCAGGCCTTCTCGAGCTCGAAGGCGTTGGAGACGACGGTCTGGATCTTCGTACCGAAGATCTTGTCCGCCTCCTTGAGCTTGTTGATGTCCTTGTCGAGCAGGGTCACGTGGAAGCCCATGCCGATGGCGATCTGCGCGGCGTTCCAGCCGGAGACACCGCCGCCGATGACGACGGCCTTGCCCGCGGCCACACCCGGGACGCCGCCCGGCAGGACGCCGCGGCCGCCGTTGGCGGCCATCAGGTGGTAGGCGCCGACCTGCGGGGCCAGGCGGCCCGCGACCTCGGACATCGGGGCGAGCAGCGGGAGCGCGCGGTTCGCGGTCTCGACCGTCTCGTACGCGATGGCGGTCGTGCCGGACTCCAGGAGCGCGTCCGTGCACTCCTTGGAGGCGGCCAGGTGCAGGTAGGTGAAGAGGGTCTGGTCCTTGCGGAGGCGGTGGTACTCCTCCGCGATGGGCTCCTTGACCTTCAGGAGGAGGTCGGCGGTGGCCCAGACCTCGTCGGCGGTGTCCAGGATCTGGGCACCGGCCGAGACGTACTCGGCGTCCGTGATCGAGGAGCCGACGCCGGCGTTCCGCTCGATGACGACCTGGTGGCCGTGGCGCACCAGCTCGTGCACGCCGGCGGGGGTGATGGCCACCCGGAACTCGTTGTTCTTGACCTCGCGGGGGATGCCGACCTTCATCGTCGATCACGGTCCTTGGCTCAGGGGATTTCTCGGGCAATGCGGTACAGACCGGTGCACACAAGGGCGCAGCGGGGGACGCCACGGATGGACGCGGCGGAGCCAGTCTAATGAAGGATTTCTCGCTGTCTAGCCTTTCAATACTTCAATCTTCCGCAGATGCGCTACGGATTTCGTAGGCGGAAGACCCCGCTCCACCGTTCGATTCAAGCCTCGCGTCCGCCGGGAACTCCGTTCCCAGCATGCGCTCGGCAGCGCCTCTGTGCAGCCGGGCGGCCGCCGGGTCGCCGAGCCGCTCCAGGGTGTCCGCGAGCCTGAGCTGCAGCGCCGCCTGCAGGCGTACGTCCTTGGCGTGCCGCGCCCACTCGACGGCTTCCTGGCAGGTGCGCAGCGACTCCTCGGGCCGCCCCGCGTACTCCTGCACCCGCGCCATCTCGCTCAACGCCCTTGCCTGGGCGGCCACATCGCCGTTCTTGCGGTGCCCGGTGACGGCCGAACTCCAGTTGCGCAGGGCCTCTCCGTAGCGACCCGCGTAGGTGTGCACCGCGCCGATCCGGCCGTAGAGACGGGCCGCGTCGGCGCGCTCGCCACGGGCCAGGCGCTGGGCCAGCGCCCTGCCGTACCAGTCCGAGGCCCGCGGCCAGTCCCCCAGCTCCTGATAGGTGCCGCCTACGGATTCCATCGCGCGCCCGATGGCGTACGGATCGCCCGCCGCCCGTCCCGCGTCGAGCGCCGCACGGTAGCGGGCCAGGGCGTCGCGCGTCCGTCCCGTCTGCGCGTCCAGGTCGGCGAGGTTCAGCAGCGCGGCGGCCTGCTCGCGCGGCAGGTTCCGCCGCTCGGCCACGCCGAGGACCAGCTGGTGGATGCCGTACAGCTCGGGAGCCGCGTCCTCCTTGCCGCGGTGGGCGACAAGGGCCCGCGTCAGGGCCGCCATCAGGCGCCGCGCGAGGGTGTCAAGATCCCCGTCGGCCACCGCGAGCCGGGCGGCGGCGAGCAGTGCGGGCTGCCGGATCCGCAGCCACTCGGCGGCGGCGCCCGCGGAGGGGAAGCGCAGCGCCCGCGGCAGCCCCGCGAGCTTCTTGCGGGCGGCCGAGCCCTCGGGCTCGGTGACCGCACGGCAGGACTGCAGCAGCCGCACGGTCCGCTCCAGCATCCGGGCCCTGGCCAGCTGCACCTCGGCGGGGCGGTCCTGGCTCTCGGTGCGGGAGCGCAGCAGCGGCACCAGGCAGCCCGGCACCTCGTACTGCGGAAGCGGCGAGTCCACGGCGCGCACCAGGCCGAGCGCCACGAAGTCGTCGAGGGTCGTACGGGCCGCGGAGACCGAGCAGCCCGCGAGCGCGGACGCGGTGTGCGGGTCGACGTGGCCGGCCGGGGCGAGCGAGAGGAATCGCAGTATCCGCGCGGCGGGCCCGGGCAGCGATGCGTACGTGTGGGAGAAGACACGCGCGAGGGCGGACCCCTCGTCCGGCATGTCGTGCACCTGCTTGGCCAGATCGGCGACGGCGGCCTTGGGCCGCACGGAGAGCCAGCCGCCCGCGAGGACCAGCGCCTGGGGGTGCGCCGCGCACGCCTCGACCAGGCTCTCGGCCGAGCGCGGGTCGACGGTGATGCGCACGGCGCCCGCAGCGCGGGCGAGCAGTTCGACGGCGGCCCCTTTGTCCAGGCCGCCGAGCGTGCAGGGCCGCACGTCGGGGATGCCGGTGAGCGGCCCGTCGGAGACGGCGACGACGAGACAGTCGGGGGTGTCGGGGAGCAGCGGGTCGACCTGCTCGGCGTCCGCCGCGTCGTCGAGGAACAGCAGCGCCCTGCGGTCCGCGAGCGCGTCCCTGAGCGCGGCGGAGAGGTCGTCCTCGCAGGCGCCGGGCGGCGCGGGCACGGCCAGCGCGTCGAGCAGTTCACGGGCGGTGCGTTCGGTGGGCACCCGCGCGCCGTCGGGCTCGGTGAGGCGGGCCCGCAGCACCCCGTCGGGGTAGTCGCCCGCGAGCTGCCGCGTCAGTTCCGCGGCGAGCGAGGTGCGGCCGGTTCCGGGCTGGCCCGCGATCAGCAGGACGCGCGCGCGGGGTGCCTTGCGGCCCGAGAGGGTGTCGAGTCCTGCCCGGTCGATGTCGGCGCGGAGTTCCTTCAACTCCCGGCGCCTGCCCACGAACTGAGTCTCTGTCGGCCCGGCCGCGGCACTCGCGGGCGACGGCACCGCGCCGCCCGCCGCCGCACCGTCCGTGTCGACCGCCTGATCCGTCACGGGCCACGCTCCCGTCCGCCTGCACGAACCCGCCGGGACTCCGGGCGGGACGCTTTCAGAGCCTAGTTCAGGCCCTGCGGCCCACCCGGCCGCGCGGCGCGCACAAGTCGCCCGATCGGATCAGTGGATCGTCATACGAGACCTCGTGACGGTCGGCCTCAGACCTCGAAGGGCCGCGCGGGCCAGGGCGCCTCGGCCGGGCGCAGCGCGTCGACGCCGTCTCCGTTGAGCGCCGCGCAGAGCGAAAGGACGCCCACCACGAGGCAGTTGTTGTGCAGCTCTCCGGCGAGCACACCGCGTACGAGTTCTTCGAGGGGCACCCGGGCGAGCTCCATGTCGGCCTCCTCCTCGGAGACCTCGAAGCGCTCGCCCTCGGCCTCGGAGAGGTCACGGGCGAGGAAGACGCGCACGGCCTCGTCGCAGCCGCCGGGGGTGGTGTAGACGTCGGTGAGCACGCGCCAGTCCTCGGCCTTGACGTGCGCCTCTTCGTAGAGCTCGCGCTGGGCGGCGTGCAGCGGGTTCTCGCCGGGGATGTCGAGCAGCCCGGCGGGGATCTCCCAGAGCTTCTCGCGGACGGGGTGGCGGTACTGGCGGATGACCAGGACGCGGCCCGCGTCGTCGAGTGCGAGGACGGCCACCGAGCCGGGGTGCACCTGGTAGTCGCGGCGCACGACGGATCCGTCGGGCATGACCACGTCGTCGGTGCGTACGGAGGTCTTGTTCCCGACGAACGGCGTCTGGGTCGCCGTGACCTGCCACTCCTCGGCGGTGTCCTTGATCGTCATGTCGCTCTGTCCTCCCACACGTGCAAACAGAAACCGGGGCACGCGCCTCATAAGGCACGCACCCCGGCAACCGTATCGCCCTGGTGTTACTTGCCGGACTTGGCGCCCGTCTTGCACTCGACGGCCGCCTTCACCAGGCCGGCGAAGAGCGGGTGCGGACGCGTCGGGCGCGAGCGCAGCTCCGGGTGGGCCTGCGTGGCGACCAGGTAGGGGTGCACCTCACGCGGGTACTCGACGTACTCGACGAGCTTGCCGTCCGGGGAGGTGCCGGAGAACTGCAGACCGGCCTTCTTCTCCAGCTCGGCGCGGTAGGCGTTGTTCACCTCGTAACGGTGACGGTGGCGCTCCTCGACGTACTCCTTGCCGTCGTACACCTCACGCGCGATGGAGCCCTCGGCGAGCTTCGCCGGGTACATGCCCAGGCGCATCGTGCCGCCCATGTCGCCCTCGCCCGCGACGATGTCGAGCTGCTCGGCCATGGTGGAGATCACCGGGTGGGCGGTGGCGGCGTCGAACTCGGTGGAGTTGGCGTCGGGGATGTCCGCGAGGTTGCGGGCGGCCTCGATGACGATGCACTGCAGGCCGAGGCAGATGCCGAGCAGCGGCACCTTGTTCTCGCGGGCGTACTGGATCGCGCCGACCTTGCCGGAGACACCGCGGTCGCCGAAGCCGCCGGGGATCAGGATCGCGTCGACGTCACCGAGCTGCTTCTTGGCGCCCGCCGGGGTCTTGCAGTCGTCCGAGGTGACCCACTTGACCTTGACGCGGGCCTTGTTGGCGAAGCCGCCCGCGCGCATCGCCTCGGTGATCGAGAGGTAGGCGTCGGGCAGGTCGATGTACTTGCCGACCAGGGCGACGGTGACCTCGTGCTTCGGGTTGTGCACGCGGTCGAGCAGGTCGTCCCACTGGGTCCAGTCGACGTCGCGGAACGGCAGGTCGAGCTTGCGCACCACGTAGGCGTCGAGGCCCTCGGTGTGCAGGACCTTCGGGATGTCGTAGATCGACTTGGCGTCGATGGCGGCGACGACCGCGGCCTCGTCCACGTCGCACATCAGCGAGATCTTGCGCTTGATGGCGGTGGGCACCTCGCGGTCGGCACGCAGCACGATCGCGTCGGGCTGGATGCCGATGTTGCGCAGGGCGGCGACCGAGTGCTGGGTCGGCTTGGTCTTCAGCTCGCCGGAGGGGCCGATGTACGGGAGCAGCGAGATGTGCACGACGAAGACGTTGTCGCGGCCGACCTCGTGGCGGACCTGGCGGACGGTCTCCAGGAACGGAAGGGATTCGATGTCGCCCACCGTGCCGCCGACCTCGGTGATCACGACGTCGACGTCGTCCGTGGCCATGCGGCGGATGCGGTGCTTGATCTCGTTGGTGATGTGCGGGATGACCTGGACGGTGTCGCCGAGGTACTCGCCGCGCCGCTCCTTGGCGATCACCTGGGAGTAGACCTGGCCGGTGGTCACGTTCGCGGAGCCGTCGAGGTCGACGTCGAGGAAGCGCTCGTAGTGGCCGATGTCCAGGTCGGTCTCGGCGCCGTCGTTGGTGACGAACACCTCGCCGTGCTGGAAGGGGTTCATCGTGCCCGGGTCGACGTTCAGGTACGGGTCGAGCTTCTGCATCGTGACGCGCAGGCCACGCGCCTTGAGGAGCGCACCCAGGCTGGAGGCAGTCAGACCCTTGCCGAGGGAAGAGGCGACACCCCCGGTGACGAAGATGTGCTTGGTCGTCGTGGATTTGGGCTGCATGGCCAAGAGGGGGCTCCCGTGGTCGCGGTCTGGAGGGTGCGTACCGGCGCCCTCACCAGGGATTCGGGGGAGGTGCCGTCGCTGCGGTTCGGGGGTTCTATGACCACCGGCTCACGGGCTACCAGGGTATCAGCGACGGGACGGGCCTGCTTCCGGCCACGCTCCGCCACGGAGCGCACACACGACGGTCACGAGACCCGCACGCCCCGCGCGTCGGCCCGGGCACCGCCCCTCACCAGGCGTTCACCCGTTCGGCGGAGCCGCGTTGTCCGGAGGGGCGCGCGGATCACTAGGGTGCGTCGTATCCTGCTCGGACACTCGCTGCCGAGCCCCCTCCGGCACACGGCATCACCCCGCCCTGCATCCGGAACAAGCGCTCGTCAACGATCACTTGACCGCTGACCAGTAAGCGCCCCGCGGGGCGAACGTGGCCGTTCGACTGGAGATGCACGTGGCCGGGCGCATCGAGGACTACGCACTCATCGGAGACATGCAGACCGCTGCCCTGGTCTGCCGGGACGGCACAGTCGACTGGCTGTGCCTGCCCCGCTTCGACTCCCACGCCGTTTTCGCCGGCCTGTTGGGCACCGAGGAGCACGGCTTCTGGCGCCTCGGGCCCGCACACACCCCGGACGCGCAGCCACCGGCTGCCGCGCGCCGCACCTATCGCGGCGACTCCCTGGTGCTCGAATCCGAGTGGGACACCCCCCGCGGCACCGTCCGCGTGATCGACTTCATGCCGCCGCGCGACACCGACGCCCCGCAGCTGGTGCGGATCGTCGAGGGCGTCAGCGGCCGCGTCCCGATGCGCTCCGCGCTGAGGATGCGTTTCAGCTATGGCCGTGTGGTGCCCTGGGTGCACAAGGTCGACGGGCGCACGGTGGCCGTCGCGGGCCCCGATTCCGTCTGGCTGGACACGTCCGCCGAGACCTTCGGCAAGGACCTGACCACGTACTCGGACTTCACGGTCGCGCCGGGCGACCGGATCGCGTTCACCATCTCGTGGCAGCCCTCGCACAAGGAGCCGCCCGCCCTTCCGGAGCCCGAGGCGGCGCTCACCGCCACGGAGACCTTCTGGCGGGAGTGGGTCGAGCACTGTACGTACCACGGCCCCTACCGCGAGGCCGTGGTCCGCTCGCTGATCACGCTGAAGGCGCTCACGTACGCGCCCACCGGCGGGATCGTCGCGGCGCCCACCACCTCCCTGCCCGAGGACATCGGGGGCTCCCGCAACTGGGACTACCGCTTCACATGGCTGCGCGACGCCGCGATCACGCTCTCCTCGCTGCTGCGCACCGGCTACCGCGAGGAGGCCCGCGCCTGGCGCGAGTGGCTCCTTCGGGCGGTCGCGGGCGACCCGGAGAACCTGCAGATCATGTACGGCATCGCGGGCGAGCGCGAGCTCGGCGAGACAGAGCTGGACTGGCTTCCGGGGTACGAGGACTCGCAGCCGGTACGGGCGGGCAACGGCGCCGCGCACCAGCTGCAGCTCGACGTGTACGGCGAAGTCACCGAGGCCCTGCACCTGGCCCATATGACGGGCCTCGCCCGCAACGACTACGCCTCGCTGCTCCAGCTCAAGCTGATCCGCTACCTGGAGACGCACTGGGACCAGCCGGACGAGGGCATCTGGGAGGTGCGAGGACCTCGCCGCCACTTCGTGCACTCCAAGGTGATGGTCTGGGTCGCCGTCGACCGCACGATCAAGCTCATCGAGTCCGGCGACGCGGACGGCCCCCTGGAGAAGTGGCGCGAGCTGCGCGACGACATCCACCGGGACGTGTGCGAGAAGGGCTACGACAAGGAGCGGAACACCTTCACGCAGTCGTACGGCTCCAAGGAGCTGGACGCCTCGCTGCTGCTGATTCCGCAGATGGGCTTCCTGCCGCCCGACGACAAGCGCGTCATCGGCACGATCGAGGCGATCCAGCGCGAGCTCTCCACGTCGGACGGCTTCATCCTGCGCTACCCGACGACCGGTGACGACGCGGGCGTGGACGGCCTCGAAGGCGACGAAGGGGCGTTCCTCGCCTGCTCGTTCTGGATGGCCGACGACCTCGCGATGATCGGCAGGGTCGACGAGGCCCGCAAGCTCTTCGAGAAGCTCCTCGCGCTCCGCAACGACCTGGGGCTGCTCGCCGAGGAGTGGGATCCGCGGCTGCAGCGCCAGGTCGGCAACTTCCCGCAGGCGTTCAGCCACGTGCCGCTGATCGACACGGCACTGCGGCTCACGGCTTCGGGGGCGTACGGCGGCTGACGCCGCCCGCACCTGTGCTCAGGTCAGAGCTTCTTCGGTGCGTTCGGCCGCGTCCTCAAGGACGACGCGGCCGATGACCTCGTACCGCAAGGGCCTGTGGGCCTTCAGGTACCAACCGAGGCCAATGCCGCCGAAGAAGACCAGGCCGACGATCCACGGGATGGCTTTGAAGAAGAGCGAGTCGGCCGCGGCACCGGCCGCCGTGTCCATGTTGACGACGAGCAGCACGACGACGGCGCTCATGCCGACGCCGCCGAGCAGCGGGGCGAGCAGGGTCTTGAACCAGTGCCGGTCCTCGGGGTGGTTGCGCCGGAAGTAGCCGATCACCGCGAAGGAGCACAGGGTCTGCACGATGAGGATCGCCATCGTGCCGAGGATCGCGAGCAGCGTGTAGAGGTGGACGTACGGATCGAGTCCGGCGAGCCAGAAGGCGGCCACGAGCACGACGGCGATGACGGACTGGACGTACGAGGCGATGTACGGCGAGCCGTGCGCGGGGTGTGTGCGGCCGAGGGCGCGATGCAGCAGGCCCTCGCGCCCGATCGCGTACAGATAGCGGGCCGCGCACTGGTGGAAGGCCATGCCGCAGGCGAACGAGCCCGTGATCAGCAGCCATTGGAAGGTGTCGACCGCCCAGGCGCCGATGAAGCCGTGCGCGGGGTCGAAGAAGAGGTCGAGCGGGCTTGCGGACTGCGAGACGCGCACGGCGCCGGTCAATCCGTTGCCCGCGATCGTCATCCAGGAGACGTAGATGTAGAAGAGGCCGACGCCGACGACCGAGACGAGGGTCGCGCGGGGGATGACGCGCTTGGGGTCGCGGGACTCCTCGCCGTACATCGCGGTCGATTCGAAGCCGACCCAGGACCAGAAGGCGAAGAACAGGCCGAGCCCGGCGGAGGTGCCGGTGAAGGCGTTCTTCGGGTTGACCGGTTCGAGGGGGATTCCGTCGGGGCCGCCGCCCTGGACCAGGACGGCGGTGGCGACCGCGAAGAGGACGGCGATCTCCGCGACGAGCATCACGCCGAGCGCCTTCGCGGTGAGGTTGATGTCGAAGTACGCGAGGACGGCCGTCACGGCCAGCATCCCGGCCGCGTACACGATCCACGGCACGTCGACGCCGAGCTGATCGAGGACGGTGGTCCGCGCGAAGTACGCGAAGACGCCCACGATCGACGCCTCGAAGACGATGTACGCGAGGACGGCGAGCAGCCCCGACGCCAGGCCCGCGACGCGGCCGAGGCCGTGCGAGATATAGCCGTAGAAGGCGCCCGCTGCGGTGATGCGCCGGGCCATGGCGACGTATCCGACGGAGAACACCGTCAGGACGAGCGTCGCGAAGAGGTAGCCGGCGGGGGCTCCGGTGCCGTTGCCCGCGCCGACGGCGATCGGGAGGTTGCCGGTCATCGCCGTGATGGGCGCCGCGGTGGCGACCGCCATGAAGACGACGCCGACGACCCCGACGGAGTTCGCCTTGAGGCGGTGGACCTCGGGTGTGGTTGGTTGCTCTGACATGGCGGGCACCTTGCCGTCGAGTGACGTACGCCACAAGCGGCAGGGGGTCGCACAATTGCCGCGCGGAAGCGACGAGTTGTCGGGCCGCGAGGGCCCCGGACCACCACCGTGACCCGCCTGAGATATCGCCAGAACGTGTGCCCCGGTAGCGTCCGCGCCATGGAAAGTCAGGGCACTCAGGGCGGCATCACCGTGCAGCGCGCGCTGGAACTGCCGGGGTTGCGCAGCGGCCTCCCCGAGGTCGTCGCGGGCTCGGAGCGGCTGCAGCGGACCGTGCGGTGGGTCCACGCGGGCGAGGTGCCCAACATCGCCTCCCTGCTCAAGGGCGGCGAACTGCTGCTCACCACCGGGCTCGGGCTCGGTGCGCGCCCCGCCGAACAGCGTGCCTTCGTGCGCAACCTCGCCGAGCGCGGCATCGCGGCCCTGGTGGTCGAGCTGGGCCCGCGCTTCACCCGGCTGCCCGCGGCGATCGTGGACACGGCGCGGGCGGCCGGCCTCCCGCTGGTGCAGCTGCACCGCGAGGTGCCCTTCGTGACGGTCACCGAAGAGGTGCACACCGAGATCGTCAACGGCCACTACGCGCTGCTCCAGCGGGCCGAGGAGGTGCACAGACGCTGCACGGAGGCGCTGCTCGGCGGGGGCGGCGTGCCTCAAGTCCTCGGCATCCTCGCGGAGTTCAGCGGCAACCCGGTGTTCCTTGAGACGGCGGACGGGCAGCTCCTGTACGCCGCGGGCGCGAGCACCGAGTGCGCCGATCCGCTGCAGGTGTGGGAGGGGCTGCGCGGGCACCGCAAGGACGGGCCGCCCGCGGGCGCGGTCCTCGTCGACGTGCCGGGCGGCGGGCCCGGCACGGGCTCGGTGCGGGCCAGGCTCGTGCTGCTCGCCGTGGAGTCCGCGCCGCTGCCCGTGCACCGCATCGCCGCGGAGCGGGCCGCGGGCAGCCTCGCGGTGGTCCTGATGCAGGCCCGCCAGGAGGAGGAGCTCGCGGCGCGCGGCCGCGGCGACTTCCTCACCGACCTCGCGGAGGGCCGGATCGCGGCCGACGACGCCCCCGCACAGGCCCGTGTACTCGGCTTCAAGCCGGGCGAGAGCCCGCTCCTGCCGGTCGTGATGCGGCTCGCCGACGGGCTGCCGACCGGCGGCGCCTGGGCGGTCCTCGCACGCGCGGTCGCCGAGGAGCTGGCGTCGGTGGGAGTGCCGGTGCTCCTGGGCGTACGCCCCGTCGAGGGCCGCGTGCCGCTGCTGCTCGGGCTGCGCTCGGAGTCGGAGCGCACCGCGGTGGCCGACCGCGTCGCCGCCGCGCTGCGGGCCGGAGTGGAGCGGGCCGGGATGCAGCGGCCCGGGGCGCAGCCGCCGGTCGTCGTGGTCGGGGTCGCGGGCGGCTGGGCCGCGGCGTCCGCGGGCCTGCGGCACGCGGCGGAGACGGCGGCGGCCGCGCAGGGCCTGTCCGACCGCCCCTGGTACGACGCGCGGCGGCTCGACATCGACCTGCTCCTGTGGCGGCTGCGGGACCATCCCGACCTGGCGGCGTTCGTGGACCGTGCGATCGGCCCGCTGCGCGCCCACGACGAGCGGTCAAGGCCGCCGCTCCTGCCCACGCTCCAGACGTACTTGGCGCACGCGGGCCGCAAGGCGGAGACGGCGCGCGAACTCCACCTGAACCGGCAGACCCTGTACAACCGCCTGGCCCGGATCAGCGAACTCCTGGGCACGGACCTCGACGACCCCCAGACGGTGCTCGCCCTGAGCCTGGCCCTGCGGGCGCGCCGCCACGTGCTGTGAGGCGCCTCAGCTGTACGGCAGCGGCTGGGTCAACTCGTCGTACACGCTGAGCACTTGGGTGACCGTTTCGTCCTCCGTCGGCCATGTGGCGGCCTGCGCCGCGCCCCTGGCCTTCAGCTCGCCCCTGCGCACCGGGTCGGCGAGCAGCCGGGCGACGGCGGTGCCGAGGGCCTCCGCGTCGGCGTACGGGACGAGTTCGGCGGCGTCGCCGACCAGTTCGGGGACACCGCCGACGGCCGTCGCCACCAGCGGCACGCGCGCGTGCAGGGCTTCCTGCGCGAGGACGGAACGGGACTCCCAACTGCTGGGCACCACCGCGAGATCGGCGGCCGCGAGCAGCTCGGGCACGTCGTCGCGCCGCCCGACGAGCCGGGCGGGCAGCCCCTCCGCCTCGATGCGCCGCTGCAGGACGGCCCGTTCGGGCCCCTCCCCCGCGACGACGAGCAGCGGCAGCGGATCCAGGTGCCGCCACACGCGCGTGGCGTCCAGGAGGTGGTCGTAGCCGCGGTGCCGTTCGAGGGCGCCGACGGCCAGGATCAACGGCCGGTCCACGGCGCCGAGTTCGGCGCGGGCCTTGTGACGGACCGATTCGGGTTCCTCGACGGCCGCATCGGCCTCGGGGCGGCGCGGCGCGGGCAGCGCGATCGCCGCGAGACGGGCGTCCCGCGCGCCCCTGCTGCGCGCCCGGTCGACGAGATCCGACGAGGTGCCGAGGACCACGGCGGCCGCCCTGGCCACGCGCCGCTCCAGAAGGCGCAGGACGCGGGCACGGGCGCCCTCCGCGTGCGAGCGGGTGTGCCAGGTGACGACGAGCGGGGTGCGGCGTCCGGTCAGCGCGACGGACGCGCGCAGGGCGGCGTGCAGGCCGTGCGCGTGGACGAGATCGGCCTCGGCGCAGGCCGCGCGCAGGGCGGCGACGGAGGCGGGATCGCCGCTCCGCGGCACGGGGACGTGCCGGGCGCCCGTGCTCGCGAAGTCGTATGCGAGGGCCGCCTCTTCGGGGGCGCACACGGTGACCCGCACGCCCCGGGCGGCGAGTCCCGCGGCCAGCGATCTGACGTGCGCGCTGCTGCCCGCGCTGCCGCCGCCGAGGACTTGAACGGTGTGCAGTGACGTCTGTCCGTGCGGCGAGTGGCTGCTCACGTGGCTCACGTGGCCGGGACTCCTGAGTCTGCGTCGGGGTGCTCGGGCGGGTCGGGCAGATGCTGCGCCAAGGATGCCAGCCCGCACGGGCGTTCCGGCACCGCCGAAAGGTCACTTCCGCGTTTGGAGGGGCAACTCAGGGCCTGGGATCACCCACACGGGTGAGGGTCGCCGTGTTTGTGCGGACGGCAGGAGTGGAAGCGAACGCGCTCACCCGGTCCCCGTAGACCGCCGCGGCCACCAGTGCGGCGGCGTGCGCGGCGAGGCCGAGGCGTCCATTGCCCGCGACGACGGCGGTGCCCAGCGCCGCACCCAGGGCATGCGCCCCGGCGTCGCCGAGCATCGCGCGCTCGCCGATGTCGTCGGGGAGCACGGCAGCGGCCGCGCCCATCGAGGCCGCGGCGACGACCGCGCCGGGGCCCTTGCGCAGCAGCCCCGGTGCCGCGAGGGCCAGCACGGTCCCGGCGGCCCTTCCCGGGCGTACGTCGACGAGATTCACGAAGTGCGCGGCGCCCGCGACGACCACACCCGCGAGCAGCCGGTCCACGGGGCGCTCCTTGAGCAGCGCACCGGCGGCGAGGCCCGCGGCCGAGACGCCGAACAGCTTCACGGCGCCGCTGGTCACCTCGCCCTGCCGCAGCGCCCCCAGATGCGCCCGGAACCCGCGGCGCGGATCACCGGCCCCCGCCATGTCGTCGTACGTCCCGCAGGCGCCTGCCGCGAGCACGGCCAGTGTCGCGGCGGCGCGGGGTCTGGCGGGCAGCGCGCTCACGCCGATCGCTGTGCCGACGGCGGCGGCCGGTCCCGCGTACAACTCCACGGTCCGCCCCGCGTAGTTCTTCCGCTCCCACCGGCCCGCCCCGCCCGGCGCCCACGCCCGCAGCACGGCGGCCCCTGCGCGTGCGGCGACCCCGGCCCCCACGAGGGCCCCGCCCCACCGCCCCAAACCTCGCTCACCCATCCCCGAACCCTACGCCCCACCCACACCCGGCCTCCCGCCTCCGTTCACGCCCCCCGGCGACGTGGGCTGTGCCCACCCGTGCCGCCCTGCGGCACGCCTGCCCACAGCGGCGGGGCCTGCGGCGGCGCTGGGGTGGGGTGGGTGGGTGGAAGCGGGGGCACACGCGCCCCCGGGCCTGCGGGGGGGTGCCCCTATGACTTCGGTCAAGGGGCTGGGGCGGTTTGGGGTTGGTAG